>NZ_CP080417.1:3953852-4307704 GCF_019457535.1 Shewanella halotolerans | reverse complement strand
GAGAAGTTCAGCGAAATCTATGTCACCCGTCAGCAGGCGGAAGCACATAAGCTTGAGAAAACGGGCAAGTTTTATGTGTATGGTGAGAAAGATATCGACAGCCTGGGCCATAAGATTGCCGAGCGGATCGAGCAAGATAGGCCGCTATTCTTCTCGGTAGATCTGTTTCGCGACTATCACGGTGATTCTGGTGACTTCAGTTATGTCGCCCGTGTCATCGCCTATCGATAATCGCCTCCCAATTTAAGCCCGTCTCTGTGCGGGCTTTCTTACTTTTTTGCTACCCAATACGTTCGCCTCTTCCTCACCGGATTTCATGTCTGGTTTCATTCCGGTGCTAGGTGCTAGGTGCTAGGTGCTAGGTGTCTGGCGTAGGAACTTAGCTGCTCGTTTAGACCATTCATATACCTTCCACTCTGTATGCTTCCTATGCGTCTTTCCTATACCCTCAGCTTGAATAGTGAGGCGCACATCGCCAAGGTGTGGCTCTCTCTATCTCTATCTCTATCTCTATCTCTATCTCTATCTCTATCTCTATCTCTTTCCTTGTGAGCTAACGCTTGCGATGCTGAGCTTCTCGCATAAGTGACTAAGATTCGATATCCTTCGCGTCACGGCTTAGCTTGGCAACACCTTTCCCTTTAACCCTTGTCCGTTTGGATGACTCGAACACAGCCTTGTTCTCTGTGTCCTCTTCTCAATTCTACCCACTGTGCTAGTTCATAGCGCTAGCTCATAGTGCTGATTCACTATACAAAGTCATTCGGTCTTGTCATCTTGTTCCCTCATCTGGTTCTGCCGTTAGGTATTATCAGCCGAGCCTGTTGGGTTCGTTTGGTTAAGCCGGTTAGTAGCCCGAGCTGTAAAGCCTGATGTCGAGCCCTTATGCCTATGGAAAAAATGAGGGCAAATGGACTGATGTAAGCGAATGCAATGTAAGTTTCTCATGCCTCTAACCGTGGGTGGTTAATCGCCAAGCTTAGATAGAGGTATCTGGCGGCGCGACTGGAGAGGTCAGGGGCGAAAGCCAGGTATTAAGGATAGAGAAGGCTGAAAATGAGGGGCAAGATGTTTGCCGGGGGAAGACCTTTCACGAGAGATAAAGGCCATTTCCCGGTGTCTGTCGCGGAGAAGTAAGTGGGCTAGAGCTCAAATTCGCTGTCGAGCTGTCTGATAAACCAGTCTGGCAGCTTGTGCCAGCCACCATAGTTGGGTGAGGCGTCATGGGTTTCCTCACCGGAATGCCAGCTTATGCTGCCGTCGGGTGCTAGGGTCACATGCCAATAGAGATCCGCTTTCCTCGCTAACAGATAGTGGGTCAATGCTTCGGCAAAGGCCGGGCTATCTATGACGACGCCAAATTCTATGTTGAGAAAGTCCGAGCGTGGGTCGAAGTTTGATGAACCTATATAAGCAAGCTTGTCATCAAAGATGAAGGTCTTGTTGTGATAATAGGTTGCCACATGGTAGAGGTGATCGGTGTTAATCGCGTCATCCCTAAATTCATACAGGTCGACCCCCATGGTGAGCAGCTCTGGACGATACTGCTCAAAGTAGGCTGGGATGAAGGCTGAATCATTGGATGCCGAGGAGTTGGTGATCAGTGTCACTTGCGTATTTTGCTTGGTCAGCGTCTCTATGATGTCATACCTATGTTGGGTCGGTATAAGGTAAGGCGTCGAGATAATGGCTTTCTTGGCATTGGCTATTGCGTCGTTCATCAGGTGTTCTACCCGGCTTCTGAAGTAAGGTTTGTTGTCTTTCACCTTGTTTAGCGAGTCGAATACTGGGGTGACCTGGGCGCGGATAAAGTGCATGGTGGGCAAGTCCGCGAGCGAAGCGGATATTGCCGCTAGCACCTGGGGCTGCTCGTCTTGGTGGCGCTGCCATGCCCGGTCAAAGTGACGATAGTGACTATTTCCCTTGGTGTGGATAAGCTGCTCGATGGGACTTAAAAGATCACTGTTCCAAAGCTGTCGATAGTTCATCATAAATGGCTGAAGAATATCGCCTTTAAACACAACATCGAGATCGAAGAAGTTCGCCTCTTGGCTGTAACCAAAATAGTTATCACCTATGTTGCGTCCACCTAAGATCATCACCTGGCCGTCGACGTTGAAGTATTTTTCATGTAGACGATTATCCAGTTGCGCTTTATGACGTTCGAAGTCCACGCTGCGGCCTAACCAGCCCGTCTTACGAGAGTGAAACGGGTTGAAAATGCGTAGGGCAATATTTTGGTGTTGTGCCTGCTCGGCCAACCAAGTTTCGTTGAACACTAGCAGATCATCTAGGATGATGCGCACCTGCACGCCCCTGTCTGCTGCCAGTTTTAACTCGTTGAGCAGCATCAGACCGGAAAGATCCTGATTCCATGAAAAATAGGTGATGTCGATACTCTGCTGGGCGTGGCGGATCGCGTTTATGCGACGGGCCAGCGCCTCGCTCGCGCTGGGGATCAAATAGACCTGAGCCTCATGGGGTTGAGCCTGCCAATCTGACTCGAAACCAGGCTCGATTTCAGGGTAAGTGCTGGCGCACCCTGTGAGCACTAGTATAAAGAGGGAGAAGAGTCGTGCCGTCATCGGGCGACATAGAGAAGATCTGCTCATCGGCTTGAGCTCCTGGTCAAAAAATGGCCGGCTAGTGGTTAACCAGTCGGCCTTGGGGGATGGGAAGTTCAGGCTTACTTATCGAAGTAATTCATTATCAAGCCTAAGTGTTCCAAGCCTGTAAGACGTCCGCCTCTCAGCTCAGGATCTTGGGCCGAATTTTGCTCAGCGTCCCAGTCGGTGACGGGTGATACCTGTCCGTCAGCCTTGATGGTCAGCACTCTGTCTGTGGCTGTATCGTATTGATGATCGGTGAATAGCTCGTCACTAAACCAGATACGCGACAGTTTGTTCATCAGCTGCTGATCTGTGCTGCTGGGCTTTACTTTACTGCCAGCTAAGTTGTATGGCTTGTTGAAGATAAAGGGCAGTTCGGTGCCACTGCATACCTTGCCGGTACAACTTACGGACTTAAAGGTATCGCTGGGGTAGATGGTTTCCTCTTCATTGTATACGGTCCAATTGTTAAAGCTCGGCTTATAGTCGAACTGATACAGGCTAGTGGCCACTTGCCCCTGATCGCTGGTTTGTTTGGCCTTGATGTAGGCCGGGCCGCTGAACAGCATGTCATTGGTGAGCAGGTTAAGCTGTGCCATGTTGGCGGTAGCCCCCGAGAGCTCACTCTCGCCGTTAGGGACGAAATCGGTCAAGGCAAGCAGCTTGTTGGCTAGCTCATTGTTACCCAGGCCGAAGAAAAACTTCACTATGGCCTCGTAGGCGCTACCGGGCAGGATGTTGCCAAGCTCAGCCTGCGCCGTAAGCTGTTCAGGTGTGAGTTGCAGCAGGCGTTGGTTGAGCAGGTTTAGATTTTCCTGAGACGCTAGCCAGGCCTGAATTTCTTGGGCCGAAAGTTCTATGCCTTCAGGGGCATCGTTCATTTCTTGGAGCAGTTGGATGATACTTGGGATCAGCGACGCTAGGCTTGGCATAAAGCTGGTGGTCGCGGCATCATCGGTGTTGAACCCCACCACTGTCGGTATTCTGTACTGGGTTTGTGCCGGCTGTGTCGTCAGGTGATAGCCGCTGATTTCAGGTTTCAAAAATCCCTTTGCACGATACTCAATGTAGGGGGCGAAAGGCTTAAGATGATGCTGCGGTGTCATCTCACTATCGAGTTTGCTGGCGAAGCAGAGGCTGCTGCCAACCAGATCTTGGGTGTCGATACAGTCTATGCCAGACCAAGCAGAGATAGTCGATGTGAGCCCTGTAGCCTTTGCCTGAACTGCGAGGAGCTGAGTAAGGCTTAGCTCTGTTAGTGTCTCGGATTGATATAGCTCGGCGCCATATTGAACCAGTTTATCGTGAAAGGTTTGAGCCTGACCATAGGATTTATAATCGAATCCATAGGGATTACTCTGCATGATGGCTCGTTGAAAATGAATGCCGGCAATATCTTCCTGAGTCTCGCGCTGTTGCAATATGCCGACAGACATGGCGCCTGCCTCCTGACCAATAAGGGTGACATTATTGGGATCGCCGCCAAATAAGTCGATGTTTTCATTGACCCATGCCAGTGCCCGTTTCTGATCTCCCAGACCAAAGTTACCGCCTTCTGGCGCTTGGGTGCCATCCATCCAATAGCTACCTAAGATACCAAGGCGATAGTTGATCGTGATGGCAATAAATGGCTTACCATCGAGCGCGCCCTGGGCGACTACATTATCGGCTTGAATCAATGGGTCGGCGCCTGAGCCGACTTCAAAATCACCGCCGTGGATAAATATATATACCGGCAGTGCCGCTTCGGCCTGGGTATTTTCCGGACGCCAGATATTGAGGTTGAGGCAGTCTTCCGACTGAGCCTGGATTGTGCCGCGGTTTTGTGGGCAGACATAGCCGAATTCAGTGGCATCTTGGACTGCCGAGATGTCACGGAGCTGACTGTGTTCGAAGCGCGCGGCACTGGCATAGGGAATTCCCTTGAAGGCCTCGAGTTCGACGCGGGTAGCCTGTCCCTGGAGATCATCAATAACAACGGATTCTTTCATCGCTTTGAGCTGGTGATCGCCTATCTGCACCGCTATCTGTTCGGCTGGTAGTGGAGTGATTGGTGCTGGTACTTCTGGGGCGGGTTGATTGCCACTGGACTGATCATCGCTGCCACCGCAAGCGGCTAGCGACAGCGTTACAAATACGGCTATAGCAGAGCGAGAAAACATGGTCATTTTAGACTCCATTAATCTAATTGGGGATGAGTTGGGCTCATATGATGGGGGTATAGTAGTAGGTTTTTTGACCATTCAATAATCGGCTATGATGGATCGAATCCTCGCTTAATCTGGCGTTAATCCGTCAGCCTAGTGTTGAGGTGTTATGGCTGGGAGAGAAGAGTTGTAATATCGAGAGCAAGCCAGTTGATGGCCATAAAAAAACGACTCAACCGAATAGATTGAGTCGTCGATAGCGCGGGGGCAAATTAGAAGCGGTAACCCAGGTTGAGGGTGATGGCGCTTCGGGTTTCACCCTTGTTATACAGGGCGGTAAAGTTGAGGTTTTTACCTATCTGCTTGTTAAAGCCCACCAGGTAGGCCCACTTGTTCAACTCGACCCCAACATTGTAGGTAAAGTCGCGTCCCAGGGCGTCAATGTAGCCTAAGTTGCCTTCCATCGTCGGCTTGAGGCCTTGGTACTCAGCACCGATAAATACCTGTGCACGATAGTCGAGGAACTGATACCCCAGCATAGGTTGAATGGTGAGAATACCATCGCCCCAGTTGTCGTTACCCTCGAGGCGGGTCACGCTGTAACTCGCGGTTACCGATGCAAAGAACTCTTTGTAGCCGATTGACAGGGTAGTCCCCACTCCAACCAGGTCATAATCCAGGTGTAGCGGCACGTTAACATCGCCGGGTGAACAGAGGTCAACGCCCTGGCTCGCTACCGCATTACAGGCTAGCTTGCCGCCGATCACGCCCAGTTTTTCTTCGAACACATCTTTCATCTTACCCGTGTAGTGGGCGTCTACCACGGCATCCACATTGACCTTGCCTATGTAGCCGAACACGTTCCAGAAGGGCAGTATGTTGATGTCGGCGCGCAATGAGTAACTTTCGGCGTTAACGGTACCGATTGAACTCTCTGGGTCGAAGAACTCGTCTAAGTTCAGCCCCATGATGTCAAAACTATTAAAGCCGACATTCATATCCTGGTTGCGATAGGCCACCGAGAAGCCGAAGGGCAGTGGCACATCAATCCCGCGTTGGCGGACGAAGTCACCCAGGATTGGGAAGATTCTGTCGAGATCAACCTTCTCTTCACGAATGCGGGGATCTGACACTGTCGTAAGTAATTCTTGATCCATGACCATCACACCCAGCATGTCGTCGTAGAAGGCGACAGGTCGCAATTTGGCCTGGTAGTTCACGGGTTTCTTACCTTTTTGACCCTTGGCCTGGATGCTCTTCTCTTTAACAACCGTCTTGCCATTGACCAGGTTATCGAAGGTGATTTCCTGTACATATTCACTCACACGATAGTCATCATATTCAAATGTCTTACCATTGTTGGTGATCTGCATGGTGCTCGCCTTGCCGTCGATCAGGGTCAATTTGACCTGCATGAAGCGGAAGTAGGCGATATCTTGTGGCAAACCATACTTAGAGTAGTTGAAGCTTATCTCGACATGATTTGGGTTGATTTCATTAATGACGACGGACGACTTGTCATAGCTGTCCATGTAATCTTTGAGACGGTATTCGATCTTAGTGATCGCCTCTATCTTGGCAATCACATCTTCCTCAGCATCCAGTTTCGCCTGGTCATACTTGATGCGCAGATCTATGTTGCCTCGGTTGTCTGTGCTCTGTACCAGAAAGACCTCTGACTCATGCTTTTCGCCATCGATCTCGATTGAACGTTGAACGTGCTCAACTTGCTGATCGCCATAGGTAAGTGAGCTGAGTCCCAGCTTGAGTAACTCATCTGTGACGCCATAACGCTCCAGCATAGATTCAGCCGCACTGGTTTCCATGGTTTGGATTGTTTGTGCAGGTTCGGCATCGGCATAGGCCAGGTTGCCAAAAGAGAGGGCGAGAGCCAAAGGAACAGCCTTCAGCATGGCCGCTTTGCCCGATGTCATCTTGATGGTGCGAAATTGAAGCTTTTGCATTCTGGTAACCCTTGTCGTTTGTCCAGTCTTTGTGTCACTGGCCGAATCCAGATAGAGGACTCATTGTTAGTTGTTGAAGAGGTTCGGCGCTGGGATTAACCGGGGAGTAACGCTTAATCCAGAGCCTGCTTCTTCATTCGATGAGGGTATTTTATGAGCAGATGTGACATTAAAGTAATCACGTTTGAAGGATGAAATCCTTCAAACATCGAGAAAGGAATTAGCACGGGGTGCTTATTTAATCGTATGTTTTTAATGGGGTTTCATGTGTGTTTTAACGAGTATTTACCAAGCGACGCTCCGGCTTGGCGATGATCTTTCTCCTAATGAGGGGAAAGATTTTTTAAAAAAGTGAAAATTTTTTTGTGGTCAATTAGCGGCCGACATTCATCGGGAAATGCCATCGGAAACCGTCATCGGCGGCGACCGTCCCCTGACAGTCACCACAGGTAACCGTTAACCGTGATTTAAGGCGTCGCCTATCTGCGAGTCACTTTTGAGGGGGCGCGATTAACCATTTCATTCCTTAAACAGGCGAAGGTAGAACCTGACCACAGTTAAACAGATCAGCATGATCACCAGCATCAACAGTGGCGTGATAATTTCATACTGAGGCGTGCTATGCAGCGCGTTCATCGTCATGATCAGCAGCAGGTTACCACCCAACAGGCGAATGACGACCTGAGATGGCTTGTTGAAATAGCCGTAGACCAACAGTGTGTTAATGCCATAGAAGGCGACGAGTTGCCAAAGTTCGGTCAGCGTGGTCAAGATGAAACAATACTCGGCCAGAAACAGTGCGCCCCAGGCGAGGCAGGCCAGCTTGGCTTGCCGAATGATGCTGCCAGGCATGTGTACTGCGACGTTGGCCAGCGCGGCGCCTATCAGTGGAAAGATGGGGCCACCCGGAATCGCGAAGTAGATCCACAGGCTGAAACAGGTGAGCGAGATGGCAATAGCGGTCAGGGCATTGGTGAGCCGCTGCTGCAACAACTTGCTCTGAGCAGCCTTGTTTGCAGCTTTGGCATTAGCATTGGCTTCAACCTGGGCATTAAGCTCGGCATTGGATTGGCTTTGCCCCGCCCAGTATCGGGCCAGCTCTCGACTCTGGGGCTTCTCCTTGTCTATGCTGGCCGCAAGCAGATCCAGTTCCAGGTTTAACTTATCGAGCCCCTGCCTTATTAAGCCGGTTTCATCCAGACTTGTTTCTGCCTGATCTGTTTCAGCCAGAGCTGTCTGTGCAAGGCTTGGCTGTTCAAGGTCTGGCTGTTGGTGATTAGCCTCGTGCGGTTGACGCTGTTGACGCTGTTGACTCGCTATCGCTTCGGTCAGCTGAGTGATATGTCCTTGTATGCCATCGCAGGCCTGCACCACGCTTTGCCATTTGTCCTTTTCATGGCGCAGTTGATAGTGGCTAGCGGCCGACAGGGCCAATAGCTCGCGGAGTCTATCGACATTGCCCTGGTTAGCCAATAGCTCAGCGTCACCATCCAGAGTCTGCCCATCGCTGAGGGCCTGGGTTAAGCGCGTTCTTGCCAGCGCAAATTGCTGGGTTAGCGTCTCCAGAGTGTCGAAAAACAGCGACTCTGTTGTTGTCGGCCAGAGAAAACGAAAGACGCCGGAGTAGACCAGCACCCCCAGCAGGGTTTCCTGAATTCTTAAGATGGCGACATCAAATGAGGCGGTGCCATTGGTCCCGCCCATCATGGCCACTATGGCAAACACTGTGAATGCCATGGTAAAGGCGTAGCCATAGCGTTTGTTGTCGCTAAAGAAGACACAAAAGCCTAAGAAAAGGTGGAAAAAGGCAATGAACATCAGCCGTTCTTGGGAAAACAAGGCGATCATCACAAGCGCGTAGAGGACACCCATAAGGGTACCCAGTAAGCGCATTTTGCCCTGGCGTATGCCATGACCGAAAGATTCGTTGGCCGATATCGCAATTACGGTAACGGCAGCCCAATAGGGTTTATCCCATTGAAAAAACAGTGCCAATGCGATGGAAACCGCGACCGCGGTCGCGACCTTAATTGCCTCTTTGATGGATCTGCTGAGCATATGGTCTCACCCCATTTTAGTGCTTGTGGATCTTAACCGATGCCGTCATGCCGACTCTGAGTTGCAGGTCTTGGGGGAGGCGATCGAGTTTAATCTTGACCGGAATGCGCTGAGCCAGACGGATCCATTGAAAGCTCGGGTTGACGTTGGGCAGCAGGGCGTTGCCTGTACTGCCATCGGCCTTGGCAATGCCATAGCCTATGCTTTGTACTTCTCCCTGCAGCATGTCGCTGTCGTGCATTAGCAGGGTCACCTGCGCCTTATCATGGATGTCGACATCCTTGAGATCGGTTTCCTTGAAGAAACCCTCGATCCAGAAACTGGAGGCATCGATCAGGGCCACCACTGGGTTGTTGGCGATCACCTGGGAGCCGACGCGATAGTTGAGATTGGTAATATAGCCGTCAGCGGGAGCTGTCACCTTGGTGTATTGCAGGTTCAATCTGGCCTCTTCAACCTGAGCCTTGGCCATCAGTAGATTGGCCTTGGCCGTCTCTATGGCATTTTGTAGATTGTTGAGGGTGAGTTCCGATTGCGCACCTGGGGTGAGTTTTTCCAGATTCACTGCGCGGTGGGCCTCGTTTTTCGCCTTATCTAAAAGTGTTGCCGCCTGTTTCTCGTTGGCGATAGCCTTGTTGAGGCTGGCCTGGTAAAGACTCGGGTCGATTTCAAATAGGAGATCGCCGCGTTTAACCTGGCTATTGTCCTGGGCCTGCATTGTGATGATCTGTCCCGTGACTCTCGGGGTGATCTGAATGACATGGGCGCGCACCTGACCATCTCTGGTCCAAGGGTTTTCCAGATAGGTCTGATACTGGCTGTATAGGGTCGCGCCGGCTGCAGTAGCGATCAGCAGTGTGAGCAAATATTTTTTAAACATAGTGATACCTACTTTAGAAAATTGAAATGAACTGACTGATCACACCCACCAAGATGATGGTGATGGAGAGTTCAGCAATGGCGGGCAACGCCAGGTACTTGTGCCAACCCAGTTTGGTCCCGAGTGTGGTCAATAGGCTGCCGAGTAGGTAAGCCAGAATGCCCACCAGTAATAAGGGGGGAAAATAGACATCACCGATTGCGATCTCATGGGGCATGATGTTCATTTGCGTGTAACCTTGTCTGGATGAAAGAGTCGCTCTGAGATGATTTGCAGCTACTCTTGTTTCGTTAGGCTGGTGATGTTAATGGAGCAGAGCTCCATTCAATAATCACATATGACGGATCAAACCCATCAAAATAGGTAAACAAACCCGATGGGATATGCTAGCTTTGACTCATAAAAAGACCTTGCCTGTGGCCCAGCCTTAGGCCGAGATAGAGACGTTTAAGGGAGTAGATTGATGAACTTCAGCTTAGAACAACTTCTTGCTTTTGTTACCGTTTATGAGCTTAAGTCTTTCAGTAAGGCGGCGGTGAAACTGGATAAACACCGTACCACCATTGGCCAGGTGATCACTAACTTAGAGGATCAGCTGGCCATCACGCTGTTCGAGCGAATCGGCCGTACGGTTGAACCTACCCAAGATGCCACCTTGCTCTATCACTATGCCAAACAAGCCATAGAACAGACTCGCACCTTCGACCGCATGGCCTTAAGCCTATCTTATGGGGGGCTGGAGTCTGTGACCATCGCCTATGCGAGTTTCATTCCTCAGCAGGTGCTAACAGCCATTCGCAAGGCCTTGGCAGAAGATTTTCCTTCCATGGGGGTGAATCTTTGGGTGCGCTCTAAGGCAGATATCAAGAAAGGGATTCAAGATGGTTCGATTCATTTCGGCCTGGTGAATGTGTTTGAGGGGAAGGTTATCAACAGCATAGATTCTATGTTGATGCGTAGCATGACCTTCGTGCCTTTTACCAGTGCAGACAGTGAACTGGCAAAGTTACCGCCGAGTGAAACCATTACGGCAATGAAGTCGACCCGGCAATTCGTGCTTAAGTCTATGCTCGACGATGATATGGCCAGTAGGGTGATTCTCTCGTCACAATATGAGGTGGTCGATCAACAGACCTTGATTATCAGATTGGTACAAGAGGGACTCGGCTGGGCGTTACTGCCTCGAACCATAGTCCTGTCAGAGTATTATTCCGATGATATCGTCGAGATCAAAGCCGATCAGATTAAAGAGGCCATACATGTTCCCGTGTCACTCTGGAGTCAACACTCAAAGCAGGTGTTGATAGTGAAACAGACGATCTCCAAGTGCATCGAGGATTACCTGAAATCTATCGACAGTGGTCACAGATAGTTTGCTGCCTGGTTATTCGAAGGCCTGAATCTTACTTCCTTTATCTTCTCCATCGCCGACACTCGCCGCCGCTTCGAATCGGTGGCTTGAGTCCTCTTTCGTCATTTATGAAGGGTTTCATCCTTCATCGGTGATTATCAGTGTTCATTCGCCGGGCATAAAATCAATCAGGAATCGGGATGTGACTCTATAAGCATCTCACCCCTTATTGATTTAGAAGTGATCAGGCGATGGAAACACTACACGACATTTTGCATTTATCTCCCTACTTGCCCATTTTGATCGCTTTGGTCTCGGGGTTATTGGTTGGCAAGATTGGCTTTGGGCGATTTCGTCTGGGCAGCATAGTCGGCACCCTGGCGATGGGGATACTCATAGGGCAGATGGGCGCCGAGATCACCCCCTCCATTCGATGGCTATTTTTCGCCATCTTCATGTATCTGGTGGGGTACCAGGGAGGTTATCACCTCATCAAAACCCTCAAGCTGCGCGGAAAAGCGATTCTCCTGGCGAGTGTGGCGATCAGTATGATCGCCATAATCACCCTGGCTATCGCCAGCTGGCTGTTTGACTTGAATATCTTCCTCGTCATAGGCATGACGGCGGGTAGCTTTGTGCACCCGGAAATCATCTCCGAGGCCAGCGAGCTGATAGGTCTGCTACCCGGCCTGGATGAGGCGGCCAAGCAGGTCGCCCAGAACCAAGTTAATTTAGGCTATATGCTCACTGTCATCTTAGGTGTCTTGGTGCCAGTGGCGCTGTTGACCTGGCTACTACCAGCGGCGATGCCACGAGCCATGGCCTATGCCGGAATACACAAAGCTATCGATACCCGAACTAGCATAGTCAGACGCGTCTTTAAGGTGAACGTGGACAGCACTGTGGTGGGCAAAACCTTGGCGCAACTCAATGCCCCCTCTGTGGACATCATCTTTGAGCGGTCGCGCGCCGCTACCGGCGGGCCGCACCCTAAGGATGAGCAGATTGTGGCCGGCGATATCATCACAGTGACGGGTTGTCACAACGCCCTGTTTTACTTTGGCGACAACCTGCTTGGCACTGAGCTTCCGAGCTCTGCCTCGGCAGAGCTCGGCGAAGAGAACTGCCTCATAGTGATCCATGCCCCGGCGTTAGTGGGCCGGTCGCTGCAACAGGTGAAGATGGCGCTCAATGAGCGCACCCATAGAGAAGTGTGCATCACTGCGGTTTCTAGAGACGAGCTGACGCTGGAAGTGACTCCAGAGCTGGAGCTCAAATCCGGCGACATCTTGCAGCTGACGGGTAGCAGCCGCGACATACAGACAGTCACACAGGGGTTGAAGTCGGGATTGCCTCGCCAAGGGGGAAACCAGGCCTTGTTTGGGCTTGGCCTGGTGGCGGCCTATCTCGTCAGCCTCTGGCATCTGGAGCTCGGCAGCCTGTATCTCTATTTCGGAACGGGGCTGACGAGCTTGCTCTCGGGGATTGCCGTGGGCTGGGCTTGCCACAAGAACAACCCACTGGAGCGCTTGCCTCAGCATACCAGCAAGTATCTGCGCAATCTGTCGCTGCTGGCGTTTACGGCGGTGACTGGCCTCTATTTTGGGCCGCATATGATTGAGGCCATGCAGGCAGGTGGCATCAGAGTCGTCGTGATAGGCGGCGCCCTGGTGTTGATCTCTCAGCTGCTCTCATTTGCGTTCGCCTATCGGATCTTCAACATCAAGCAACCGGCCGAATTCACGAGAGCTGATAGCCAGCATCCAGGCCTGGAGATCGCTGCGCTTTATCGACAGCAAGCCCGCGACGGCACCCTCTACGCGCTGCTGATTTCTTACGTTACCTCGAGTGCGCTGATGTTGATGCTGGTGTATGCGGTGCTGCACCTGCTGTGACCTAAGTGCGATTGGGCAAGTGCCATCAACTAAGTGCCATCAACTAAGTGCTAGCAACTAAGTGCTATCAGCTAAGTGCTATCAGCTAGGCGCCCTCTAATCGGCGCTAGACCCTGAAGGCCGATGCTTAACCAAATTCCTTTAAAAATTTTAATGAGTCGACACAATGAATAAGAAAATACTCCTCTGCGCCATGCTGCTGGCATCGACGCAAGCCGTTGCCGATGGCAGCTATTTTTTCGATGAGAAGGATGGCCAGCTGGATCTCGGCCATCATCTGGCCGAGAACGCCTATGGCTTTCTGCCTATTCCTATGGTGATCACCGAACCCGCCCTGGGCGTGGGTGGCGGATTGGTTGGCCTGTTTCTGCATGAAACAGAAGCGGAAAAGGCGCTGCGCATGCAAAAGGCCCGTGAATCTATCGACGGTGGTGCCCAGCTGATGCCCGCAGCCATGACATTGGTCGGCGCCGCAGGTACCGAAAATGGTACCTGGCTGGCGTTTGCCGGTCATCGTCATTCCTGGCTGAAGGACAGCATTCGCTATACCGTCGTTGGCGGGGTGGCCAATGCCAACTTAGATATCTATACCCGTCTGGGGGGCCTGCTGCCTCCAGAGCACGCCATTCAGTTCGACACCCAGACCAAGGCGGTATTCGCCTTGCAGAAGGCGCAATTTAGGGTTGCCGATACGCCCTTGATGTTGGGGGTTAAGCAGATCTGGAGCGAGTCTAGCGTCTCATCATCAGACCCTGTGGTGGATTGGATCTTTCAACATCGCCTGGGCGACAGTAGTACCACTTCAGGCTTGGGACTGGTCGCCGAATACGATACCCGGGATAATATGTTTTTCCCCAAGCAGGGGTATCTGCTCACGGCTGATTATATGGTGTTCGATGAACATCTTGGGTCCGACACTAACTATCAGACCCTCAATGTCAGTGGCGAGGTCTATGTGCCTATGTCCGAGCACTGGACCTTTGCGGCGGCGGCGAGCTTTGACGCCCTCTATGGCGATGACAGCGAACTGAGCCCGACCGCCAAGCCTTTTGTTAACCTGCGCGGCGTGTCGGCGTTTCGCTATCAGGGTGACAGGGTAGCTACCGTCCAGTCTCAGTTGATGTATCACTTCGACCACAGATGGACCGTTTCTGCCTTCTATGGCTATGGACAGACGGCTAACTACAGCAGCCATGAGAACCAAGATTCGGTCAATGCTTACGGTGTGGGCTTTCGCTATCAGATCGCTCGTCGCTACGGCATCCACATGGGGGTAGACTTGGCCAGAAGCGGAGACGACAACGCCATCTATTTCAAGGTTGGATCTGGGTTCTAAGGCCTCTCCTCCCTATCGCCAGACTGAGTAGCAGACCTGTGATGAGTAGCGGCCCGCCCAGCTGCTCGGCCAGGCTAACCATGGCCAGCCCCAGTGCGATAAGCAAGTAGTAGAGTAGGCCGAACAGGGCGCCGGCCGCCCCGACCTGGTCGCGATACTCCACTAGGGCTTGGCTGAGAATGTTGGGAATGGCGATGCCAAATGCGGCGACGATCAATGCCATGGGTAGCAGGAAGCCAAGATGGGTCTCGCTAAGATACACCCCAACAGCGCCGATTAAGGCCAGCAGGCTGGCCAGTCTTAACAAACGAGGCTGCGAAACACCCCGCTGCAGTAAAGTTTTGTTGATCGCGCTGCCGACCAGGGTGCCGATTGCCAATGCGATGCCACTATAGCCAAAGGCCTGTGTGCTCAATCCCAGACGCTGAAATACAAATGGACCCTGTAGGTAGTAGCTAAACAGCAACACATTGAAACCCGCGACCAGCAAGGCGTTGTGCCAAATATTGCCATCTGTCGCCAGGCGCCTCATGAGTGCCCAAAGAGGAAGAGGCTGACTGGTGGCCGGGCGTGTCTCGGGCAGGCGCAGCAGACAGACGGTGTAGAGTAGCGCTGCCATCAGAGACAGGGTGAGGAATACCGCTGGGTAGCCGCCTAGGCTTGCCAGCAGCCCGCCGGAGAGCATACCGACGACGGGGCCGATGGCGATCCCCATGCCCATATAAGCAAATACCTTGGCCAGCGCAGTGCCGTCGAAGCTGTCCCTCAACATAGTCTGGGTGACCACAGAACCCACGGCGGCGCCGAAGGCACTGAGGGCTCGCATCGCCAACAGCCATTTAAAACTGGGTGCCCATAGCGCAGCAAAGGCCGCTATGCCATAGAGTCCAAGGCCCAACAGCATGGTGCGGCGCCTGCCCAGGTGGTCGCATAAAATTCCCCAACACACCACGCCGAAGGCGAAGGCCAGGAAATAGATGGATAGCGTCTGGCCCGCCAAGGCCAGAGGCACGTCAAAGCCAGCGGCGATGTGGGGCAGCGCCGGGCTGTAGAGGGTCTCCACTATCTGGGGAAACATCATCAGGATCACCATCAAGGGGATCGAGGGAGTGGTTTTCATGCTGCTAAACTCGTCGTCATCGAAAGGATGTGCAGTCTAATGGCCTCTGCTATAGTCCCAATAATATGATTAAGACAATAAATGTTGAAATGAGGACAGATGGCGTTTATTGACGAGTCCTGTAAATTTGATCCCGATGCCTTAGAGACCGAGGTGGTGGGGATCGCCGCCCGCCTGGGACAACACGATTCGGGCATGCATAGTCATGCCAAGGCGCAGCTGCTCTATGCCCCTCAGGGGTGCATGACCATTACACTGGAGGGATTGCACTGTGTGTTGCCGCCCACCCGTGCCGCCTGGATCCCGCCGGCGTGCCGTCACAGCGTGGTGATGAATCGGGTGGTGGATTACCGCTCCCTCTATTTTGCGCCGCAGTTGACGGGGAGCATTGCCAATCGCATTCAGATCCTCGAAGTGAATCCCCTGTTGCAGGCGCTGGTGGAGCGTATGGCCTTCTGGCCCTGGGACAAATCGGCGACGGCTATGGTGAACACCTATCAGCTGTTCTTCGAGGAGCTTTCCCAGGCCAAGGAGAGTCATCTGGCGTTACCTTTGCCAAGCGACAGACGCCTGCAAGCCTGGCTGGCAGATTTGCAGCGTGCCCCTTGTGATGTGCCGACCCTCAAGGAGTTGGGGCAGCAACTGGGCGCCAGTAGTAAGACCATTAGCCGTATCTTTACCCTACAGACGGGAATGCCCTATCAAAACTGGCGTCAGCAGTGGCGGCTGCAACAGGCGATCGCTCTGCTCGCCACCGGCCATCAGGTGAACGACGTCGCCTACCGTTTGGCCTTCTCCAGCGATAGCGCCTTTATCGCTTTCTTCAAGCAACACACCGGCAGCACGCCGTTGCAGTATTTGCAGCCAAAATACTGAGGGGGTTGGTCACTAGAAATGACTATATTTCAATATCTTAGATTTTAGTTTCTGGTTGAGACGGTTATTTAGCGGAACGATTTAATATCATTGCCACATGGTTAACCTATCACCTGCCAGGTGGTGAATGTGTTGGATTTTAGACATTGAGCTTTGGGCTGATAAAGGTATTTAGTGGAGGCGTTTGCTTCCATTGCTGCATGGTCAACCTATTGCCTGCGACAGGTGCAGCTGGGAACCATAGGCGTTTCGATTCTTAGCGTCGACCTGAACTGGTGTTTAGTGTGATTGTTTGTTTCTATGGCTTCATGGTCAACCTATCGCCTGCCCGGCGGGAGATGTGCTGGATTTTAGCTATTGAGCTTCTGGCTGATACAGTTGTTTAGCTGAGTTATTTGACACCAATGCTTAGTGGTCAACCTATTGCCTGCGGCAGGCCCAAGTGCAAACACATTTGTGACACGCTACGAGCACATCCTTGTGAGCTCTACCTCGGCATCCATGCCTCGGAAGGTCACAAATGTGTTTACACCGAGTTATCCATCTCTTCTTCGATTTGGCTTTATGGTCAATATCGGGAGTGTTAAAATAAAACTTCGATCTGATATTACGAATCAGTGTAGTATCTTAGTAAGCTCGTGATATTATTCAAATAGCATCTTCTTCTTCCAGCATTTCAGATTGAAGCTTAGCAAATTGTCTATCAAACATTATTAAAGAGGTTGTTATTTCTGGGTCACCTAATCTACTTTCAGCATCTTTAAGATGTGTCATTGAATCTTCAAAAACGTTGGTTTCTTTTGAACGTTTAAAGATTTCCAGACCAACATCACAGTAGGTCTTCAAAATATTTTTATTATGTTTATAACGTTCAATTGCTTTAACTGATTTTTCTCTAGCCATTTCTAAAATTGCCATGCGATCCTCCTCTAGGATTCCGGGAGTTCTTTCCGATCTAGCTAGTAGGAGTATTATTTTGAATCGTTCTAATGGGCCTTCAGTACCAAAATCGTTTTCAAAAAGCCTTATTTCCGTTTCAGCTTTTTCTAATTGATTTACATCAATTAAATACCTAATTAGCCGGTGTCTCGGTACACGTTCCCCTGGGACTTTTGAAATCATTTTCCGCAGTAATTTATTACGAACATGCTTGTCAGGGAAACGGCTAATACCTGAATCAAATGAACATAATTGTTTAATTGTTCTGATTTCAACATCATAGGTTGGTATTATATTGTCAATGACCGTTTCAAAAAGTTTGAAATATTCGCTTTCATCAGTCATCTTGTACTTTGTTATAATGTCGGTAATGACTGGATGGCGTCCCTTCCATCCATATATTCCTTCTCGCTCACTTATTGTATACTCATGAATAATATCTACTAAATTCGTTAGTGAGGCAGATACTGCTTCAGCAGGAATACCAAGGAGGCGAACCACTAATTGTCTGTGAACATTTACTCCAGCACTTTCCATAGCTGAAACTAGTCTATAAATCTCCTGTAGTTTATCTTCCAGTCCTGCAAACTCTCTTAAAACTATATCGTCGAACTGTTCAGATGCAAAAATATTTTTTAAACATACAAATGTATCTGACTCACATTTTGCAACAAGTCTTCTCTTTCGCTCAGTTCTTGAAAACCCTGAGAAGCTATTTTCTACAAGTGGTTGTAAATCTTGATGTGACTCAACTAGCGATAATAAACCTTCGATTTCGACCTCTTCTAGTTTTTTTAATACAAATTCCTTTCCTTTTAGAAAAAATTTGGAGTTTTTACTCTTGGATGCCATTGGTTTCTTGCTGACGTCATAATTATTTTCAGATGATAATTATCATCAGCTGATAAAAGATCTATTAAGCTGTTAACTTCAAATAAATGGTTGTGAGCATCATCAATTAACAGGATTCCTTTTTCATTCTTTTCTTTCAGATCTTTTGCAACTAGTCGCCATTCATCGAATAGCAATCTATGGCTACTTTTATGTTCCCAACAATGGTGACCCAATGTTTTAAGTTTTAGTATTACTTTTCTTGCAGACGTACTTTTCCCCATACCGCTTGCACCTAATAAACAAGCGCATAAAGTCTCATCTGAATTAAGAGTTGATTCAATTTCCTTGATAATACATCTATCGAAAGTCAGATTAGCCTGAATGTCAGAGTAAGTGGCTGGCCAGCCTTGGAACATGGCACTTACATTTTTGTCGATGTTTCTAAGTTCATCATCAACATTTAATGTCACCGGTTGAAGTACGCTTTGTTTATCAAGAGGGTCTCCAGTCGATTTATATACCAACGCATCGGGTCTATTTTGCTTTTGCAGCTCAACAAAGAAATCATCAACACTACCAAATGATACTTTCACTCCTCTGCGCTCAAATAGCGCTGCACGCCCCTCATCTTTTTCATATAGAACTAGATTAATGGATGCTGGTGAATACGATTTGTTATTAATGGAAATGGCTCTGCTAACGAGTTCTTTAATGTGAGTGTCTGCTAGTGAATATCCTATTATTATAACATTGCTGCCATTTATATCGTGTTTGAATGCATCCCACAAAGATTCTCTGTATTCGGATGTGTTATCATAGTCTGTTTCTGAAATTATTATTCTACTTTGATGCCCATCTGATATGTCTTTTTCTATGCAGCCATGTAATTTATATAATTTAGGGGCTTCTGGATATCTTTGCTCTCTGAAGTCGTAATTTGATGATATAACTGAAAGTGCTTTTTCTTTTTTTGAATATGACTGTTCTATTAGTTTGTCATAATTTGTAGTGTATATGTTCTTCCAATTGTACAATGGAAGGTTTAGCAAGGCGCCAGTAACACGGATTCTGCTGAACATACTTCTAAGACTTGATATAAGATCAGTTCTAGATCTTTTTTCTTCTGCTAAGCTAGATATTTCTGTTAATGAATAACCATCCGCATCAATGTTAAAGTCTTCTGATATTTTTTCGATGATCTTACTAACGCTGGGGGCGCCTGATGGTATTGATGAGCCAGAGCCAAAAAATAAAACAGTTTTTGATGGTTCAACGCCTTCAATCATCTCTGATAGTGAAATGCTCATAAAATTCCCTTTAAAATCAATTTCTACTGGATTGGTCGATTATTGAAGATTTTAGTTGCTTACTGTGTTTCAGTAAACGCCTTAGATTCTCATTTATAGTTATAAATTACTGCTTAAAGTCAAGTTATTACCGCCGTATTGATATCGTAACGTGCTGATTTTAAATGGAATTGTTAATGCCTTAAAAATGAGTTACGGAAGTAAGTTTTAAAATCATCCCAATAATTTATTCTGAATTTCTGGTAACTAACTGATTATTCTATATGAAATACGTACTCTATCAGAGAATAGATTGAAAAACGATCAGACTTTATAACTAAACTGAAATGAAATGGATTTTCGTCTTTATCCTCAAGTGCTTGTTTTTAATTGTGTTTTGTGAGAGTCGGATGGAGGCGAATGGTTTTTGATTATTATCCTGCGATCTAGAGATTGGCTGAATTGAGGGTAGGATTTCAACCGTGGCCTATAGACTAAAGTGTTTACCAAAAACTAAAGCTCACTGTCTTACAAACAAAGGCAAGTCGAAGAGGCGTTAGATACCTAGTGTTTGCACATGAGCCCACCGCAGGTGATAGGTTGCGTTGAAGGTAAGGCTTTCAAACTGACTTTATAAATGCCAAATACGTTCCACTTACCCACATCACAAGTGATAGATAGCAATGAAGGTACGACCTTCAATTTCCGCTCAGATAACCACTCCCTCTGGGGCATCCCAAACCAAAAGGGTATCCCCTACCCAAAGGGCATCAATGCCCAATTGCCCCCAAATGTTGTATCAAATACATCCGAATCTCGGTCGGCGTCTGGCTGACCCAGAATCCCCCGACATAGGCGATTAGCGGGATCATAAACAGCAGCAGTAACAGCATGATGGTGAGGCCACGGGCGGAGAGCTTGATGCCGTTACTGCTGCTGAAGTGCAGCGCCTCCTGCTTAGGGCAGGCGGAGACGCAGCGCATGCAGGCCTGGCATTCGTCCGAGCGTACCGTGCCTTGTTGATGCACCTTGATGTTGGCCGGGCAGGCGCGGGTACACTTGTCGCAGTTCATCCCCTTGGTTTCGATGAGGCAGTGCTGGGTGCTACGGCGGATCTTAAACGGACTCAAGAAGCTGGTGAGGCCAAGCAGGGCGCCATAGGGGCAGATGTAACGGCAGAAGCCCTGGCGGCGCCAGGCGGCCAGCAGCAGTATGACGGCGAAGCAGGCCAGGGTGATGAGGCCAGGGGTGACGAAGAAGAGCGCCATCTTAAGGTCGGCTATCTTATGGTAGTTGCCCTCGAGATAGTGAGGAATACTCGCCGAAGGCATGCCGAGCACTATATAGAGCAGACCGGCCAGCAGCAGGTATTTGAGCATGCGCAGCGGCCAGTCGAGCCAGGCGGGCGGCAGCAGTTCACGCTTGATGAAGCGCTTTCTCAGCTTATACAGGTATTCGCCGGCGAGCCCCAGGGGGCAGGCCCAGCCGCAGAAGGCGCGCTTACACATCAAGCCCGTGAGGAGCACCACGGTGAGCATCACGGCGGCGGCCGGATGGTTCTGATCCCAGATGCCTAGGGTGAGGATCGCCTTGAGTTCTATGGCGCCGGCGATGGGCAGGAAGGCGTCGCCCACGTCGGGTCGAATCAGGTAGGGGGTGATGCCCAGCTTGAGCATGACGGCGTTGGCCGCGTACTGGATGCCAACCAGCAAGATGGAGAGCGCCAGCAGGTGCTGTATCCCCTCCCTGAGCGTGTTAGCGCGCACCTCCCCCTTGACGAAATCGCCTTGGTATCTGTGGGCGAGGGCCAGCACGCCGGCGGCGAGCAGCAAGGCGATAAACAGTGGCCAGTAGAGGGTGACCAGTGCCGCGCCCAGCAGGGAGGCAGCGCTTACCACGGCGCCCCAGCGTTTGCCGCTCCAATAGAGCAGGCTGCAGCTGTAGAGCAGGGCCAGTGTCAGGGTCAGGGATTCGATAAAACTCATTGCCAATAACCAGTTAGGAGGCGGATATAGGTGAGAGTCAAGGGCCGGGGAAGAGTTCTGACAGAGTTTCGCTTGTGTGCGCTGGCTCGCTAAAAA
Source organism: Shewanella halotolerans (assembly GCF_019457535.1). Taxonomy (NCBI): domain Bacteria; kingdom Pseudomonadati; phylum Pseudomonadota; class Gammaproteobacteria; order Alteromonadales; family Shewanellaceae; genus Shewanella; species Shewanella halotolerans. The sequence continues at coordinate 4,286,328 of NZ_CP080417.1, read as the reverse complement.
GCCTGATTGGCTGTGAATTTAGGTGATCTTGGTCCAAATGGCGTTAAAAAAGCGGGGATAAAAAAGGCTGACACTTAGTGCCAGCCAAAGGGAGAGGTTATTGGATGATGGCGCGGGCCTGCATCTGGTCGACGATGAAGCGGGTCAGTGCCTGAATGTTCTGTACCTCTGAGCCGCTATCTTTTGCATCTATGTCGGCCTGCCAGACGGTCTGCTTGGCCTGCTTGTCGTAGACCTGTACATGCAGTTTATGTTGGCCTGAACCCGCCCAGGAGATGAGTGAGCCAAGCTGAGTTCCGGCCCCCGGCTCGCCGCCGAGCATGTAGACCCAGCCGCGGGTCTCCAGATAGTCGTCGTAGCCGTAGTCGTAGCCCGCGTCGGTGACGCTGATGATAAGTAGCGCCTCGTTGGCCTGGCTGTCTGCGTAGGCCTTTAGCGCCGTCTCATCGGTGATCTTGGCGGTATCTGGCAGGCTCTCGAAGCTTGGGGTTGCGCTGATCTGATGTTGACCCAGATCGTCGGCTAACTGTCTTTCTACTATCTTGCGTGAGGCGGGATCCGTCTGAGCCGCCATCACCGTCAGGCTCTGATATTGCTTGTTGAGCTGGTCGCTCCGTTGCTCGGAGGCGATCTCGTGGGGCAGGCTGCTGCAACCCGTCATCATGACGATGCCGATACCGGCGGCGGTTAACATCTTGAATAGTTTGGCTGACATTGGTGTGTCCTCATCTAGCTGACTGTAGGCTGACTGACCGGTTTAATCGCGGCCTGTTATTTCGATGAGCTCATTGTATGTCGGTGCCGAAAACGTAGGATGGTAGAACCTTTAACCTAAACTATAAGCTTTGGCGGCAGCTTCTTGTGCTTGTGGCAGCGTCTTGTGGCAGCTTCTAGTGGTAAAGAGTACTGGCTGAAATAGGTGACACGTTTCGGGAGTGGCCGTTGTGAGCCAGGGGAAAGACTAAACGGGAAGCGATGTAACTGACGCGATGCGGTAAAAGAAAAGCCCTAACCAGGGTTAGGGCTTTAGGGCGTTACTTGTTGCCTTCCATCGACTCGATGAAGCGGTTGGACTCGGCAATCGATTTGTTCATCTCTTTGATCAGGCTTGAGATATCCGTCTGCAGGCTGGCAAACTCGCCCTTGATGGCGCCTATGGCCTGGGCGTTGAGGTTGTGCTTGAGGTAGAGCATGTTGTCTTTCATTGCGGTCAGGATGGGCGGCATCTTGCTCTCGGCGCGGCGCATGGTGCGTACCAGCTGCTCGTAGGAGCGACGGGTCTCGCGCAGCTTGGTCTCGCTGTTGCGGCGCAGGCTAGCCTTGCTGATCTCGCCAATCTCTGCCTGCCACTCGTCAAACAGCGCCTCGGCCACATCTTCTACCTTGTCGATACGGCTGCTCACCTCGTCGGCGGCCTCCTGTGAGGACTCATATTCATCTCTAGCCTTCTCGTAGGCACTCTGCAGATCGCCACCATCGTGGTTGAGCAGGGCCTGCATCTCTTCCAATGCCGAGCTAAATTGGGCCTGGGCCTCCTCTTGGGATTCCTTGGCGGCGTTGACCCTATCCACCATGATGTCGCGCTTATGGTAGCCCACCTTCTCCATGGCACCATAGTAGGCGCTCTGACAGCCGCTGAGCATGACGACGGCACCCAGGGCCGCTGCGGTGATGAGTTTTTTCATCCTGACGATTTCCTTGTTAGACGGTTAGTCGGCCTTGAATTTAGCGGCGTCTATGATGCTCCACAGGTGAGCAATACCGCCTATGATGGCGGGGACGATCAACCACCACAGGGCGTAGCCGACTATGGTGACGACACAGAAGAGGAGTGCCGCGAGTATGCGTCCTTGTACTAATTGGCCCAGGCCAGGGAAAAAGAAACTTGCGATGGCGGCAATCACGTTGCCGGCCGAACCTTGTTGGGACATCAATTTATTCCTTACACTTGTATCTAGTGTCTTTAAACTTGTAATCTTAATGTACCAAGATACGCAGTTAACCCTACTTGAATCAAGAGAATAACGTGATAAATAAAATAGATGTGAGCCTGCTTCGTTCGATCATGCTGGGTATCTGGCAATTCATGATACATCTAAAACAGCGTATCACGGAAGATCAGATAAATATGCGGGCGGGTCACCTGGCTTACGTTACCTTACTCTCTCTGGTGCCTATGGTGGCAGTGACCATGTCTATGCTGTCGGCCTTCCCCGTGTTTAAGGGGATACGCAGCCATATCGAGACCTTCATCTACGAGAATTTTATCCCCTCTGCCGGCGACAGCGTGCAGATGTATATCAACGAGTTTGTCGCCAACGCCTCCAAGGGCACGGCCGTGGGTATCGGCGCCCTGGTGGTAGTGGCTATTCTGCTGATCTCCAATATCGACAAGTCCCTCAACGGCATCTGGCGCACCACGGAGAAGCGCCCCATGGTGGTCTCCTTCTCTATGTACTGGATGGTGCTGACTCTGGGGCCTGTGCTGATGGGCGCCAGCCTGGTAGCCACCTCTTATGTGGTGTCGCTCAAGCTGTTTAGCGGCACAGATCTTAGCGGCGTGGTGCCCCTCTTGGTTGAGCGCCTGCCCATGTTCTTCTCTGTGGCCACCTTCCTGCTGATCTATATGGTGGTGCCCAATACCAAGGTGAAGTTTTTCCACGCCCTGCTGGGCGCCATCGTGGCGGCTCTGCTGTTTGAGCTGGGTAAGAAGGGCTTTGCGCTTTATCTCACCGAGTTCCCCGCTTATGAGGCTATCTATGGCGCGCTGGCGACCATCCCTATCCTGTTTATGTGGGTGTATCTCTCCTGGATTATCGTGCTGATCGGCGCCGAGATCACCGCCGCCATGCCAGAGTACCTCGACAAGCGTCTGATGGACTTGGTGAACAAGGAGCTGGCGGACGATGAGTCGGAGATCCACTTAGATGAGCATAAAAGGTGAGTCCCGCTAAGTCGCATCCGCTGATCCGTCAGGATTGGATCGATGTCGGCGAGGGGCACCAGCTGTTTCTGGCGCAATATGGTGATCCCCAGGGGATCCCTGTGCTCTATCTTCATGGCGGGCCCGGGGCGGGTTGTAACCCTCAGGAGTTGAGGCTGTTTATCGACCGCAGCTTTCATATCTATCTGCTGGATCAGCGCGCGGCGGGTCGCTCTAAGCCCTGCGGCGAGGTGGCTAACAACGACTTTCCCAGCCTGGTGAAGGATATCGAGCGGGTGCGTCACTGGGCGGGCATAGAGGCCTGGTGTCTGCTGGGGGGCTCCTTCGGCGCGACCCTGGGCTATCTCTATAGCTGCATCTATCCCGAGCGGGTGTTGTCGCAGATCTATTGGGGCATGTTTATTCCCTCTGCCGAGGGGATGGAGTGGCTCTATGGTCGTGGCGGCGCGGCGCAGATCTTCTCCAGCCAGTATCGCCAGTTTGCCGCTGGCCATGGCGATACCCTCGATAGCCTGTTTAGTCATTTCACCGATGGCTTTAATCATAGGGACGCCGAGGTGCGCCGCAACTGCGTGATGCGCTGGCTCAGTTGGGAGCTGGCACTGGCGGTGCCCGGTTTCGAGCTCAGTGAGGCCCTGGCCGAGCAAGGCGGAGCCTTGGCGAGAGTGGAGCTGCATTATGCCCGCAACGACTATTTCGGTGGTTATCAGCTGATGAAGCGGGTGGGCGGGGATCTCACCTGCCCGACCATCATATTGCAGGGAGAGCTAGACTGGGTCTGCCCCCAAAGGCTGGTGGATGAGTTTCTCGACAACCACGGCCCCAGGCTATTAAGGTCACGTCTAGTTAAGGGGGGCTATCATACCCTCGCCGACAACAAGATGTGCCGGGCGGTCGCCGAGGCGGTGACTCAGATGGGGCGTTATCTGGCCGCTGGCCGTTCCTAATCTATTGATGTCGTTGCGCCTAGCGTGGCGAGTAGTAATAAGCCTTAAAGAATAAGCAGTAAGAAATAAATAGTGAGTAAACAGTGAGTCGCGTAAGCCAAGCTAATAGCTAAAAGGAAGCTGAATCATGAAGAAGAGATTAACCGCCGTGTTGGCGCTACTGGTGTGCAACCAAGTGTTGGTGACTGAAGTGTTAGCGACAGAGCGCACGCCTCAGCCTGCGCCCGAGCGAGTCTATTTTAGCGGCATGAGCGACGAGCTGGCCGCCGATGCCCTGCTGGTGTCGCTGATCAACAAGAACTATCTGGCCAAGAAGGTGGGGCCTAACAAGGTGGGCGTACAGCTGGGGGATCATCAGTTTGTGTTGCAGCCGAGCCTGAACCCAGAAGGGATAGATCGCATCCTGGCCAGCCGTTTCTACGCGGTGAGCCCTAAGCTGGTGGGTACTCAGGAGCTGATGGTGCTCATCGGCACCCTTAACCATAAGCTCAACTTCGCCAAGTTCACCCTGAGGGAGGAGGGCAAGGTGATTCAGGTGCAGGGCGCGGCGACCTTCGTCGATACTCTGGAGCTGGAGGAGCTGCGCCGCTTCCTGATCTGGATCGACGATGCCTTGCTGCGTGTGGGTCAGGCGCTGCCTAACACCGCCGAGCAGCTGATCAAACCCATTCCCGTGATGCCGATGAATTAATTGAGAAAAGCATAGGAGTCGAGAGGCCAGTGATAGCCTTAATACAGAGAGTCAAACAGGCCAAGGTGGATGTGGATGGCCAAACCATAGGCGCCATCGACAAAGGCCTGCTGGTATTGCTAGGCGTGGAGCGTGAAGACGACCAGGCCAAGATGGAGAAGCTCGCCACTAAGGTGATGAGCTATCGCGTATTTAGCGATGAAGACGGCAAGATGAACCTTAACCTCAAGCAGGTGGGCGGCAGCCTCTTGGTGGTGTCTCAGTTTACCCTGGCCGCCGATACCGGCCGTGGCCTGCGCCCGAGTTTTTCTGGCGCCGGTACCCCGGAGCAGGCGAAGCAGCTCTATCAGGCATTTGTAGATTACTGCGCCGCCCAGGGAGTGCCTGTGCAGACCGGAGAGTTTGCCGCCGACATGCAGGTTAGCCTGATCAACGATGGCCCGGTTACCTTTAATCTGCAGGTGTGATCATGATGTCTAAGGCAGAAGAGCCAGAGCAGATACAGGCACTACTCGGGGAGCTGCTGCGCACCTGGCATCAGACTATCCCCGTCAGTGCTTTCATGCAGATAGCGCCCGAAGCCTATCAGGCGCAGACGCTGAGTGTGAGCGCGCCGCTGGCGCCCAACATCAACCTGCATCACACCATGTTTGCCGGCAGCATCTATACCCTGATGACGCTCACCGGCTGGGGCATGGTGTGGCTGCAGCAGCGCTTAGCCGGTGTCGAGGGCGACATCGTCCTTGGGCAGGCGGACATTCGCTATCTGGCGCCTGTGGGAGAGTCGCCCCAGGCGCGAGTTAGTTGGCCGGAAACAGACTTAAGTGTGCTGGGGCGGGGGAAGCGTGCCAAGGTGAAGCTGGAGGTGGCCCTATATTGCGGCGAGCAGTGCTGCGCCCAGTTCCAAGGCACCTATGTGAGTATGCCGAAAGTAGATTAATCCTGAGCTGGCCTGCTAATCACTCTGCCGCGTAAGAGACTGTTGCGTAAGAGACACTCTTACCTGAGGGGGTGAATACAAAGCCCCTTTCAGGCCACCTTAGATTTGCGGGCTAGGCCTCCGGGATAAATACGCTGACCGCCATATACAAAAAAAGCCTCACAGTGTGAGGCTTTTTATTTCGCGAATCACCCTAGGGTGCGCAGAGTCTTATCCTTTAGGATAAACGTGTGCAACGCCTTTGTGACAGTCTACGCAGGTCTTACGCTTGTCAGCTTCTTTCTTGAAGTTGTTGGCGTGCATTCTCTTCGCCATCTTCTTCATGGTTTCAGGCTGGTCTTCGTAGATACGAGTGTGACAGTGCTGACAGTTAGCGCTGTCGTTAGCGCGGAAGTATTTCAGCGCCAGGTCAGCTTGCTCTTTACGGTTTTCATCCAACCACTCTTGAGTGTTGAAGCCATCGATAGTAAGGAAGCCGTATAGATCTTTAGAAACGATGATCTTCTTGATCAGGTAGTCAACTGGGCCGTGTGGCAAGTGACAGTCTTGACATTGTACAGTCACACCTGCACGTCCGCCGCCGTGAGCCGACGCCATCACTTCATCTCTCAGAGAGTGATTGCTGTGGCAAGACATACAGAAGGCATCTGTACTGGTTGCATGTAAAGTTTGTTGTGTCGCAAAGTAGCCCACAACACCGACTACAATACCCACCACGAGTAGGGCAAATATTGAGTATTTCGCGCTAGGTTTGAATAGTGCACGCCAGTTCATCACTCTATCTCCAAAATAATATGTTTATTATATCTATTATATTTAATGCATCTCTGTAGCTGAGAGTATAACCAGAAGACGCCGCTTGATCTGGCTTTAAAACCGTAAAATGAGAGCTAGCTCTAACTCTATCTTACCTAAGCAAGATTTTATGAAATTGCTCATAATATATGCGCATTTACTAAAGTTATAGCAAAGACCATGACATGACAAGTTTGTCGGGAATTTTACTATTTCGTAATGATTTTGTTGGATTTTCGAGGGTAATTATCTATCGCTAATATGACGATTGTTCGCGAAGCCGGAAAATAATTTAATTGGCGGTGAACCTTTTTATGAGACGTCTGTCTATCAAGGTAATCCCGGTTCAATTTACGAGAATTTTATCTCTTATATGGCAGCTATCCTTGGCAAGTTTGTACTGATCATCGCCCTCCTGGGTCAGTTTATTCTGACACCAGCTATGGCTATGCCCAGCGCGCTCATGTCACTGATGCATGGTGGTCATATGGAGATGGCTCTCGACCAGGGCGATATGCGCTTAGCTCAGAAGATGAACCCTGAGATGGCGCCGTCAACCCAAGCCTCAGCTAAGCATGAGACTGGGATGCAGATGTCCCATCAGGGGAAGCCCTGCAAGATGTCTGGCGATGGCTCGCTGGTGGACTGCGAGGCCCTGTGCGCCGCCATGGGCCCTGGTGATTGCATGACCCACTGCGCATCGACCTTAGGTAACCTGAGCGCAGCCGTACCATCTTTGACCATTCAGCCTCTGTCTGGTCCTATCGTCATCTCTGGCTGGTCGCTGCAGACCGCCGATCTCACTCCCCTATCTCCCCCTCCCATTGGTTAATGGTTCGTCTTAAACCTGCGTAACGCACACGAACAATGAATCTGCCGCGCCGTTAACTCAAGTTGGCGTGGCCAAAGAATTAGCCAATTTGTCAGGCCTGTGCCTGATGGGAGTCGATTATGAAAACACGTCATTTCTTTAGCAGCCTATTTGCCGCCTTCGTTGCACTGACTTTAGTTAACACCGCCAGCGCCGCCAGCCTCACCCTACCCGATGAACTTCAGGTACAAGGCGCCGATGTTAAAGTGGGTCATGAGCAGAGCGTGCTCAGCCTGGATGCGGGTAAACAACTGGTCGAGCTGGTATATCGCGATATCTTTGCCGATAACGCCGACGATTCAGGCGCCTGGGTGACCTCAGAGCCCCTCTATCTTGCCCTAGATGTCAAAGGCGACGATGCCTATCGTCTGGTGCTTCCCGAGATAGTGACTCAGCAGGACGCCCAGGCCTTTGTCAATGCGCCTAAGGCCCGCCTGGTGTCACAAACAGGTCAACAGCAGGAATTAACCCTGATGAATCATCAACAACTGATGGAAAAGATCTGGTTAGCACAATAAGAATGCCTGAGGCGAAGGGCCTTGACTTGCTGGAAATGTGAGTTTTATCAAGGCCCAATCTTTATATCGTGATAGACTTGGACCATCTCATTATAGGGTTACACCATGCGTCGTACGCTTAGACACCACACATTAGTCATCTTTACACTGCTCGCGCTGTTGGGCCAGGTGTTGATGGCTAATGGCATGGCAATGGTCTCTTATGCGCAGGCGGATGAGCAGCCCATGATGCAGATGAATAATGGCGACGACTGTTATGATGACGACGCTATGATGCAATCTCACTGCTGCGATGATGAGCAAAATGTGCTTCCCGCTGCTCAGCATTGCTGTGAAGGCAAAGGATTTTGCAAGGGAGATTGTAACCACTGCGTGGTGATCTCTGTGACAGGCACGCTGTTTACCGTTACGCCCTGGCCTGGCGTAGCCGGTTCCGAGTCTATCCTGGCCACTCAAATGCCTCATTTCCACTCTATCTCTTTAGGCTCAGCCTTCCGGCCGCCGATCGCCTGATCTTCCGTGGCATCGTGCTGACGAGTGCCCGAGCTTAAATCGATAACCCCTTTTGTTTTATAAAGCGTTTTGCTAGGTGTATTGGCGTAATAAATCCCTCTGCCTTGGAGTCTTTCCATCTGCCGGGTACGCCTCAATATTTACTTCACTGATGTTTAACGAAAAATGAATTATATTAGCCGCATATTAATTAGCTTAATTTAACTGTTTTAGGCTTAAGTCGCGTAAGCGTTGCGCGTGTTATGCGGTCATCCTTTGATGGAGTCCATAGATGAAAACCCTGATCAGTCTGATTTTAACTGCGTTTATCTTTGTGAGTACGGCCCCAATGGCCTTCGCTGAGCAGCATCACGCTGCGGCGGCCGAACAAGGTTATGACTGCCCCATGCATCCCGAAGTGAAAGGCGCCAAGGGCGATACCTGTCCTAAGTGCGGCATGAACCTTGAGCCAGCGGCGCACCACGCCATGGCCAAACACCATGGCAAGGACTGCGACAAGTGTCCTCACCATCAGCATGCCAAGGCCGATAAGGCAGGCGGTTATGAGTGTCCTATGCACCCTGAGGTAAAAGGCGCAAAGGGCGATACCTGCCCTAAGTGTGGCATGAACCTGGAGCAGGCCAAGTCGGCTAAGGCAGGCAAGTCGTGTGACAACTGTCCTAAACATCAGCATCAGATGGCCAAGCAAGGCTATCACTGCCCCATGCATCCCGAAGTGAAGGGGGGGAAAGGGGATTCATGTCCTAAGTGTGGCATGTTCCTCGAGCCTGTGGCGAGCGCCGAAAGCGGCCACAAGCATCACTAGTACATGAGTGGAGATGAGGCATTATGAGTCAGGTAAATTCGAAAAACAGAGGCCAAAAGCTCGCTTATCTTTTGAGTCTATTTATGGTGGCGACCCCGCAGTTGGGTCATACCCAGGCGCTTGAGGCCAAGGCAAGCCAGGGCCATGAAGCCCATGTGCATCAGGCCGGGGAGAAGACCTATGCCTGCCCAATGCACCCTGAGGAGACCAGCCATGAGCCGGGCAGTCGTTGCCCCAAGTGCAACATGTTCCTGGTCGAGCAGGAAACCGATGCAAGCGAGACCAGTTTAACGGCAGGCCATGAGGTGACCTACGTCTGCCCAATGCACCCTGAGGTGACCAGCCATGAGCCCGGCAGCCGTTGCCCTAAGTGCAACATGTTCCTGGTGGCCGAAGAGGAAGAGGAGTCGACCAGTACTAAGGTTGAGCCCGAGATGGATCACAGCCAACACGATCCCCTGGCCCAGGCCAAGCCCGCGCCGCTCACCGGCGAGCCGTCGATCAAATATGTCTGTCCCATGCACGCCCACATCGTCAGCGATGTGCCCGGTACTTGTCCTATCTGCGGCATGAACCTGGAAAAGGTGGAGATGTCGGCAGATACCCAACAGATAGAGATAGATGTCTCTGGCAGCATGCAGCAGGCCCTGGCACTTAAGGTCGCCAAGGCGGAGAAAGATACCCTATGGAAGTTTGTCCAGACCGTGGGCCAGATAGGTTATGACGAGAGCCAGATCAATCACGTGCACGCCAGGGTCAACGGCTGGATAGAGAAGCTGGCCATCACCTCAGTGGGTGACAAGATCTCCAAGGGGCAGCTCTTGTATGAGATCTACTCGCCGGATCTGATCAACGCCCAGGACGATTACCTGCTGGCGCTGAGCAGCCTGCAGAGCTCTAAGGATAGCCGCAACTACCAGGATCTGGTGCGCAAGGCGGGGCTACGCCTCGAGCTACTGGGGATGAACCAGGCCCAGATCAAACAGCTGGCCAAGAGCAAGCAGACCCAGTACCGGGTGCCTTTCTATGCCAAGGCCGATGGTATCGTTAAGGCGCTGTCGGTGCGTGACGGCATGTATATTCAACCCGCCACAGAGGTGATGTCTGTGGTGGATCTCTCTAAGGTGTGGGTGATCGCCGACGTGTTCGAGAATGAACAGAGCTGGCTGGCGATAGGCCAACCCACAGAAGTTTCAGTGCCCGCCATGGACCTTAAGGGGATCGAGGGTAAGATCGATTACATCTATCCCGAGCTGGATCCCGTGACCCGTAGCCTGAGGGTGCGTATCGTGCTGGCCAACAATGAGGTGGCACTGCGCCCCAATACCCTGGCCAAGATAGAGATCTACGGCGGCCCGAATGAGGATGTGCTGGTGATCCCGCAGGAAGCCCTGATCCAGACGGGTAAAGAGAACCGTGTCATCGTCAAGCAGGGTGACGGCAGCTTCCTGGCCCGCAAGGTCACCGTCGGCATGATGTCTCAGGGCAAGGCGGAGATCTTAAGCGGCATCGAGGAAGGTGAACAGGTGGTGACCTCGGGTCAGTTCCTACTTGATTCAGAGGCGAGCCTGAAGGGCAGCCTGATGCGTCTTAGCAGCGGTCATCAGCACTAGGGGGCGCTATGTTAAAGAAAATTATCGAGGCCTCCATCGCCCAGCGATTGATGGTGTTGATCATCGCACTGATGATCACTGTCTGGGGCGTGCAGGAGCTGAGAAAGACTCCCCTGGATGCGCTGCCGGATCTGTCGGACGTGCAGGTGATCATCAAGACGCCTTATCCAGGTCAGGCACCTAAGCTGGTGGAAGAGCAGGTGACCTACCCTCTGTCGACCGCCATGTTGGCGGTACCCGGTGCCAAGACGGTGCGGGGTTACTCCTTCTTCGGTGACTCCTATGTCTATGTGATCTTTGAAGATGGCACAGATATCTACTGGGCGCGGTCGCGGGTGCTGGAATACCTGAGCCAGGTCAGCAGCCGCTTGCCCCAGGGGCTTCAGCCATCGCTGGGGCCAGATGCCTCGGGGGTGGGCTGGATCTACGAATATGCCCTGGTGGACCGCTCAGGTAACCTGGATCTTTCACAGCTCAAGAGCCTGCAGGACTGGTATCTCAAGCTAGAGCTACAGAGCGTGGCCGGGGTGTCCGAGGTGGCGACCGTCGGCGGCATGGAGCAGACCTACCAGATAGTAATCGAACCCGACAAGCTGGCCATCTATAAGCTGGATATTGCCGCGGTGAAGAACGCCATCAACAAGTCCAACACCGAGGCCGGCGGCTCAGTGATCGAGATGGCCGAAGCCGAGTATATGGTGCGCGCCAAGGGCTATCGTCAGACGCTGGATGACTTCAGGGAGATCCCTCTGGGGGTCACCAGTCCGTCTGGTACCGCTTTGCTACTCAAAGATGTGGCGACCGTGCGCAAGGGGCCTGCCTCACGGCGCGGCATTGCCGAACTCGATGGTGAAGGCGAGGTGGTCGGCGGCATTATCGTGATGCGCTACGGCGAAAACGCCCTGGCCACCATAGACGCGGTCAAGGCTAAGCTGGAGCAGCTCAAGGCGGGTCTGCCACAAGGGGTGGAGATCATTCCCACCTATGACAGATCTGAGCTGATCAACAAGTCGGTGGACAACCTGTTCCACAAGGTGATCGAAGAGATGCTGGTGGTGGGCCTGGTGTGTCTACTGTTTCTGCTCCATGCCCGCTCGACTCTGGTTGCGGTGATCACCCTGCCGCTGTCGATTCTGATCGCCTTCATCGTGATGAATAAGATGGGAGTGAACGCCAACATCATGAGCTTGGGCGGTATCGCCATCGCCATCGGCGCCGTGGTGGATGGCGCCATCGTGATGATCGAGAACATGCATAAGCATCTGGAGCACTTTAAGGATGAGTACCGCAGGGATCCGGACAACAAGGAGCACTGGCATATCGTCGCCAAGGCGTCCATCGAGGTGGGCCCGGCGCTGTTCTTCTCGCTGCTGATCATCACCCTGAGCTTCGTGCCCGTGTTTGCCCTTGAGGCCCAGGAGGGGCGCCTGTTTAGCCCGCTGGCCTATACCAAGACCTTTGCCATGGCCGCGGCGGCGATTTTGTCGATAACTTTAGTGCCTATCCTGATGGGTTACTTCATTCGGGGCAAGATCCCCAAGGAGACCAGCAACCCCATCAGCCGTGTGCTGATTGCCCTCTATAAGCCTGCGCTCAATATGGTGCTGCGCTTCCCCAAGATCACCCTGATGCTGGCGGTGATCGCCCTGGGCAGCGCCTGGTATCCTGTGACCAAGATGGGCAGCGAGTTCATGCCTGAGCTGGAGGAGGGGGATCTGCTCTACATGCCGACGGCTCTGCCTGGCATCAGCGCCAGTAAGGCGGCCGAGGTGCTGCAACAGACCGACAGGCTGATTAAGACTGTGCCCGAGGTGAAGCGGGTGTTCGGTAAGGTGGGACGCGCCGAGACGGCGACCGACCCTGCGCCGCTCACCATGCTGGAGACTACCATCATGCTCAAGCCAAGAGAGGAGTGGCGTGAAGGTGTGGATCTCCAAGGGGTTATCGACCAGCTACAGAAGACGGTCAAGGTGCCTGGCTTGACTAACGCCTGGGTGCAGCCGATCAAGACGCGTATCGACATGCTCTCTACCGGTATCAAGACCCCTGTGGGGATCAAGATCACCGGCGCCGACGTCAACGAGCTGCAGAAGGTGGGGGCCGATATCGAGGCGATCCTCAGCCAGCTACCCAATACCAAGTCGGCTTATGCCGAGCGGGTGGGCGGTGGCCGTTACGTGGATATCACGCCCAAGCTGGATGTGGCGTCACGCTACGGCATGACACTGACCGACATTCAGGACGTGGTGCGTTACGCCATCGGCGGCATGGATATCGGCGAGTCGATTCAAGGGGCCGAGCGTTACCCGATCAATCTGCGATATCCGCGGGCGCTGCGGGATAATATCGAGAAGCTCAGGGAGCTGCCGGTGATCACTAAGTCGGGTCACTATCTGCCGCTGCGCAACCTGGCCGATATCGAGATCACCGATGGCGCGCCTATGCTCAAGAGTGAGAACGGCCGCCTGATCTCCTGGGTGTTTGTGGATATTCAAAACACCTCCATCGGCGAGTATATCGATGAGGCCAAGTCGGCGCTGGATCAGCAGCTCAAGGTGCCACCGAGATACAGCTACAGTTTCGCCGGCCAGTATGAGTATATGCAGCGGGTCGATGCCAAGCTGAAGAAGGTGATCCCTATGGCACTTGGGGTGATCTTCATCCTGCTGATGATGACCTTTGGCTCGCCGCTTCAGGCCTCTATCATCATGTTGAGTCTGCCTTTCGCCTTGGTAGGCAGCACCTGGTTGCTGTTCGCGCTGGACTTCAATATGTCGGTGGCCGTGGCGGTAGGGATGATTGCGCTGGCCGGGGTGGCGGCGGAATTTGGGGTGGTGATGTTGGTCTATCTCAATAATGCCATCAAGCACCGTAAAGACACCGGCGGCTACGAGTATGTGGCGGATCTCAAGGAGGCCCTGATAGAAGGCGCCGTGATGCGTATTCGTCCCAAGGCGATGACGGTAGCGACCATCTTCTTCGGCCTCTTGCCCATCATGTGGGGCGCAGGCTCGGGTAACGATGTGATGCAGAAGATCGCCGCGCCTATGGTGGGCGGCATGATCACAGCGCCGCTGCTGTCGCTGTTCGTGCTGCCGGCCCTCTACCTGCTGATCTATGGTCGTCGCCTCAAGCACTCTGCCGAGGCTTGATTCGGATATTGATTAGTTTAGGTACAAAAAAGCACTGCAATCGCAGTGCTTTTTTTCTATCTGGTAACCGTTATTTCTGACAACGGCCGATGTTGGAGCCGGTTGAGCGTACTTTCTTACACTGCTGGCTAGCCTTGGTGCTGCCGTTGTCGGCGGTGGTTTCTGTATCTGACTCTTGGGTTGACGCACAACCGCTAAGTCCTATAACGAGAGTCGTCGCCATGATAGGCATCCATTTTTTAAGCATGGTTTACATCCCTGATTAGTAGTTAACAACATTGCCAAAATAAATTCGCAATGTTACGAACCTAACCAAAACAAAGGGTTAAAACAATGCCTGATCCCTATCCCGACTCAAGATTAGCGCTTTACTACTAGAGATTTAGGCCATGTTGAGTCTTATGACTGACAGAGTGCCGCCTTGAGGGTCGTTGATCACAGAGAAGCGTCCCACCTCGGGTATGTCCGTCGGCGGCACACACACCTGACCGCCTATCTCTGTAGCCTTGGCAACTGTAGCATCGCAGTTATCCACCATGATGTAGGGCATCCAGTGTGGTGGCATATCGCCCCACTCAGCCGTCATGGCCATCATGCCGCCGACGGCGCGCTCCCCCTGGAGCCATTCATAATAAGTGAAGTCTTCCATCTGCGACTCACGCACCTGCCAGCCCATAACCTTAGTGTAGAAGGCCTGGGCTCTAGCGGTATCACGACAACAGAGCTCGGCCCAGCAGAGGGTGTTTGCCTCGCCCATGCGCATAGAGCCGATATGGGCGCCGGCCTGCCAGAGGGCAAAGCTGGCGCCTTCGGGATCCAGACATTGGGCCATCTTGCCCGCATCGCCCACGCTGTGGGGACCTAGGATCACCTGGCCACCGTTAGCTATAACTGCCTCCAGGCTGGCCTCGAGATCATCGACGGCGAAGTAGATGCTCCAGTGGGTCGGCACCTTGTCGTCGATCATATTTTGCGGCAGCTGATACATGGCCCCTATGTCGTCATCTTCGATGGCAAACATGGTGTAGACACCGTCGGGGATCGGCATATCCTTAAGCTGCCAGTCAAACAGCGCACTGTAGAAATGTTTACCCGAGGCGGCCTCGTGACTGGCCAGTTCGATCCAACAGGGGTCGCCATGTTGATAGCTAGTAATCTTCATCTTTGAGTCCTTCCCTAATGAAAAATCTGTCGTGATATCAATTTAGTTAAGCCTGTTTTGCCATTTATGTCTATGCTGTGGGGAGAGTTATTGCGAAGAGAGAGTTATTCAGAAGAGGGAGTTTCGATGAGCCTGACGTCCACCCAGATAGATCTTGTACAAACTTCATTTAAACAGGTCGAGCCGATCAGCGAGCAGGCGGCGGCAATTTTTTACGATGCCCTGTTTCAGATAGACCCCAATCTACGGCCACTGTTTAAACAGGACATTCGTGCTCAGGGACGTAAGTTGATGGTCATGTTGAAGGCGGCGGTGGAGGGACTGACAGATCTCGACGCCTTGGTGCCTCAGCTGCATGAGCTGGCACGTCGCCACCAAGCCTATGGCGTTAAACAGTCCCACTTTACCCCTGTGGGTAATGCCCTGCTCTATACCCTGAAGACAGGTCTGGGAGAGGCCTATACCCGAGAGGTGCGCGAGGCCTGGGTGGCGGTGATTCATCTGGTGGCCGATACCATGAAGCCGCTGCTTGACAGGTAATTTGTAACTCTTTTAAAGAAAAAAGGCGCACATCGAGCGCCTTTTTCTGCTTAGGAGATAGTCCCTTAAACTAGCCGTACATGGGCAGCAGGTCTGCCATGGCAAGCAGGTGGCAGGCCGCGGTCAATAGGCCGTAGAAGATCACTATGGCGATAACTACTGTGCCGCCTGGCACCCTGAAACTCTGGCTGTCTGGGAACATCTGTCTGGCGCGATAGGCCATCAGGGCCGGCACTATGGCAGCCCACACTGTGGCGGCCAGGGCAGCAAAGCCTATGGCAATCAAAAAGCCGTTAGGGAACAGCAGACCTAACACAGTCGGTGGCAGGAATGTCACTGCCGCCGTCTTGAGGCGTCCGCTGCGCGACTCATCGAAGCCAAACAGGTCGGCGAGATAGTCGAACAGCCCCAGGGTCACCCCCAGGAAGGAGGAGGCGACCGCCAGGTTGGCAAACAGGGTCAGCATAGTGGTCAGCCAGTCGCTGGCCATCACATCCGAGAGCGCCGCAACCAGCACGCCCATGTTACCGCCCTGGGCAATCACCTCGACGAAGCCGCTGCGAGTGATGTTCCCCATGGTGGCGACCAGCCAGCACAGGTAGATCACGAAGGCGATGAGGGTACCTAAGGTGATCGCCTTGACGATAGTGCCTGGGTCCTTGCCATAGTATTTTACCAGGCTGGGGACGTTGCCGTGATAGCCGAAACTCACCAGACCGAAGGGGATGGCGGCCAGCATATAGGGCAGATAATTGGCCTCACCGTCGGGTACAAACAGCTTGGCGGGTTCCACCTCGATCAGCAGATTACCTATGGCGAGGAAGAAGGTGATGATCATCCCGCCCAGCATTATGGTGGTGATGCGATCCACCGCCTTGGTGCTGATAAAGACGATAATTGCCAGCCCCACCGCAAACACCAGGCCGGCAAAGCTCTGAGGCAGCTCTAGCCCTAAGCTACTCAGGCTGTGGTTGACGATAGAACCGCCGCCACTGATATAGGCATAGGCCAGAATATAGAGCACGAAGGCGATCGAGAGGCCGTTGACGATACGCCAGAAGTTACCCAGAGTATCCCGGGTGAGAGTATCGAAACTGGCACCCGGCTCATAGTGCAGGTTGGTCTCCAGTAGCAGCAGGCCAGAGACCAGCATGCAGAACCAGACGCCCAGCATCATGAGCACTGAGTAGCTAAACCACATGCCGGCACCGACCACCGGCAGGGAGAACATACCCGCGCCCACGGCCGTCCCAGCGATGATCATGGCGCCGCCCAGCAGCGACTTACCCGAGGCCTTATGCTTGGCCGCATTCATATGATTGGCCATTAGGCTTGATGCTCCGCGGCGACGCTGTCGACTATGGTTTGTCTAACCGAGCTCCGCAGCAGTCTGTTGGCCCGGGTGCGGATACGCTGAACATCTTCGCTGTGGCTGTCATCGGCCAGGTAACCCAGCTCCTTGAGCTTGACGCTCAGGGTGCCGTAGAGCTTCTTGTCATAGAATTCAGGAGCCGTGATGCCATGGAGTGCGCCCAGACGCTGTGCCAGTTGGTGGCTGTCGCTCTCGAGCTCTGAGCGCTCAATCTTAGGCGAGGCCGCCAGCAGGTTGAAGATGATGGCGTAGCGCTGCATGGTTTCGCTGATGGTACCGGCTAGCAGCAACAGCTGGTTGAGACCGTCTGGCTTGACGCTGAAATGCTTATCTTCGTCGATTAAGCCTTCGGCCAGCAGCTGATCCAGCAGCTGGTTCACATAGGTCTCGAGGTTATCGATCCCCATGAACAGCTCAGCCTGCAGCAGCGGGTAGAAATCTTTCACCGTGGCGATGATCTCGTCGCGGCTACATTCATCCTGGCGGGTCAGGCAGCTGGCGATCAAGGATGGGATCACCAAAAGATGGATGATGTTGTTGCGATAATAGGTCATGGCAATCGCCAGGCTCTCATCGATGGAGATGATGTCACCCAAGGGGTCGCTGTCCAGCTTGAGCTTCTTCAGCTCCAGGCCCTGGGCGATCAGCTTGGCGCCGTCGCCTTCGACCACAGAGGTGTAGCCCGTGTAAGGCACGCTCTTGAGCAGCGACAGATAGAGATCCAGTTGCTTCTCCAGCTGGCTGCGCTGCAGGGCATTCTGCTCAGAGGCCAACAGCACCAGGCTGGTCAGGGTGATAGAGCTGACGGCGGCGGCATCGTTGATGCGGGTCATGACGCGGTTAGCCAGGGTGTTGACCACTGGGGTCAGCCAGCTTGGCTTCTGCTCGGGATCCTGGGCCAGCTCTTCGCGCCACTCGGGCACCTGCTCATTGAGGTAGGTATGCAGGGTAATAGGCTCACCGAAGTTAACATAGCCCTGGCCGAAGTTGCCTAGCTTACGTATGGCACCAAACACCTGCCATACAGATTCTTTCTGCTTCTTCTTACCGCTCAGCTCCTTGTGATAGGTCGCTACCTCCATCACATGGTCATAGCCCAGATAGACGGGGACCAGGGTGACGGGGCGCTCGACGCCACGCAGCACGCTGTTGAGTGTCATGGCGATCATGCCCGTCTTAGGTGCCAGCAGGCGACCGGTACGTGAGCGGCCGCCCTCGGTGAAGTACTCCACCGAATAGCCCTTGGCAAAGAGCTGATCCAGGTATTCACGGAATACTGCGGTGTAGAGCTTGTTGCCGCGGAAACTGCGACGAATAAAGAAGGCGCCACCGCGGCGGAACATGGGGCCGGCGGGCCAGAAGTTGAGGTTAATTCCGGCGGCGATATGGGGCGGTACCATGCCCTGATAGTAGAGGATATATGAGAGCAGCAGGTAGTCCATGTGGCTACGATGACAAGGCACGTAGACGATCTCATGGCCGTCGTGGTGCAGCTGACGGATCTGCTCGGCACCCTTGATGTTGATCCCCTTGTAGAGCTTGTTCCACAGCCAGGTGAGGAAACGCTCGGCGATACGCACCAGGCTGTCTGAGTAATCTGCGGCGATCTCGTCTAAGTATTCCATGGCGGTCTCACGGGCCTTGGCCTCGGAGATCTTCTTGCTCTGAGCCTCTTCCAGAATTGCCTTCTTCATCGACTCGGATTTCAGCAGGGCGTGGAACAGGTTCTGGCGGTTAGGCAGTACGGGGCCTGTCATCACCTTACGTTGACGGCTGAAGTGCACCCTGGCCACGCGCGCCAGCTTTTGGGCGATGCGTTTGTCGGTGCCATGCTCGTCGGCCATGTAGCGCAGCGACATGGCATTGGAAAACTGCACGAAGTTGTGGCGGCCGAGGAAGAGGATCATCAGACACTTTCGTAGCCAGGTGGGGTTCTCTCGCTCCAGCACCGCGGCCTTCATGGTGTCATCTTCCTTGCCTGGAGTGCGGCCCCAGTAGAGGCTGACGGGCACCAGCTGAATATCCAGATCAGGATGTTTCTTGTGGGCGCTCAGCAGACGCGAGAAGCTGTCGAGGTAAAACTCGTTGCCTTCGCGCTCGCCAAATAGCGGCTTGGCTCCTTCGACACAGACGACTCGCGGCGCCTGTTCCCCCTCGACATCCAGCGGCTGATAGGGGCTGGGCAGGCCGAGTCGGTCGGTCACCTCGCTCAGGGCGGCGATGTCACTGATCGATTCTGTCTTCATCACATAGACCAGGGGTCTGTCTGAATCCAGGTTGAGATCGGCAAAGGGATCCTGAGGCACCACTATGGTGTGCACGAGTTTCTTCTGGATCCAACGTAAGGATTTAAACCAAAGAGAGTCTTGTTTGGACATTATTCTTTATGCATAGGAGTCATGTTTAATAACGCCATAGAATACCAGAAAATGAACACTAATCCCTAATTTGTCTGCTTTGATGCGACAGAGGTGGTAGGGGATCACTCTTGGTTGACTAAGCAGTAAAAAGCGCCCACAAAAAGGGGCGCTAGGCTTGATATTGCTAATGGGGGAGGGGCTTCCTACATCTCGGTGACAAAATCATCCAAGAGGATCACACCCAGAGGCGCGCCGCCGCCCATAGCATCAACAGCGACCGCACCATAGCGCCCGCCCGCGGCCAGGCTAATATCCAGAGGACCGATTGCGACTGTCTTGCTACCCGTTGGGGTGACGCTGACGACATAGTTTCCAGGGGCTACCGATAAACTGCCTGAGGCCGCTAAGAAGGGAATATCGCTCAACACTGGGGTTGCCGACGAGATATCGCTATCTGGGGTGAGGTAGATATCCACATTGCCAGCGGAATAACTTGCGTGAGCAATATTAATCTTAGCCTCAGTGGCGACACGTCGAGCCTCTTCCATCACTACCCAAGGCTTGATATCCATGTCGCCTAGGGAGCCTGTAGCCAATACGCTGTAGCTTTGACCCTTTTCCAGGGAAAGGGCGGCTTCATCGATAACCACCACGCTGTTATCTGCGTCTGCTGCAACTGTGACTGTGTGTGCGCCATCTGCGACATTGATATAGTCGGTCACTGATCCGAAGCTAAACATGTCGACTGCGGGCGTCGTGGCTCCATCGACAAATATATCGACCGCCGGAGCGTCTGCTACCGCATGAATTACCCGCAGATCGCTGCCGCTCATCTCATCGAGGAGTAACGCCTGCTGATCAGCCAGGGCGACTAGCAAGGCAACGGGTGAATCGCCGCTCCAGGCATTGGCAATCGCGGTAATGAAATAATCAGTATCGGCCATCAGGGGGATGGTTCCGGAATCGAACACCGGTGTCTTCTGTCCCGATGCTGTGATACGGATCTGATAGTCACTGGCGGGGACTTCTATCTGGGTGCTGGCATCGAGGAAGTTAGCTGATAACGTGGGCGCTGTGTCGCTAATGTCAGCCCCGGGTGCGGTGACGTACACATCGACCAGGCCGACGTCAGAGGCGCCGTGCAATACCTGAACTCGCGCATACCCAGCGGCGATATCTGCACTGGCATTGGCTACGAGTTTGAGTTGCAAGGTGTCGTCGCTCACCTTACCCAGCGCGATGGCCGTGTATTCCATGTCGGCAGACAGATCCAGGTCGGCGCCGAGCACTTCGAGTAAAGAACCGTCGGCTATCTGTGCATCGACATCTATGTCATACAGGCCGACGGGCACAGTGAGGAAACCACTCGATATGCCGTAGTCAACATCGGCAACCAGTTGGGCGTCGTTGGCTGTCACATTTACCTTGGGGGCATCTATGCCTGCATGGATGACGCGCACCTTGGCTTCGGCGATCGGCGTGGGAACTACATTGATCACATCATCCGAGTCATCATCGTTACAGGCGGTGATACCGAGCAGAGCACTTAGCATAAGTGCCGGATATATCCTCTTCATCAGCTTCTCCTTAACAAGGGTTGAGTTCCTAGTGCGTTACGACCCGAGTTGCCCAAGGGATCATTATGACTGCGCAACACTTAATGATTATTTTTTGCACGAAAAATAACCCGATATTAATTAGTCAGTTGTTCATGGCTTTGTCTGAGACTGAATGCTGTTGCAGCTGGCTGTTTGCTATTGCCTTTCTTTGTCTTTCGTTTTTTTAGAACGTTTTGTCGCATTTAATGCGCTTATCTTTCGGTTAAATGGTGGATAAACTGGCTTCAATTGGTTGTAACAGAGATTTTGAATTGGAGCAGATTATGGCAAAAGTACTGGTATTGAAATCAAGCATCTTAGGGGACTACTCACAATCGGCTAAGCTGATCGACCACCTGCAGCAACACTGGCAGGGTCAGGGCGCCGAGGTAACAGTCAGGGATCTGGCGGCGCAGCCACTGCCTGTACTCGATGGCGAGATCGCCATGGGGCTACGTGGCGGTGACGAGCTGAGCCCGCGTCAACAAGAGGTGTTGGCCCTGTCAGACGAGTTGGTGGCCGAGTTGAAGGCACATGACACACTGGTTATCGCCGCCCCTATGTATAACTTCAGCATTCCGACCCAGCTGAAAAACTGGATCGATCTGGTGGCCCGTGCCGGCGTGACCTTCACCTATACGGAGACAGGCCCTAAAGGCTTGGTAGAAGGTAAGCGTGCGGTCTTGGTAACCACTCGCGGCGGCGTACACAAGAATGGTGCGAGCGACCACGTGGTACCTTACCTCAAGACAGTGCTTGGCTTTATCGGTATCGACGAGGTGGAAACCGTTTACGGCGAAGCCCTCAACATGGGTCCAGAAGCCAATGAGCAGGGGATCAGCCAAGCCAAGCAGAGCATAGAGCAGCTGGTAGCTTAAGTTTTCGGACGCTAATAGCCCATGGTTTTCATCGTCAACCACATTTAACCCATCTCTAGGTTGAGGCGCTCAGTTTGAGCGCCTTTTTTTATTTAGCGAACGACTATTGCGCTAGCTCGCACAGGGTGCACTCGTCACTCTGCTGACTGGTTTCCACATAGCGCACCCTGTGGCGCCCATGGGTGCGATTGGCGCTGAACTGGTATCTGGGCCTGGGTGTCTCTGGAGCCAAGTGTTTGGCCTGAGGAATTGGCAGCTCGGTTTCAGGTCGAGTTTCGGTGTCAGCCATTGGCGGCGCTTTGTGGCTGGTAGCAGAGCAGATCTTTGAGGGCGCCGCCGTTGATGGCACAGCTAAAGCCGTTGGCCCTTAAGATGTCGCAGCCTTTCTGGGCACGGATCCCCGCACCGCAGTAGAGCACGAAGGGGGTCTGCTTATCGCTGTGTTGCGTCAGCCACTGGGCCAGTTGATCCAGGGGGACATTGAGTGCGTTTGGCAGGTGGCCGCCGGCATATTCCTGGGGAGAGCGTACATCGATAACTTGTACGCCCTGTTCGATCAGTTGCCAGCATTGCTCGGCGGGATGGCTGCCAGATAGCTTGGCTAAGAGAGATTGAAACATGGTCTGCCCCTACAATTAGAATCGAATCCATAAGATTTGCTTCAATAAGATTATTCTAATTAATTGCCGAGTGCAAGCTAAGCGCAAACCAATTGCCAGTTAAGGGCAAGCCAAGTGCAAACCAGTGTTATGTCAGAGCCGCTTGGTCATGAAGACGCTGTTGGGATCATCCTGGTAGCGGCCGAAGGGGGCGCATTCGACGAAACCAAATTTCTGGTATAGGCGCCGGGCTGGAAGGAAGAAGCCCATGCTGCCGGTTTCCAGGCTGAGGCGCGTCATCCCATTTTGGGCGGCATCTGCCTGAAGATGGTGCAAGATCCGCTCGCCTATGCCACGTTGGCGATAGTAGTTGGCGACCCGCATCGACTTGAGTTCGCCATGCTCTGGCGAGAGGCGCTTGATGGCGCCGCAGCCGCAGAGTCGGTCGGCCTCCCATAGGGTCCAAAATCTAATATCATCTTGTTTTAATTCGTTTAAATCTAATGCATGCACACTCTCTGGTGGCGAGGTGGCATACATATCTTCCAGGTGTTGTTCTAGCATCTTGACGACGCTGGCGTGGCTGACGACTCCGAGCACAAATTGCATCTTAAGCTCCATCTTGTAATTAAGGACCCTGAGCCTCAGCAAAGCCTGTGCCAGCCGCCGATGACCGCCAGAGTCTTGAGACTCGTTAGCGATCATTCGTGGCGGTTGTCTCGATATTAGTCTTGCCAGCGCTTGAAGATTAGCGAGGTGTTGATGCCGCCGAAGGCGAAGTTGTTGCTCATCACATAGTCGGTGTCGAGCTTACGAACCTCATCTTTTATGTAGTCCAGTTGACCACAGGCGGGATCGATATGCTTGAGGTTGAGGGTGGGGGCAAACCAGCCGGCATTCATCATCTCGACGCTGAGCCAGGCCTCCAGTGCGCCGCACGCGCCCAAGGTGTGGCCCGTGTAGCTCTTGAGGGAGGAGATGGGCATGCGCTCGCCAAATACCGCCTGAGTGGCCTGGGTCTCGGCGATATCGCCGCGATCCGTGGCTGTGCCATGGGCATTGACATAGCCTATCTTGTCGGCGTCCAGGTCGGCATCCTTCAGGGCCAGGCGGATAGCTACTTCCATGGTCTCGGCGTTAGGCTGAGTGACATGCAGGCCATCAGAGTTGGTGCCGAAACCCACTAATTCGGCGTAGATCTTAGCGCCGCGGGCCTTGGCGTGTTCCAGCTCTTCCAGTACCAAGGTACAGGCACCTTCGCCGATCACCAGGCCGTCCCTGTCACGATCGAAGGGGCTCGGCGTCTCGCTTGGGGCGTCATTCTTGGTGCTGGTGGCAAACAGGGTATCGAACACCACGGCCTCGGTGGGGCAGAGCTCCTCCGCGCCGCCGGCTAACATGAGATCCTGCTGACCATATTTGATCGCCTCATAGGCGTAGCCTATGCCCTGGCTGCCCGAGGTACAGGCGCTGCTGGTGGTGTGCACCCGACCCTTGAGACCGAAGAAGACACCGACGTTGACCGCAGTGGTATGGGCCATCATGCGGATATAGCTGGTGGCCGTGACCCCAGACATGTCGCCCTCTTTAAGCATGTCGCCGAAGGCGATGATGGGATCCGTACTGCCGGTGGAGGAGCCATAGGCGATGCCCATGGCACCTGAGGTCACTATGGGATCGTCCAGCAGGCCGGCATCCATCAGCGCCTTCTCGCTGGCCCAGGCCGCCATGACAGAGACTCGTCCCATGGAGCGGATCTTCTTGCGCGAATAGTGGCTCGGGCGTTCAAAGTCTGTGACCGGTGCGGCCAGACGTGTGTTGAGTCCGTCGAACCTGTCCCACTCGTCTATGCGCTGGACGCAATTTTGCTTGGCCTGCAGGCGCTGGGCGATGCTTGGCCAGTCGTGGCCCAGGGCGGTGACGCCGCCGGCGCCAGTGATCACTACGCGTCGAGTCTTGTTATTCATCAGATCATGCCACCATTTACCGAGATCACCTGGCGGGTGATGTAGGCCGCGTCATCAGACATGAGGAAGTTGGCCAGGCCGGCGATCTCCGAGGCCTTGCCCATGCGGCGCATAGGTACCAGCTCCTTGACCATCTCCTGGGGGAACGACTCCACCATGTCTGTCTCTATCAGCCCGGGGGCGATACAGTTAACCGTGATCTTACGTTTGGCCAGCTCCAGGCTCAGCGCCTTGGTAGCGCCTATGATGCCCGCCTTAGAGGCGCTGTAGTTGACCTGGCCACGGTTACCCGCGATGCCGGAGACAGACGCCATGGTGATGATGCGACCGCCCTGGCGTGACTGGATCATCGGCATGGTGCAAGGGTGGATTACGTTGTAGAAACCATCCAGGTTGGTGTGGATCACACCGTCCCACTCCTCGTCGCTCATGGCAGGAAAGGCGGTGTCCCGGGTGATCCCTGCGTTGAGCACCACGCCATAGTAGGCGCCGTGCTGGTCGATATCGGCCTCTATGGCCGCCTTGACGCCGGCGCGGTCCGCCACGTCGAACTGCAGGCGGCTCACCTTGGCCCCTAATGCCTCGAGCTCTGTCTGGGTTGCATCGGCCGCCGCCTGATTGCTGTGGAAATGCAGGGCAATATCATAGCCTGTCTCGGCCAGCTTGAGGGCGATGGCCTTGCCTATGCCGCGACTGGCACCTGTGATCAATACGCGTTTATTCATCTTGCTTTCTCTTCTTCTGTACCCGCCTGGCTCTCCAAGATATAGGCCTGGGTGTCTTGAGGCTGGAATACATTGACATTAGCCTCTGCCACAAGTTGATTGTTGTGGAATATTTTACAATCAAACACCGCCAGACCGTTATCTTCCTGATAGAGGCGGCTGACTCGGGTCTGATAACGCTCGCCGAGTCGGTAGGCGGGGATCGCGAATGTTAACTTGCGTGTGCCGAGCAGGAAGCCGACACGAATGGGTTCGCCTCGGGCGCTGGCCTCCAGGCCTGCGAGGGCGGCGATGCTTTGAGCCATATATTCTATGCCCACATAGTTAGGCACAGACTGGCTGGCAGCGTCGAAATAGGCGCTGTTTGTGCTTATCCTCACCTCGGTAAGCAGTGTGTCTGGCGCCTGCTCGAGCAGCTTGTCGATCAAGATCATAGGTGCGCGGTGTGGCAGCACCTGTTCAAGCGGTATCTCGGTAAGCGCTGTGTTTGGCTGTGACATAGCTTGTGATTCAGACACAGTAAGTGAATCTGGCTGTAATTCTTGCGTTGACATTATCGCTTGGCTCCCCGGCAGAAGATGATGCTGGCATTGCTGCCGCCAAAGGCAAAGGAGTTGCTCATGACATATTCGAGCCTGGCATTCTCAGGCCGAGTGCTGTGCCCCTGTGATACGAAGGGCAGTGCCGGGTTGTCGCCATCCCACTCTTGATCGCCCACCTGAGGCGGCAGCCCATGTTCTCGATTAAGATCTGAGAGGAGCAGCAGGCAGAAGGCCGCCTCCAAGGCACCGGCGGCGCCCAAGGCATGGCCGGTGAGCGGCTTAGTAGAACTCACTGGTGGCAGCTGCTTGCCGAACACCTTGAGCAGGGCGCGACTCTCCATGGCATCATTCTTTATGGTCGCCGTGCCGTGTAGGTTGATGTAGCCAACCCGTGACGGGGCGATCGCTGCATCCGTGAGCGCCATCTCGATGGCGACCACGGCGCCATCGCCCTCTGGATGGGGTGAAGAGATATGGTGGGCGTCGCTGGACTCCCCCACACCCGCGAGCATCAGCTCGGCCTTGCCTAAGGTTAAGGTAAATAGCGCCGCTCCCTCGCCGATGTTGATCCCATCACGGTTACGGCTAAAGGGTTGGCAATGGGCCTTGGAGACAGATTCCAGCGAGTGGAAGCCGTTCAGGGTCAGCTTGCACAGGCTGTCGGCGCCGCCGACGATCACCATGTCGCAGACGTCAGCTAGTAGCAGGCGCTTGGCGCTGGCGAATACCTTGGCGCTGGATGAGCAGGCGGTCGATACCGTGTAGCAGGGGCCTGCGAGGTCGAAATAGTGCTGCAGAAAGTCACAGCTGTTACCTAGCTCCTGCTTGGAGTAGAGGTAATCGGCGGGCAATACACCATGCTCGGCGCGGTAGGCCAGTGCCTTCTCGCCCCTGGCGATCCCCGAGGTACTGGTGCCTAGCACTATACCTATGCGATCCGCTCCGTATTGGGTCTTAGCCGCCTCGACCGCCGGGGCAATCTGTTCGGCGGCGCGCTGGAGTAACTGATTGTTGCGACAGTCGAATCTTTGTAATTCGGGCGCTATGCTCGGCAACTCTGTGGTGACCATTCCCACCAACACCTGGCTGTCAGGGATTAGGTCGTCACGCCACCTCATGCCCTGGGTATCGCCATCGAGCAGGCGGCGTAAGACGGTCTGGGGATCGTCGCCCAATGGGGTGCATAATCCTAGGTGGGTGATAGCTATCTGTGTCATCGTGTCCGTTCTTGTTTACGTTTACTCTAGCGGCTGGATGTTCAGCGTCAGCTGAGCCTGGTGAAAATCTAGCGTCACCTCGGCTGTCCAGGGGCTCTTCCGGCTATAGCGGATATCCATGATTGTCTCGCCATCGCTAGCATATAATCTTCTGCAATAGGCTGCATCACAGGCGTAGTCGGCCAGTGTCGCGCCTTGTAAATGGCGATTTACATTCTCTGGCTGCCAGTATATCAATTGCAACAGCCCAAGGAGATACTCGGCCTTAAATTGATCTCCCAATAGGACGCTCTGCTCGCTGATCAGCCGCTGGCCGTCATAGCTGAGGGTAAACAGCGGCTGTCCGAGAGGGGCCAGGCCTACCAGAGTGAGCGACTCGGGCGTCAGATCCAGCTGACTCAGCAGCTGATGCCTGGCCTGTTTCACTTTGAGTTTGACCAGCTGGCTCTGACTGACGGGCGCCGAGTCCGGCAGAGGCGCCAGGCAGTAGTCGACTCCCTGAGCCAGGGCCATACAGGTTTGCCTGTCCAGCTTGTGGGCGCAGGCGCTCAGTAACAGCGCCATGCAGATGAGGAGACTCGCCCTTAACGGCATAACTCGACCACCATGTTGAGACGACGCTCAGATTCGGCGACAAACGGGTTGCTTTCGTCCCAGGCGTAGCCCGCCAGGATAGAGCAGATCATCTGCTTAATCTTAGGGTTAGGGTTTTGATAGAAGATCACATCCTGGAAGCGACCATCGTACCAGGCCTGCACATAGGTTCTGAAGGTATCGACGCCGCGCATCAGCGGCTGGGCATACTCTGTCTGCCAGTCGACCGATTCACCATTGAGCTGTTTCACGACACATTTAGCCGCAATTGAGGCTGATTGCATCGCGATAGTGACGCCAGAGGAGAACACGGGATCGAGGAACTCACCGGCATTACCCAGCAGGGCAAATTTATTGCTAGCCAGGGTGCTGACGTTGGCCGAGTAACCTGCCAGCTTGGCGGGCTTGCGTATTATCTCGGCGCGGCTGAGTAGCTGCTTGAGGCGCGGCTCTTCCCGCACCAGGCGCATCAGTGTGGCCTCGAGATCGGCATCTTCGCCCAGCAGGTGAGGCTCGCCCACCACACCCAGCGAGCAGCGACCGTTGCTGAAGGGGATCAGCCAATACCAGATGTCGCGATTATCCGGGTGGACGCTGATCAGTATCTTGTTGCGATCGAAGTGGTAGTCGCCCATGTCGACGCTGTCGATATTGTCTTGGATATGGGTAAATATCGCCGTGCGGCTGGGTAGATTGGAGGGGCGCTCCAGATCCAGCAATCGAGGCAGCACGCGGCCGAAGCCACTGGCATCCAGCAGGTAATCGGCGCTCAGCTCATAGCTCTCTCCCTGCTCGTCGCTGACGGTGAGCCTGGGCTGTTGGCTGAGATCCACGGCATCGACACGCTGGCCATAGCGGATCTCGACCCCTTGGCTGGCGGCAGTGTCGGCGAGTAGCTTATCGAAGTCGCCACGCTCGACCTGAAAGGTGGTGCCCGGCCCCGGGGTGAACTTGTCGGTAAAGTCGAAGTAGGTCGAGCGGCCATTGGCGTTGAAGGCCGCGCCATTCTTGAATTGATACCCCGCCTGATTGACGGCATCGAGCATATTGGCCTCGGCAATCACCTGCATGCAGCAGGGCAGTAGGCTCTCGCCGATGGAGAAGCGGGGGAAGTGCTGCTTCTCCAAGACTAAGACACGCTTACCCTGTTGATGCAGCAGGCTGGCGGCAACGCTGCCCGAGGGGCCCGCACCTATCACTATCACATCATAATGGTCCGTCTGAGCGGCTGTTTGCGCGAAAGGGGTCACTTATCAATCCTTGTTAATGTGTGAATAAAGGGGGAGAGCACGAAGGTAAGGCCTATCCCCAGGAGTAATGTCAGGCCGAAATAGTGGATGGCTGGTGTCTGGCTGAAGGCCAGCAGACCGAAGGCCATCAGGGTCGAACAGGCGGACATGAATACCGCCATCATCACGCCTTCGCCTCTATGGCTCTCGGCGAAAAACAGGCTGTAGTCGACGCCTATGCCAAAGACCAAGATCAGCGCCAGTGCATGAAACAAGGTGAGTGGTGAGCCGGCTAATCCCAGGCCTGCCAAGGTGAGCAGCGCTGCGAGGGCGGGCACGGCTGTGATCCACAGGGCCATCTTGAGGCCGAAGCGCAGCGAGAAGATAAGCCCAGCGACCACAAGCGCCAGGCCCAGCAGGCTCAGGGTTAGGCTGCGATACTTGGCCATCACATCCGAGATATCCTGCACCTTATCCACCAAGGTTACGCCACTTAATGGGCCGATCGCCTGGGTTAAGGCGTGAAGATCTGTGATGCCGCCCAGCAGGACAATTGCGCCGTATGTGGCGCCGTCACTGTCAGAGGTTTTATCGCTCGCCTGCGTTTGAGCTTGAGCTTGAGCTTGAGCTTGAATTTGAGCATGAGCATGAGCATGAGCATGAGCATGAGCATGAGCATGAGCTTGAGCATCAGTCCCATCGGGCGCCAGCCATAGGGGGGCGAACAGTTCACCGGCCAGGGAGGCGAAAAAATTATTAGGGGTGATGGTCTCATTGACGCTGGCCTCGAAGCTCGCCATCAGGGAGGGTGCCAAGTCGCCCTCCAGGCCTATACGCGCCAACACTTGGGGCAGCTTGTTGTAAATCTGCCCCTGTAGGCGATAGGCCTCTTGCTGGCTTGCCTGACTGGGCAGGTAGCGGGCCAGATTAACCGAGTTACCCAGCACACCTTGGTGTTGCAATGAGCCGAGCGTGGGCGACAGCGCCTCCAGCCTTGTCAGCAGTTCCTCGGCGGTCTCTGCCCGTACCAGGATAAACTGGTTATCTGTGCCGCCGCTCATCACCTGGCGCAGTCGTTGCTCGCCTTGGGTGAGGCTCAGAGGACTCTGCTGCAAGGCGCGAATATCATCGTTTACCCCGAGTCGATTCAGGCCGAATATAGCCACGAGCAGCAGGCCGGCGGCGAGTGCTACGCCCTTGAGTCCACTAAGGGGCCGCGCTATGGTCTGCATGGCATTGAGATAACGCGCCGCCAGGCCGAGCGCGCGGTCGCCGGGTTTCATGGCGCTGCTCGCTAGCTTGGGATAGGCGAAGATCAGTGTCAGATAGGCGCCGAGGAGTCCCGCGGCGCAGAATACGGCCACCTGTTGCATGCCGGGGAATGGCGTCAGGCCGATGGCCAGGTAGGCGATGACAGTGGTGAGCAGTGCCAGACTGGCGGCGGGAAACACGCGGGCTACGGCATTAGTCGCGGTTATCCCTGAATCTGCTTTCTGGCTTTGCAGCCGTTCACAGTAGAAGTGGAAGCTGTAGTCGATGGCTATCCCTATCAGGCTGGTACCGAATACCAGGGTGAGCAGGTGAACCTGGGTGAAGATCCATAGGGTCGCGCTCAGGGCAAATAGCAGGCTGGTGGCTATGGTCAGGGCCGCTATGGTGAGCGGCATGATAGAGCGAAACGCTAGCCATACCAGCAGGATCACGCCGATCAGCGAGGCGAGCCCAAGGCTGGAGACCTCTCTCTTCGCCTGTGTTGTTGCCGCCGCGGCGTGAAACAGGGCACCGCCTTTTAGTACACTTACTCTTTGTTCGGACCCAAGGCTCTGCCGCATCTGGTTTATCGCCTCTTGGAGCTTGGCCAACTGCAGCTCCTGCGCCTTAGGGTTGAAGGCGCTGCCGACTCCCTTCGCCATGACGATGGCGACGCTGTTTCCCTGTCTGTCTTTGTTTAAGGAGGTTCTATCGGTAGCGTCCTGGGCTAATTCCTGGCCTACCAGAATGCCGTCGACCACCTTGAGGCGGCGTTGGGGCGAGAGCTGTTTCAGTAGCTCGGGGTAGAGCAATAGCGGGTCTTGGCTCAATAGCTGGCTATTGGCGTAGCCGAAGGCATTGTAGAGCTGGGCGAGCGTATTAGCCTCTAACTTGGCTAATTGTCCACTTGCGAGCAGATCTTTCTGCTGCGTGGTGAGCAGGTGAAAGCGATAGGGAAAATAGAAGCGATTGAGTGCCTGGGCGCCTTGCATATCGGCGCTCTGCACCTGGGTAAAGGCCTCAGGCGCCCCCTGAAGTGCACTCAGCAGCTGTTTGGCGCCTTTGACGGCGGTGGCTTGGTCCGGGCTGACGACCCCTAGATAGATGCGATTGGCCAGCTGCTGCTCGACCCTGTCTATCGCCCTCTGGGTGAGGGGATCTTCCTGGATCTTGGGGAGCATGGCCAGGATGTCACTCTGCACCCCGGCGCCTCTGTTCAGCGCCTGGGCGGCCAGCAGCGCCATGGCGGCCAGCAGCACCAGCCAGATAACCAGGCGGGTATTGGCAGAGAGGCGACTCAGGCGGTCGCTGAGGTTGAGGATCATCTCGCCTCTGTCGCGGGGCGAGGGTCGGCGTCGAGTTTGAAATAGGCCTGCTCATCCGCCGTCAACGGACGCTGCGCCAGGGCGTTAAATTCGATCACGCTGAGATCACCGCGGTTATCCAGGAGGCTGAGAGATTCAAGTTGTTCGCTTCCCTGTAGCACTATGCGTGGCATCGCCTGCTTGATGAGGGGATCTATCGGCTCCAAGCCCAACTGCCAGCACTCTGCTTGCTGCTGCAGATGCAGGGTAAATTGCGCCTCCAGGGGGGCGAGATCGCCGCTTAGCAGCGCGCTCATTAGGTTTGGCATCATCTGCGCCATGGCACCCGCCTGTGGATTATCATCGGCGTGGCTCACCTGACGGTTGCCGTCGGCATCTATCTGCACCAGGGTGTTTTGCGTCAGTACCAGGCCAGAGGGGAAGGGCGCTGTCTGTAGCCAGGCGATCCCCAGTTTGTCCTGAAACAGGAACTCGCCGCGGCTTACCAGCGGCTTCTTCAGCACCTTGAGGTAGCGGGACTGGGTAAACTCGCCCCTTGCCGACTCACCGCCGCCCAGGCGGGTCACCAGCTTGGATAGGGCTGCATTGTCTGCTGGCGCTTTAAAAAGTGCCTCATAGTCGGCTGATTGTTCTGCGTGAGTTACGAAACTAACGAGGCCCAGGCAGAACATAGGACAAAACAGCAGGCAAAACAGGCCGGCCTTAGCTAAGCGGTGAAGGCTAGCGATGCGGTGAAGCAAAGAGGTCATCATGCCTGCGCCTCGCTCGGCAGCAGGTGGGCTATCTTGTCTCTGAAGCAGTCAGGGGTGACCAGGCAGAGCTCCTTGCTCTCCATCTCGACCGCCGCCTGTACGGTATAACCCTTGGTCAGGCGCTGGTTGGTCTCGGCGTCGCGTACCTGATAGGTGATCTTGAGACGGTTCTCCCACTCCACTAGGCTGGCGATCACTTTGACCCTCTGCTCGAAGGTGCTGGCCTGCACATATTTTATCTGCAGATCGATAATGGGCCAGGCATAGCCTGAGGCCTGCATCTTGCGGTAGCCATAGTCTATTTCGTCCAGCAGCTGACAGCGGGCGATCTCGAAATATCTAAGATAATTACCGTGCCAGGTGATCCCCATGGAGTCGACGTCGTGGAAGGGGATGACCATCTCCATCTCTGTGGTGAGCAGTGCCTTCATCTTGCGCCTCCTAGTGACACACTTCCCACAGTCCCTGCTGGATCTTGTCGACCGTCTGCCTAAGCACGGTTTCCAGGGGTCTGTCTTCGGTGAGCAGTTCAAAGTCGGCGCTGACCTGATCTAGGGTCTTGGCGACAGAGGTGGTAAGCGAGGCATGACACAGCTCGCCCTGGGCGATACGCAGGTGAATGCCCTGGGTCATGGCCAACAACGCAGCCGCGGCCACCTGTTCGGTGAGCTGCAACACGCGCATACAGTCGCGGGCGGCGATAGTGCCCATGCTCACCTTGTCTTGGTTATGACACTCGGTGGAGCGCGAGAAGACACTGGCAGGCATGGTATTCTTTAGCGCCTCGGCGGTCCAGGCCGATACGCCTATCTGCACCGCCTTGAAGCCGTGGTTGATCGCCTTGCGGCTACCTTGGGCGCCAGAGAGGTTGGCGGGCAGGCCATTGTTAAATTTAGGGTCCATCACCAGGGCCATCTGGCGGTCGATCAGGTCGGCAATATTGGCGATGGCGTTCTTCATCGAGTCCATCACGAAGCCGATATGGCCGCCGTAGAAGTGGCCGCCGTGGAGCACGTGCTCACCCTCGCCATCGACGATAGGGTTGTCGTTGGCGCTATTGAGTTCGGTCTCGATAAACTGACGCATGAAGGGCAGGGCGTCTTGCAGCACGCCTATTATGTGCGGCGCGCAGCGGATCGAGTATCTGTCCTGTAGGCGATCCGAGTTGCGTGGATGCTCATGGTGGTTGAGATCTTCGCGAATCCAGGCGGCGATCTGGTTTTGGCCCGGATGTGGCTTGGCCGCAAATAGTATGTCGTCGAAATGGTTGGAGTTACCCTTGAGCGTCAGCGAGGCCATGGCGGTGATACGGCTGGCCAGACGGTTCAGGTATTGAGCCCTGTCGTAGGCAAGACAGGCCAGCGCCGTCATCACGGCGGTGCCGTTCATCAGGGCCAGACCCTCCTTGGGACGCAGGGTCAATGGCGTAATGTCTAGTTCACGGTACACATCGGCAGTAGCACGGCGCTCGCCTTGGTAGATCACCTCGCGCTCACCCACTAGTACGGCGGCTAGGTAGGAGAGAGGGGTGAGATCGCCGCTGGCGCCCACAGAGCCCTCTTCGGGGATAACCGGGGTGATGCCCAGATTCAGCAGAGTCTCGATGCGTTTCAGCAGTTCGTAACTTACGCCAGATTTACCCACGGCCAGCGAGCTTAGGCGGCACGCCATCACGGCCCTGGCCTGCATGACGGAGAGAATGTTACCCATGCCGCAGCCGTGGAAGCGCGACAGATGCAGCGGCAGTTCGTGCACCAGATCCAGGCCGACCGTGACTGTGCAGGAGTCGCCGTAGCCCGTGGTGACGCCATAGACCACGCCCTCTTCGGCCAGCAGGCTGTCGATAAAACGGGCACCTTTCTGGATATATTCCTGATAGTCGGCGCTCTCCTTGAGCTGGGCCTTAGCGCCCTTGGCGATGGCAACGACCTCCTCGAGATTGAGATTACGCTGGCCAAATTCGACCAAGGTGGTGGAGGTGGGGGATTGAGTCGTCTGTGTCATCTATTTCTCTGTCCTGTTAGGCGTTTGAGGCTTGGCCTCGCGCAGGAGTTCATCGTCCTTGCGCCAAAAATCGAAAAAGTTAAACCATTGCAGCGGTGCACGGCGGGCGTAGTGTTCCAGACGCTCGGCGTAACGATTCACCGCTGCTTGTAGTCGTTCCATGCGGCCGGCACGCGGCCCCTTGAGGGTGTCGGCAAAGTGCTCTACGTGCACCCGGTAGCGGCCGTTTTCCCTGAGGCAGAACATCAGGTACACGGGGCAGTCCAGCAGGTTGGCCAGAATAAACGGACCTTGTGGGAAAGGCGCCTCCTTACCCATGAAGGGGGCGTAAAGTACCCGGCCTTCACTGCTGGTGGAGGTGCGATCGCCGGCGATCACCACGAGTTCCCCCTGCTCTATCTTCTCTTGCAACAGCATAGAGGTGCTGGGGCCCAGTTCGGTCACCTGGATCAGGTTGAGGGCACTGTCTGGATTGAGCTGTTTCAGTACCCGGTTGAAGTTCTCCGCATTCTGGGTCAGCACCATGACATTGACCTTCACCTTGCGCTGGTGAATCGAGATGGCGCGGCAAAGCTCCAGATTACCCAGGTGGGAAACCAGCAGCACGGCACCTTGTCCCTGGGCCAGCGGCTTGGCGAGCACCTCGCGGTCGGGAAAGTCGACCTGGCTGAGTTTGATGCGGTCGCACCAGGCATCGATGCGATCCAGTGCCGCATTGCCGAAGGCGATGAAGTGCTTGAGGCTGTGGCGCCAGTTTATCTCGCCCTGGAGATCCGGATGCTTGGGTTCGAGTTGCTGCACCTGACGCAGGAAAGTCTGGCTGGCGTGCCGCGCCGTGCGGCCCGTGGCGAAGAAGTAGCAGATCACCGGATACATGATGGCGCGGCATAGCCAGTGGCCGCCCAGCTTATAACTGGTGGCCAACAGCTTGATGCCCCAGTAGCTGCCGCGCTCGCCCATGCGAGACCAGTGCTTCACCGCCTTGGGGCGGCTGCGCTTGTGGCGCAGCAGCTGTGGCATGCGTCTTAACATGCCGAAGAAGAGCTTGCTGTGCATGGTGGAGATGCGCACATTGTCTTTGAAGCCCTGGAAGTGGCTGGTGCCATCTTCTGGGTAGATCACCCTGGTCGGCAGGTGTTTTACCTCGACGCCCTGCCAGTAGAGCTTGACCAGCACCTCGATATCAAAGTCCATGCGCTCGCCCAGTGCCTCGTTGAGAAACAGCTGCTCGGTGGCGGCCAGAGGGTAGACGCGAAAACCGCACATGGAGTCTCGAATATCCAGGCTCAGGGTCTCGACCCAGACCCAGAAGTGGGTGAGGTAGCGGCCATAGAGGCGCCCCTTGGGCACGGACTCATCGTATTGTGGCAGGCCTGAGATCAGCGCCTGGGGCTGGGCCTTAGCCGTCTCTATCATCTTAGGAATATCGTCAAGATCGTGCTGACCGTCGGCGTCCACCTGCAGTGCATGGCTAAAACCATCGGCATAGGCGGCCCTGAGGCCCGTCATCACCGCCGCGCCCTTGCCCCGGTTGAAGGGATGATGCAGCAGGCGCACCCAGTCGTGCTGCGCCGCCAGCTGGCAGAGCAGGTGACGGGTCTCGTCATCGCTGCCATCGTTGACCAGATAACAGGTGAGTCCCAAGGGCTCCAGGCGTGCAAGGGTAGCCTTGATCGCCTGGCGATGGTTGTAGTTGGGAATGACTAATGCCAGTTGCATCAGCCTCTCTCCTCGTTGTCGTGTGGCGTCAGGCAGATGCGGCCCGAGCCGAAGCGCTGCTCGCCCTGATAGTAGGCGAAGGTGAGCTTATGTTTGGCGCGATTGAGGCTGATCTTCAGTTGCACCTCGCTGCCGGGTAGGATCAACTGTTGAAACTTGAGTACCTCCAGGCTCTGCACCTGGGGCGCATAGCCAAATTCGCTGGCGCCCAGCTGCACCGCCCAATCCAGTTGGGTCACGCCGGGGAGTACCGCCTGCTCGGGAAAATGCCCCTCGAAATAGGGCAGGTCGGCATCGATGCGCAGCTGCCATTCGACGCCATCTTCCAGGCAACGTTTGGCCATGATGGGCGGTAGGTCAGATTTAATCATGAAGAAACAACTCCAACAGCTCCTTGTGGATACGCTTGCCCTGGGTGTTGAGCGGTAGCGCGGCGGGATAACGCCAGCGTCTTGGCAGGGTAACGCGCTCAAACTGACTCAGCAGATGCTGCTTGAGGGCGTTGTTGACCGCCAGTTTACCTTCCTGCTCCAGCAAGGCGTTACCTTCGGCAGACAGCCTGATGGCGGCGCCCAGCTGTACCCTGGGTTGCTCCAGCACCACGATCGCGGCCTGATCTACCAAGGGATGGTTCTCCAGTAGGGCTTCCATCTGCACCAGTGAGAGGCGCTTCTCCTCTATCTTGACGATACGATCCAGTCGTCCCTGCAATACGAACTCGCCGGGAGCGATAAGCTGTATCTTGTCGTCACACCTGAGCCAGTCGCTACTTTCCAGGTAAGGGGACTTGAGCCAGAGGGCACCGTCGTCTGGATCTTGCTTGATCTCATGGGTGGCAAAGGCGCGCCAGCTCTGCTGGTTGTCCTGCTGACGACGATAGGCAATGCCGCCGGTTTCCGTGCTGCCGAATACCTCTATGGGCGGCTTGCCATAGCAGTGGGCGATGGCATTGGCGGCCTCCAGGCTCAGCGGGCCGCCCGAGCTGAAGATCAGGCTGGGCGCGCGCAGCTGCGGCTGATGCTCCAAGGCATCTGGCAGGCGAGAGAGCTGCGCCGGGCTGCTGATCAGGCAGAGGTTGGGAAACAGGTTGGCGTAGTAGGTCAGGGTCTCTGGGTATTCCACCAGATCGCTCAAGAAGGGGCGACTGGCGGCCAGGGGCCAGAGCACCTTAAACAACAGACCATAGATATGCTGATGGGAGACGGTGGCGATCACGCTGCATTGGGGCAGATGATTGGCAAAGGTCTGTTCCAGTACCGTCACCTCGGCATCGAGCTGATCTAGCGTCTTAGTGATCGCCTTGGGTTGACCGCTTGAGCCCGAGGTATAGAGAATCAACTCGCCAAATACTTGGCTGGTCGGCCAGGGACCAGGATGTTTGAGATCCTTATGCAGGGCGACAAAGTCTTTGGCCTCGCACAGTGGCCTGTCTGCCAGCACGGCGTCGAACTCATGGGTGAGTTCACTCAGGGTGCCGCTCTGGGTGTTGGCGGGCAGGATCAGCTGTTTACCTGCCAGCAGACCGGCGCACAGGCCGACCGCGAACAGATCACTGCTGTCGCAGGCCAAAAGCCAGCGCTTGGCCTTATGTTGGCTCAGTGCCTCGAAGATGGCGGCCACTTGGGCGGTAAAGGCCTCACCCGTCAGAATATCGTGGTGATTGAAGCTGATAAGCTGCTGGCTCGCCGGCCCATGCCTGAGCCAATGTTTGAGTAGGGCTGTCATGACTTTTTCAACCAGAAGGTGCGATATAACCATTCTCCACCGAGCAGCGTACCGATCAGCAGATAGGCGATAAATCCATTATAGAGGGTCCAGGTCGCCAGGCTAGTGGCGCTGGCGGTGTAGAGCGCCATGGCGCCGTTGAAGACAAACAGACCACACCAGATCTGGGTGACCTTACGCAGGTAGGGGATCGCCTCGTCGGGCAGATCCGGCTCCTTCAGCCTGGCGAGACGCTCAATCATGGTGGGACCATGTTTGAGGGAGTAGGCAAACAGCGCCAACATGCTCAGGTTGATCACCACGGGATAGTAGAGCAGCCAGGCAGTCTGTTTCGCCAGGTAGCTGCCCGCGGTCAGGAATATACCCACGACGATTGGCAGCATCATGGCCCTGACCTGTTGCCTCTGCAATGCGAGCCTGAGCAGCAGCAGAGAGCAGAGCAGGAGGGCGATCACACCCGGCGGCAAATAGTTCAGGCCGAAGTAGACGGCCAGGGGGTACCCCAGCACGACCAGGCCGGTGACTAGTTGCAGAAACAGGCGCATTACTGCTTCACTAGCCCTTCGATAGCCGTAACTACGTCATCGACGGTACGCACGGCCTTAAACTCGTCGGGCTGGATCTTCTTGCCCGTGAGTTGTTGTAGTTTAATCACCAGATCCACAGCGTCTATGCTGTCCAGATCCAGCTCTTGGTACAGAGACGCCTCTGGGGTGATGTCGTCGGCATCGATTTCAAACTCATCAACTAGGATCTGAGTCAGCATCTGTAGAATTTGCTCACGATTTTGCATGCTGCCTCCTAACCGCGTTGAGATTCGATAAAGCTTGCCAGGCTGGCAACACTGTAGAAATGGGCCTTGGTGGCTTCCGAGTTGGCTTCGATTTTGACATCGAACTGCTTCTTGATGGCCAGTCCCAGCTCAAGTGCATCGATAGAGTCCAGTCCCAGACCGTCGCCAAAGAGCGGCGCATCCGTGTCGATGTCGTCGATGCTGACATCTTCGAGATCCAGGCAATCTATGATGAGTTGTTTAATTTCGTTTTGTAAGCTCATAATTTTTATCAAGTTGTTGTTTATAATATTCTTCGAGATCCCGCGTCAACTGACGGGCCATCTTGGCGTCTCCACCCGTTTGAGCATGATACCTGATATGCTCGATAGTTTCGCCTACTTCGACATTCATGCCTATGGTTTGGCGAGGTATCTCATACCAGGGTTCCTGCTTGGTCAGGCCGACGGCATTGGTTCTTAATACCACGGGGATTAGATCTGTGTTTGTGCGCAGGGCGATATTGGCTGCGCCCCTGGCAAATTCGTTAACTATCTCGCCCTTAACGGTACGTGTGCCCTCGGGGAAGATGATCATGTTAGTGCCTTGGGCCAGCACCTCGCTGCAATCCTTGAGCAGGAGATCGGCGCCGCGGTTGGGAATATAACCGGCGCAGGAGACCACGCCCCGCAGGAAGGGGTTGCGCCACAAGCCTTGTTTGACGATACAGCCGACATTAGGCATCAGGCTTATCAATACCACCACGTCGACCAGGGTCGGATGGTTGGCGATGATCACCTTGCCCTTGGCACTTTCCAGTCGATGCAGATCTTGGGTGGTCACCCGAATCACCCCGGCCCAGGTGAGCATACGCACGAAGCCGCGAAACATCAGGTGTACAGCGCGCTGCACCCGGGCGATGCGCACCTGCTGGCTGCCGGGCCAGAATCTGAGTACGGGCAATATGGTGAGTGAGCTGAGCAGGCCCCCTAAACCGAAGGCGATATAGCAGCTCACCCCGCCCAGCCAGCGAGGAATATAGGCGATGCCGGTCAGGCGTTTGGCGACGACCTGACTAGTCATGACAGATCCGCACCAGGTATTGATTCAGGCGCCCCTCGAGCGGTTGCTGGCTGGCGATGGCGTGGATCACTTGGCCAAAGCTCAGCGGCTGCGTCGCCGCTAATTCGGAGGCATCTGGCTTGGTCTCAATGACTAGCTGAGTGCCTGAAACCTGATCTTGGCATAGCGACAACTGCAGCGCGATGGCCAGCGGCAGTTCGGGTTCCTGGGTAAATTCTTTGTAGATATCTGACACGGGCTCGTCGCCAAACACCATCAGCAGCGGCGAGTTGTCCTCCGCCAGTTGTCCATAGGCCT
The DNA here is from genome assembly GCF_019457535.1 of Shewanella halotolerans. Classification (NCBI taxonomy): domain Bacteria; kingdom Pseudomonadati; phylum Pseudomonadota; class Gammaproteobacteria; order Alteromonadales; family Shewanellaceae; genus Shewanella; species Shewanella halotolerans. The sequence continues at coordinate 4,246,828 of NZ_CP080417.1, read as the reverse complement.
CGACAAGGGCCTGGGTGAGGGTGGCCTCACCGGCGGCAATCGAGGTCGAAGGCGCGCGGTTGTCCGTCAATATGCTGAAGATGCCGCTGGCGGTGTTATGCACCGATTGGCTGAAGCCTATGGGCGAAATGGGCTGCTGGCGCACTATGTCCTGCAGCAGATCCACTGTGCGGTTAAGCTCGCCGTGGCGAGAGGCGAAGATGGTGCGGCATTGTGAGGGCGCGTCGCATTGAAAGGCGACATCCAACAGCATCTTGGTGAGCTTGCTAAAGCGTCGCCTTTGCATGGCGGGTACTTGCTTCAGCGCCGGGGCGGCATGAGCGAGCTGCTCGGCATCTGCTGGCGGCGTTGGCCATGTCTGCCAATCGCTTAAGCACTGGTATAGGGGAGACCAGGCGCCCGCAGAATGAATGTGAAAGTGTAACCGCACTACTTTGCCTCTAAATACAGCGTCTTGCTGATGTTTTCCATAACCAGAAACTGAGCCACAAGGTGTATTTGTGGGGCGGCTATTGTACACCCTTTGACGGGTGACATAAATATGTGATTGATCTGTTGCTAGATAGTGTGAACTGAGGAGATAGGAAAAAGCTCGCCCACGAGGAGGTGGGCGAGCTGGGGTCATCACTGTTTGAGTTGCTTCTTGAGCTTACGCAGGGCGGCCTTGACCTTCTTGCTGTTTTCCGGACCCATGCGGATCATCAGCTTCTGGGCATTGGGCAGGCTCTCGAGCTGAGGGTCGACAAACTTATAGTTTACGCTGACGCTGTCCAGCTCAATCGGTGCGTCGATGACGGGGGCGGATAGCATGACGTCTATCGCCTCTACCATACGGTCATCGAAATTCATGTCGGGATAACCCAGCTCGGCAAAGGCCTCACCCAGCAGCGGCTTCACCTTGTTATAGGTGCTAAGCAGCTGCTCCTCGTCCAGGTTATCGACGAAGTTCGCATAGAGATCATACCTATGGTAGCTGTCGGGATTGAGGTAGGTCTTGTTGGTCACCTCGGAGACGGTAAACTTGCTGTTGGGCGCCTTGAGTGGGCTCACCTTGCGGGCCAGCTCGCCCTGAGCTAGGTTGTCGACGAACACCACGAAGTGTCTGACGATATCTTTCTCGACCAGTAGCGGGTCTATCTTCATGCCATTGGCGACTTCGACCGTCTTGTCATGAACATATTGATCGCTTTCGGCCAGTGTCGGCAGGGTCTCAACCGCCTCGGCTGGTGCTTCTTCTACCTGGGTTTCAGGCTCCGGCGCCAGGTTCTCTGGTTCAGGCAGGGCCGCATCGGTTGGCAAGGGCTGCTCGGGCTCTGGCTCAGGCAGGGTAATAGGGGCTGGCAATTCAGGCTCGGGCGCGGGTTCGTCACTGCCCAGGAAATAGTAGGCGCCGGCGGCGAGCAACACTAATATGATCACCACGGCAATGCTGAGCGCATTGATCCCGCTGCGCGCTGTCTGTGGGGCAATTCTATCTTCTTGACTGACTTGCATGAGATTTCCTTGAATTGTGGCTGGAATAAGCCCTGTGACCACAGAGGCCTCTTTCCATTCTGCAAAATTCACCGGGCTTGTCTAGGGGCGGCCAGCGAAATAAAAAATATTTAATTGTTAGTTGAGTTAGGCCTGCACGTATTGCTGGCGCTCGCCTAACCAACGCAGCACTAGGGCGTCAACGTTTTCCGGCACCTCTTGCATCACATGTTGGGCCAATTTTTGAATGTGGGGGATGAGGGCCTGATCCCGCACTAAGTCCGCTATCTTCATGTCGGCGATACCCGTCTGCTTGGTGCCTAAGACCTCACCCGGTCCGCGGATCTCCAGATCTTTCTGGGCGATCACGAAGCCGTCGTTGCTGTCCCTGAGCACTCCTAAACGTTGGGTGGCGGTATGGGAAAGCGGCGCCTTGTAGAGCAGCACGCAGTGGCTGGCCACGGCGCCACGGCCGACACGCCCCCGCAGCTGATGCAGTTGGGCCAGACCCAAGCGCTCGGGGTTTTCGATGATCATCAGGCTGGCATTGGGCACATCGACCCCCACCTCGATCACTGTGGTGGCCACCAGTAGCTGTATGGTGCCGGCCTTAAAGGCGTCCATGATCGCCTGTTTCTCAGTGGGTTTCATGCGGCCATGCACCAGGCCGATGGACAGCTCGGGCAGCAGCTGTTTAAGCTCCTCGGCCGTGTCTTCGGCGGCCTGACATTCCAGCACCTCGGATTCTTCGATCAGGGTACAGACCCAGTAGGCCTGACGCCCATCTTGCAGCGCGGCCCGGCGCACGCGATCGATCACCTCACCGCGGCGATTGTCTGAGATGGCGACCGTAGTCACCGGCGTTCGCCCCGGCGGCAACTCGTCGATGATGGAGGTATCGAGATCCGCATAGGCGGTCATCGCCAGGGTGCGGGGAATAGGGGTTGCCGTCATGATCAGCTGGTGTGGGTGGAAGCCCTGGCTGATCCCTTTCTCTCTCAGCCCCAGACGTTGATGCACCCCGAACCTGTGCTGTTCGTCTATGATGATCAGCGCCAGACGGTTGAACTCCACCTGCTCCTGAAAGATGGCGTGGGTGCCGATGACGATATGGGCCTCGCCGCTCTTAATCTGCTGCAGCGACTGCGCCCGCGCCTTGCCTTTGAGCTTACCCGCCAGCCAGCCGACCCTGAGGCCGAGTGGCTCAAACCAGGCGGCGAAGTTGTTGGCGTGCTGCTCGGCGAGCAGTTCAGTCGGTGCCATCATGGCGACCTGATAGCCGCTCTCTATGGCTTGCAGCGCCGCCAGCGCGGCCACTAGCGTCTTGCCCGAGCCCACATCGCCCTGCACCAGACGCATCATGGGATGCGTCTTGTCGAGATCTTGGGTGATATCGGCAACCACTCTCTGCTGGGCGCCGGTGGGCTTGAAGGGTAAAGATGCCAGGAAGGGATTGAGCAGCTGCCCGGTGGGCTGCATCGCGATGGCCTTATCATGATTGCTGCGTGCCCTGAGCTGTAACATGCTCAGGTTGTGGGCCAGCAGCTCCTCCTGGATCAGCCTCTGCTGCGCCGGATGTGTGCCCTGCTCCAGGGCAAAGGGGCTGACCTCGCTAGGGGGCCTGTGCAGCAGCTGCAGCGCGTCGACCAATGAGAGCTGATTGGGCCTCAGCTGAGGCGGCAATAGTTCGGTCAGGGCGCCATGGGCCAGCAGGGTCAGGGCCTGATCCGTCAAACGGATCCAGCTGGCCTGCTTGAGTCCCTCTGTGGTCGGGTAGATAGGGGTCAGGGTATCGCTGAGGCTAAAGTCGCTTTCGCCGTGGAGCATCTTGTATTCCGGGTGGATGATCTCCCGATGAAGCTTGCCCCGACGCACCTCGCCGTAGGCACGAATGCGCTCGCCCTCTTCGAGGCCGTTACGCATGGCGGCGGAGAAGTTGAAGAAGCGCAGCGTTATGGTGCCCGAGTCGTCACGTACCGTGCAGGTGAGCATACGCTTGCGGCCCTGGACGATCTGGGTCGATTGTATGACGCCCTCTATGGTGCCGTAGCTACCGGGGTAGAGGGCGGCGATGGGATAGATCTGGGTGCGGTCTTCGTAGCGTAGCGGCAGGTGAAACAGCAGATCCTGGACTGTATTGATGCCGAGTTTCTCCAGCCGCTGCGCCATCTTGGCGGCAACGCCCTTTAACTCTGTCACAGCCATGAGATCGAGTCTATCCACGCTTTGTACCCATTTGATTTAGCGTTCTATTTAACCAGAACCTGAGTCTATTACTGTAAATATATACATATACTATCAGAGTTCGGCATGAACGCAATCTCGCGTTAACCATGGCAGGTTAAAGCCTGGGGTTAAAGCCTGAGGTCATAGTCTGAGGTTACAGCCAGCCCTTTTGCTTGGCGATGCGGGCGGCGTCGATGCGATTGCTGGCATTGAGTTTGGCGATGGCCTCGGAGAGATAGTTACGCACTGTGCCTTCAGCGATGAACAGGGTGGCGGCGATCTCCGCGCTGGAGCGTCCCTCGCTGGCGAGCCTGAGCGCCCGGCGTTCCTTATCGTTGAGGGGGTCTTGTTCGCCGACGGCCATGATGGCCAGTTCGGGATCTATGATGCGCTTGCCACGGCTGACGGCGTTAATTGCCTGGATCAGTGTCTCGGAAGGTGCGTCCTTAAGTAAGAAGCCACCCACGCCCGCCTCGATGGCCCGCTTGATATAGCCTGCACGGCCAAAGGTGGTCAGGATGATGACCTTAATGGGCGCCGCTTGGTTTTGACACCATTGAGCCAGCTCCAGGCCGCTGAGGCCTGGCATCTCTATGTCGGTCAGTAGCAGGTCGAACTCCTGCTGTTTGAGCAGGCTCAGGGCCTGGTCGCCGTCACAGGCCTGGATCACCTCAAAGTCGCCCTCGAGGGTGAGGAGCGCGGCCAGCGCGCCCCTCACCATGGCTTGATCTTCGGCGAGTAGTATCTTCATCCTGTCTCTATCCCTGATTTGGTAACTCGATGATAAATTTCGGGTTTGGCTCGAGCTCAATACTGAGTGTACCCCCTAAGGGGCGCAGTCGCTCACGAATGCCGGTGAGGCCATTGCCTTCGCTGAGCTGCCTCAGCTTACCATTGTCTGTGACCGAGATCCGCAGCCCCTGAGGTGTTGCCGACAGGTCGATATTACAGCTATCGCCCTGGCTATGACGCACAACATTGTTGCACAGCTCGGTCAGGCTGAGGATCAACTGGGTCTCGATTTCCTGTGACTGTGATGGCAGCTCACCAGAGAGGGTGACGGCCATGCCCTTGTCCCTCAGCATCTGGCACAGGTGCGTCAGGGCGGCGTCTAACCCTTTGTGTTTGTAGCCTGAGACCGTTTGGCGGATCTGGCTGAGGCTTTCGCGGGCGATGGTTTCCAGTTCTGCCAGCTCGGCGCTGGCCTGGTCGGCTTGCCCCTTGGCCAATAGTTTGCGCGCCAGCTCGGCCTTGAGTGAGATAGAGGAGAGCGAGTGCCCCATGATGTCGTGCAGATCCCGGGCGATACGTTCGCGCTCTAACATGGTGGCGAGCTGGCGTATCTCCTGCTGACTCTGCCGTTGGGCGCGCTTGGCTTCGACCCGCTTACGCTCGGCCACGCCAAAGAAGCCTACGCCGGTGATCAGGGCGACGCCATAAACCGCAAAGTAGTAGTGAATACCTAGCGTCATGCTTAGCAGCGACAGGATGACGGCCAAGCCGATAAGGCTGGCGAAGGCCTTGGGCAAGGAGTAGTTAAAGCCGATAAAGAAACCGGCAAAGGTAAACAGGGACAGCGAGCCGATATTAACCGGCGTGATCAGACAGGCCAGGGCGATGATCAGCAAGATAGGCTGGTAGGCCGTTTTACTCGGGCTGCGGTGAGCCCAAAAATAGCAGTAGATAAAGGGCACCAGCACGACCAGACTCAGGACTATGTGCCAGATGGGCATAGTCTGCAAGAACAGCGGGATGAAATAGAAGCCCAAGTTGATCAGATAGACCCAGGCGAGCTTGTCTTCGGTCGCCCGCTCGATATCTAGGGTGTTTGGAATAGGGTATTTGTCCATCTTCTTTATCCTAGGTGCCACTAAGTCCATGATGTTGCGCTATGAGTGCTCTAACGCCTAGCCATCTGGCTTAGTGGCAACCGATATTGAGCCGATTACCTTAGTGGTTCTGTTTTAGCAGGAAACTTGCCCAGGCGTAATCGGCCTGTACCTGCAGGGCGGCCTGCCAATCGGCAATGGCTCCCGCCTTGTCACCGAGATTCTGCTTGGCCAAGCCGCGCCAGGTGTAGGCCTCTGCCTCTCCCCAACAGATGTTATCGCAAGGTTCTCGATATAGATCAATGGCTTTTGAGCTAAAAGCGATGGCATCTTTCATGCTGCCGCCATGATCTTTAGGGCTGGAATAGGCGGCGATCGCCTTGACCAGCGCCAGTCGGGGGCTCTGGGGGACCAAGGTTTCGGCGTCATTGAGGGCACCGGCCATCTTAGTGCTGTATTTGGCGGCCTGACTCATGTCTAAGCCTATCTGCATGCCGTAGACTGAGGCCAGTAGAGTGGCGGCCTCGCCTTGGTCGGCAATGGGCGACAGGGTCTTCTCGGCGCGGTTCAATGCTGCTTGGGCCTGGTCCTTCTGGCTGAGAATGTTGGCACTGATGGCCATGCGATAGAGGGCGTAGGCCTGCTCGTAGCCTTGGCTTTGTTCGCTCAATTGGCTCAGGCGACCGATATCCATCCGATTGGCGGCGCTGTCTATCTCGGTAATGTCATTGGCCTGGCTCAGCGGGCTGAGTAGGGCCAGGCTGGTGGCGATGATAAGTGTTTTCATTGGCTTCTCCTTAAGAACCTGTGTTGCGTAATGCCCCGTAGCGGGGTTAAGGAGAGTATCTGCCTGATGGCAATTTTTGTTCAGGCACAGATGTCACCGATAAGGGATGACATTTGTCATTCCTTATCGGCGGGAAAGCTAAATTGGTAGCGCTAAAAAGGCGGCGTTAACTTATAGGGATTGGGCGGAGAGGACTAGGTAGCTCAGGTAGACGAGGTAGCAGAGCAGCAGTAAGGCGCCTTCGCGCCGTCCCACGCGCAGGCCGCTCCAGGCTAGGGGCAGAAGCAGCAGTGCCAGCGAAACCATCACCAACATGTCCAGCTTGGGCACGCTGGCCGTGATGGGATGGATAATGGCGGTTATCCCCAGTATCCCCAATATATTAAACAGGTTAGAGCCCACCAGATTGCCGATGGCAATATCGCTCTCGCCGCGTCTGGCAGCCACCAGTGAGGTGATTAACTCAGGCATGCTGGTACCTATGGCGATGATGGTCAGGCCGATGAGCAGCTCGCTCATTCCCAGTTGTCTGGCGAGGGCCACGGCGCCGTCGACAAAGAGTATGCCGCCGCCGACTAACATGGCGATGCCAATGAGGAGTAGCACCACGGCCAACAGAGGCGCGAGCGGTTTGAGCTCCATCGACTCGGTATCGGCCTGCTGCTTATCGAACAGGTAGTTCATCCCCAGATAGGCGATCAGCATGGAGCTGAGCAGGGCACCGTCCAGCTGGCTGAGGCTACCGTCGCTGATCAGCCCCCAGAAGAGCAGGCTAGCGAACAGCATCAGGGGGATGTCGCGCTTAACCATCATAGATTGCACGCCGATGGGGCGTACCAGGGCGGTCAAGCCGAGGATCAGACCTATGTTGGCGATGTTGGAGCCGACAACATTGCCCAGGGCGATGCCTGAGTTGCCGGCCAGGGCCGACTTGAGGCTCACCGCCAGCTCGGGGGCGCTGGTGCCGAAGGCGACTATGGTGAGGCCGATGATCAGTGGGGTGACGCCGAGTTTTAGGGCCAGCGCACTGGCACCACGGACCAGGAATTCGGCGCCAAGAATAAGGATGAGCAGACCAGCGATAAGGGCTAGCGGGGTGAACATGATTGACTCTCTACAGTAGCGGGGCGCCAAGCATAGAGGCTGCACAATTTTAGGCAACAAAAATTTAGGGGGGAGCTATTAAACTTTGTTTATCTCGTCACAGATTGCCCCATAAAAAACACGCCAGATGGCGTGTTTTTAGGTCATTGTCTTAGCGATTGGGTTTACAAGCTAGGCTTAGAGCTCGTCTTCCCAACGCACCACGCCGCCGCGCTGGCCTTCGACCTTGGCGCTGAATCTCTGCTCCAGCACATGGCGCTTGATCTTCAGGGTCGGTGTCAACACGTCGTTATCTACATCCCAGGGCTCGCTCACCACTATGATGGCATCGACGGTTTCGTGCGATTCCAGGTTAGGGTTGATGCTGTCCAGGGTCGCCTTGAGTGAGGCGCGCACCTCTTCCTTGGGCTGCAAGGCTGCGCCCTCGGAGAGCTGTACCAGGGCAACCGGATGAGGCAGGCCTGAGCCTATGATGCAGATCAGCTCCACATGGGGATCCTGGGCCAGCTTACGCTCGATAGGTACTGGGGCGACATACTTGCCCTTGGCGGTCTTGAAGTTGTCTTTGACCCGGCCCGTGATGGTGACGCAGCCATCGGCGTCGATTGAGCAGAGATCGCCGGTGCGGAAATAACCATCCTCGTCGAAGCTGGCCTGGGTGACTTCCGGCTGCTTGTAGTAGCCGCTCATCAGGCCTGGGCTCTTGACCAGCAGCTCGCCGTTGTCGCCCCGCTTGACGCTACAACCTTCTACCGCGCGCCCGACCGTGCCTATCTTGCTGGCATCGAAGGGGTGGTTGATGATGGAGTAGGCGCTGTTTTCCGTCATGCCCCAGGCTTCACAGATGTTCAGGCCAATCTTGTGATACCAGGCGATCAACGAAGGCGGGATAGGCGCAGAGCCCGAACCGAGCAGGTGACAATGTTCGAGGCCCAACCCTTGATGGATCTTCTTCTTCACCAGCGAGCTGACGAAGGGGATCTTCAGCAGTATGTTGAGCTTGGTATAGCCAATCTTGTCGATGATATTCTTCTGAAACAGGCTCCACAGGCGGGGCACTGAGAAGAAGACGGTCGGTCTGGCTCGCTGCACGTCGGCAACGAAGCTGTCGAGACTCTCGACGAAGGCGACACTGCTGCCGGAATAGAAGGAAGAACCTTCGATGGCGACACGCTCGGTAATATGGGCCAGCGGCAGGTAGGAGAGCAGCCTGTCTTCCACATCTGTCTTGAGATCCCGCACCACGGCGCGGCAGGTCCACTCGTAGCTGGCGAAGGTCTGAATCGCTCCCTTAGGCTTACCGGTCGAGCCCGAGGTGTAGATGATGGTCATGATCTGCTCGGGTGTCGGAGATTCCACCTCGACCAAGGGGTGGCCCAGCTTGAGCAGTGTGTCCCACTGGTATTGCGCCGGCATGGTGTCGTATGGCATGGCCAGTCGCAGTATGTCGCCACCGACCCCTGCCTCCTGATCGGCCCAGTAGTCCAGCTTGCCGATAAAGATCGCCTTCGACTCGCTGTGTTCCAGCACGTAGCGTATGGTGTCGGCATTGGCGGTAGGATAGATGGGCACGCTGATATAGCCGCCATGCATCAGCGCCAGATCGGTAATGAACCACTCGGCGCAGTTCTTCGATAACACTGCCACCTTGTCGCCCGGCTCTAGGCCGAGGTGACGCAGGGCGCCGGCGATCTGCTGCATCTTCTGCTGCACTTCGCGCCAGCTGTAGTTAACGTATTGACCGTTTATGGGTTGTTTCAGGTAGGTGCTGTCGCCATATTGCTCGGCCCAGTGGTGCAACATGTCGACCGGTGATTTGAATAGTGAGTCCATCTTGCCATTCCATCGTTATTCTTGTTAAAGGAGACGCAACTAGGTTCGCTCGGCCAATGCCGGAGCGAGACTCAACAACCCCCATTATTGAGTGGGCCCTTCTCTGCAATGAGAGCGCCTGGCCACTTTTTATGCGCGTCTTTGAGTATGGCGAAGAATGTGATCTATGACAATTGTTTTGCCGGAATAAAAGGCCAATTGTCATAGTCTTAGCTCGAAGGCTCTGGTAGGCATGCTCTGGTAAGAAAGCCCTAGCAAGAATGCCCAGGAAGGAATCCTTTGCCAGGCGAGTATCGGGGCGGTGTGGGGAAAGCGAGGCGTTTCACTTTCCTGCAAAACGAACTTAGGCTTCTGGCTCGGCGTCCGGGTCCGGGGCGCGCATCCGTTGCCACCAGGTCTCGTCGGCGACAATTTGCCCCTGGTCGTCGATGGCGGGATAGGGGATCTTCTTGCGTCGACAGGCCTTGGCATAGACGGGGTGGCCCTGCTCGAACAGCATGGTCTGGCAGTAGGCGTCGTCTAGGGTGCGCTGGCCATACATGCCGGCCTGGGCGCGTTGACGCTGAGCTTCATACATCACCAGGGCAGAGGCCACAGACACGTTGAGGGACTGCACCATGCCTATCATGGGAATGATGATCTGCTGATCGGCAATGGCAAGGCCTTCCTCGCTGACGCCGTCGCGCTCGTTGCCCATGATCACTACTGTCGGCTTGGTATAGTCGATGTCGCGAAAATCCACGGCGGTTTCCGAGAAGTTGGTGGCCAAAATCTGCATGCCCGCCGCCTTGAACTGGGCCGCGGCTTCATCCATGTGGTAGTGCTTGATGGTCTTGACCCACTGCTGGCTACCCGAGGCGGTATTGCCCGAGACACGCATCTCGATATCGGGCCAGACGGCGTGAATTTGATGTATGCCCACGGCGTCGGCGGTGCGGATCACCGCAGCGATATTGTTGGTCTTGTGTACCTTGTCCAAACACAGGGTGAGGTCGGTCTGGCGGTTGTCTAGCATCTGGTTGATGCGTTTGAAGCGTTCTGGACTCATGATGTTTCGTTTGTAATGTTTATCAAGAACAAAGGGCGCCGCAGCGCCCTTTGGTGTCAACTTAGAGCTTACAGCTCCATCACACCATCCATCTCGACCAGCGAGTCTTTCGGCAGCTGCTTAACACCTATGGCGGCGCGGGCAGGATATGGCTGCTCGAAGTAGCGACCCATGATCTCGTTTACCGTGGCGAAGTTGGCCAGATCTGTCATGAAGATGTTAAGCTTCACAATATCCTTCAGGCTGCCACCGGCGGCTTCACACACGGCAGTCAGGTTGTCGAACACCTGTACGACCTGGGCTTCAAACTCGTCGCTGACCATCTGCATGGTTTCTGGATTCAGCGGGATCTGGCCAGACAGATAGACTGTGCTGCCAACTTTAACAGCTTGAGAATAGGTGCCGATCGCCTGTGGGGCCTTGTCGGTTGCAATGATGATCTTCTCTGCCATAACGCTCTCTCTACTTAGGTTAATAGTGGTGGAACTAACGATTACGCGATGTGCGAAGCACTTCCGGCAGTACCCTGATACGGCGCATCACGTTGGCTAAGTGGACCCGGTCGGTGACCGAGATCCGTAAGTTAATCAAGAATACCCGGCCGTCACGCTCTTCGGTGCTCAGGTTATGGATATTCGAACCTTCGGCGGCCACGATAGAGGTGATCTTGGCCAGCGCGCCCTGGTGGTTGACGATCTCGATGCGCAGGTTGGCCTGGAACTCAACGCCCTCGGCGTTATCCCAGTGCACAGGAATATACTTGTCCGGCTCGCCCTGATAGCCGCGGATGTTGGCACAGCTCTCCATGTGCACCACCAGGCCCTTACCCGGGCTCACGTGGGCGATCACCGCATCACCCGGGATGGGGCGACAACAGTTGGCGAAGGAGACCAGCATGCCTTCGGCGCCGCGGATCGGCATCATGTTGGATTCTTTATGTTCGTGCTGCTCGACGCGATCGCCCTTGAGACGCTGGGCGATCACTATGCTCATGGCGTTGCCCAGGCCAATGTCGGCCAGCAGGGAATCTAGGGTGGCGTGTTTGGTCTCGCTCACCACCTTATCGATCTGCTCCTGAGGGATATCCTTGAGCTTGATGTCGCCCAGGGCATGGTTGAGCAGACGCTTGCCGAGCAGTACGGCATCATCTTCTTTGAGGCTCTTGAGCAGCTGTCTGATCTTAGCGCGTGCCTTACCCGTTACCACGAAGTTGAGCCAGGCAGCATTGGGCCGCGCGCCCTTGGCGGTGATGATCTCGATAGTCTGGCCGGAAATCAGCGGCTGGCTCAGCGGGTAGGCCTGACGGTTGACCCGCGCGCCGACACAGGTGTTGCCAACGTCGGTATGCACCTCATAGGCGAAGTCCACCGCGGTGGCGCCTACAGGCAGCTCGAGAATGCGTCCCTCTGGAGTGAAGACATAGATCTCTTCTGGGAACAGCTCTGTCTTGAAGTTTTCGACGAATTCGAAGGAGGTGCTGGCGCTCTGCTGTAGCTCCAGCAGGCTCTGCATCCACTTGCGGGCACGCACCTGAGTCGTGGTGCCTTGCTGGGCAGAACCGGCTCCCTTGTAAAGCCAGTGGGCTGCAACCCCCTTGTCGGCCATCTGATCCATATCCTCGGTACGAATCTGGATCTCCACCGGCACGCCGTGTGGACCAAATAGCGAGGTATGTAGCGACTGATAACCGTTGGCCTTGGGGATGGCAATATAATCTTTGAAGCGACCGGGACGCGGCTTATACAGGCCGTGCATGGCGCCCATGACGCGATAACAGGTGTCGATGGAGTCGACGATCACCCTAAACGCATAGATATCCATCACCTCTTGGAACTGGAGTTCCTTGTTACACATCTTGTTGTAGATGGAATAGAGGTTCTTCTCGCGACCCTTGACCGTGCCCTTGAGGCCTGTGTCTTCGAGGCGAGTCTTGATGGCGCCTTCGATATTCTGAATCAGCTCTTTTCGGTTGCCACGGGCAGACTTGACCACCTCTTTAAGTACCCGATAGCGCATGGGGTAGTAGGCCTGAAAGCCCAGGTCTTCCAGCTCTGTCTTGATATTGTGAATACCCAGACGGTTGGCGATGGGGGCGTAAATTTCCAGGGTTTCCCGGGCGATGCGGCGACGCTTGTCGGGACGCAGGGCGCCTAGGGTGCGCATGTTGTGGGTGCGGTCGGCCAGCTTGATGAGGATCACCCGGATATCCTGGGTCATGGCCATCATCATCTTGCGGAAGTTTTCCGCCTGGGCTTCTTTCTTGTCTCTGAACTTAAGCTTGTCCAGCTTAGAGACGCCTTCGACCAGCTCGCCCACAGATTCACCAAACAGCTCTGAGAGCTCTGCCTTGGTGACAGGGGTATCTTCGATGGTGTCGTGCAGCAGGGCGGCCATGAGCGTCTCATGATCGAGACGCATATCGGCCAGGATGCGGGCAACCGCAACCGGATGGGTAATGTAGGGTTCGCCACTCGTGCGCATCTGCCCTTCATGAGCATCGCGCGCTACCTGATAGGCCTGCTTGAGTAATTCTACCTGCGTCGCTTCTAAGTAACTTGACGCAGACTCCTTGAGACCTTCAAACAGATACAAGTGGCTTCACTCCTTAGATAGTGTTGCGGCCTTCGGCGATGGCGGCAACGGCAGCGATTTCGGCTGCTTCACGTTCGCGGACGGTCTGACGCTCATCGGCGTCCAGTGTGTCGGCGGTAACCAGGCCAAGTTCGATTTCGCGTAGGGCGATAACCGTTGGCTTGTCGTTCTCTTCTTCAACCATAGGGTCTTTGCCCTGCACAGCGATTTGGCGAGCACGACGCGCTGCAACCAGGATCATATCAAAACGGTTGCCGATTTGGTTTACGGCGTCTTCTACAGTTACGCGAGCCATGTATTGAAACTCCAGTGTTTATGGGTGAAAAAATGACGCAAAATTGTACACGATGACAGTTAGTCTGCCAACAGATCATTAAGCATATCATTTTGAGCATGAATTTGACTAGCACGAGTGAGGCGTTGGCTGCGAATAATTGCCTTTAAATCCACCTGTGCCTGCTCGAAGTCATCGTTCACTATGATGAAGTCATATTCACCATAGTGGGAGATCTCCGAGGTTGCCTGGGCCATACGCCCGGCAATGACCTCTGCGCTGTCCTGACCACGGCCGGTGAGGCGACGCTCAAGCTCGGCCTTAGAGGGGGGCAGGATGAAGACGCCAATCGCCTCTGGCATCATCTGTTTGACCTGCTGGGCGCCTTGCCAGTCGATGTCGAGAAACACGTCTATGCCTTTATTCAGCATGACCTCGATCGCCTCTCTCGAGGTGCCATAATAGTTACCGAACACCTCGGCCCATTCGAAGAAGGCCTGCTTGTCGATCAGCGCCTTGAATTCGTCGACGTTGACGAAATGATAGTGCTCGCCGTCGACTTCGCCGACTCTGGGTTGGCGTGTTGTGTGTGACACAGAGACCTTCATATCGGCGGGTTTATCCTGCAAAATAGCGCTAAGAAGTGAAGACTTGCCGGCGCCACTAGGCGCTGAAATGATAAAGAGGTTTCCGCGAGCGGTCATGTAATTGCTATCCAAAGGCTGTATCGTTTTAGGTAGCCAGACATTATACAGCCTAGTAGTAAATTTAGGCTAGGGTCTGTTTATCTTTCCTGCTGATTTCTGACTGGATGGAGATTGCTTTGGACGGGTAATTGTTTGGTAGGCATTAGGCGGGCCGGGAAAATTAACCAAAATTAAGCGTCATCCGGGGCGAGATCCAGTAGACTCTTTGCTGAGATAGCCGTGAAGTGGGATTTTTTATGTCGTTAAACACCTTTTTCTGTCGCCAGGGCGTGGATACCAGCCTGCGTTTTCTTGTCATTAGTGGCGCCTCGCTCTGCCTTATCTATCTCTTCTCCTTACTGTTTGCCGGTCATGGCATCTTGTTACTGTTGGCCCTGCCATTAATCGCCGTCTCGCTGCTCAGCGCCAGCCGTCGTCTGATAGCCGCTCAGCGTCTGCTGGCATTGGCGGTCGTCCCTGGGCCACTGCTGCTGGCAGTGAGCCTGGTATTTGCCGAGCAGGCCTGGCCGAACTGGGTCGCCCTTATCTTGAGTATTCTGGCGGTGGGCTTCATCGTCTCTCGTCCTCGGCCTAAGACATCTGCCCCCTTCGATAGCCTGGGCTACAGTGGCCCCTTGATGGTGAGTAACGAGCGCCGCACCCGGGTTGAGCCCACCCTGGCGGGCGATTCGCCTGCATTTGCTCATGCTCCAGCTCAGGAGCACGCAATAGGGCAAGAGTTGGCGCAGGACAATGAGCCAGGGGGGGAGCAGGCATTTGCCATGGCGTCTGATCTCGATGCGCAGCAGGTCTATCGAAGTGACGCTACAAAAGACAAATATTTTCAAGCTAGCCAGTCCCAAGCTAGCCAACCCCAGGATAGGTTGGCGCAAGGAGTTAATACGCTTGGGGAGCAGCTGGCTAAGCTGTTTGGTACAACCTTAATCGCCATCAAGGGTCATCCTCGCGGCGCCCTGCTAGGCTTCGGTTGCCTGTCGCTGTTGCTTGGCAGCCTGTTCTGGCTTGGGGGCGATGATGCTACCGAACAAGTCGCAGCAGAGTCAGAAGCCGCAGCGCAGATTGCTCAGGCGCCCGGGACAAACATCAAGCAGGTGGCGATGCCAGATGGCTTTAAGGTGCAACTGGAGGGCAAGGTATTGATGCTTAGCTGGCTGGGTGAGCGAGGCGAGCCCAGCACCATCTGGTCCCTCGCCAGCGCCGAGGGTGACAGCAGTTGTAAGAACCTGACCTTTAATAATGGCGTGAGCTATCGGCCGATGACGGTAAGTCTGCTGGCCGACACCTCGACCCAGGCGCGTTTCTCGCCGCTTGATACGCCCGCCATCATCAATGATATAGCCATGCGCGGCAGCCTGACCCTGTGTGGCTTTGAATTTAGCCTCAAGGGCAGTCAGGCGGCGCTGGCCAAGGAGCCGGCTTTCAGGCCTTATCTCTGATTCCCTAATTCCATGAGTATATTATGGGCGGTTACACAGCCGCCCTTATCTCCATTTTTAAGACGAGCCATTGGCTCGTGTGGTTTGATGTCGATGAAGTTAACAGATGCAGTGTCCAATGGGGATGATAATTCATCCCTGACCCTAGTGATCATGGCGGCGGGCCTGGGGAGCCGTTTCGGCGGCGACAAGCAGTTGGCCGAGCTTGGGCCCAAGGGCGAGACCATGTTGCAGCTGTCGATCGCCAGCGCCATTCAGGCGGGCTTCTCGGCGGCCGTGATAGTGACCCGCGCCGAGCTGATCCCGAGTATTAAGGCGCGCCTGGCTGGCTTGCCGTCTCATTTTGCGCTGCATTTCTGTGTGCAGCAGCTGACAGATTTGCCTGAGCTCAGTGGGGAGTCTACGCGCGGTGCTAATCTCGAAGTGCTGGCAAGCAATAGAACTAAGCCCTGGGGCACGGCTCATGCGCTCTGGAGTGCTCGTAATTTTGTATCCGGTCTCATGGCGGTGATCAATGCCGACGATTACTATGGCGATCAGGCCTTCGTCTTGCTGGCTCAAGGCTTTAAGCTGCGGCCGAATCGGTGGCAAATGGTGGCCTATCCCCTCAAGGAGACGCTGTCGGAGCATGGCGGCGTCAATCGCGGCATCTGTGTGACCCAGGATAATCTGCTGATTTCTGTCGAAGAGTGGCTGAATATTGCCTGGCAAGGTGATAATCTGGTGGGCTCGCATCAGGGACGACAGGGCAATTTGGCGCCCGAGGCGATGGCCTCTATGACCTGTTGGGGCTTTACCCCGGACATCTTCGATCTTCTGGGCGAGGCATTGGTGGAATTTGTGACCCAGCAGGGGCATAAGCCGGACAGCGAATGTTATCTTCCCGCCGTGGTGCAAGCCGCCTTAACCGATGAGGCGAAGGCTAAACAGGTATTCGTGAGTCAAACCCCGGACACCTGGTTAGGGGTGACCTATCCGCAAGATATTGATTGGGTAAAACAAAAATTAATGGAGTTACTGGGTGATTGATTTTATAAGGCAGCAGGTGCTGCCGCACTTTGGCGTAACCGCTTCGGCCAAAGTGAGTCCCCTTGGGAACGGTCATATCAATGATACTTTTCTCGTGCGCTGGCCAGAGGGCGAGTTTGTGCTGCAGCGCCTCAACACGGAAGTCTTTACTCAACCCCACGCCCTGGTGAGCAACGCCCAGAAGGTGGCAGAGCATCTGCTCGCCAAACATGAGGCTGGTGAGTATCGCTTGAGTGTGGTGCAGCCGGTGACAGACTCAAAGGGCGAGCTGGCGCTGGACTTAGGCGAACAAGGTTTTTGGCGTGCCATCACCTATCTGCCCTTTAGCCACAGCATAGAGGTGGTCGCCGATGCCGCCCAGGCAGAGTCTGCGGCCAAGGCTTTTGGTCACTTTTCCCGCGCCCTGAGCGATCTCGATGCCAGTCAGCTTGAGGATGTGATTGCCAAGTTTCATCACCTGCCTGGGCGTATCGCCCAGTTGCAAGCGGCAGTCGCTAAAGACAGCCAGGGACGTCTCAAAGACTGTCAGGCCTGGGTGGACTTTGCCCTGTCTCAAGATGAGCTTTTGAGCGAGCTTAGCGAAGTCGAGGTGCAGCTGCCGCCACGTGTCTGTCATAACGACACTAAGATCAATAACATGCTGTTTGATAAGCGCGATATGAGCAGCATGGCGATCATCGATCTCGATACCTGCATGCAGGGACACCTGATGTATGACTTTGGCGACATGGTGCGAACCTTTGCCTCTCCAGAGGCCGAGGACTCCACCAATCTCGCCAGGGTCGAGGTGCGGGAGCCTATCTTCGCCGCCATCTGCCGCGGTTACCTGAGCGAGCTTGGAGAGGTGCTGAGCGATGTCGAGCGCAAGAGTCTGTGGCTGGGCGCCAGGGTGATCTGCCTGATGATCGGGGTACGTTTCTTAACGGATCACCTTAATGGCGATGTCTATTTTCATATTCATCATGAGAACCATAATCTCGAGCGTGCGGCCAACCAGTTTACCCTCTATAAGAGTCTGTTGACCCAAGGGGATAGCCTCAAGGCTTATCTAAAATAGTGCGTGATAAAGGGGGCCGAACGGCCCCTTTTTTGTGGCCACCGGCGTATTTATCTTATGCCGAATAGACACTCTCTTGCTCGAGATCAACTTAAGGTGAACTCATTGATAAGTTTGCTATCAAAGCGTTAAGTTAGTTCGTACACTGCACTCAGTTTTCCGACTATAGGTGAGATAGATGCCACCCATTATCTGTAATACTGCGCGAGAAGCCGTCGCCTTGATCCAGAGCGGCGAGACCCTCTGGACCCATTCCATGGGCGCCACCCCTAAGCTTTTACTCGATGCTTTGGCCGAGCATGCCTTGACCCGGCAAGACTTGACTCTGTTGCAGCTGCATACCGAGTGTGCCGAGTCCCTCAGCGATCCCCACTTAAAAGGTCATCTGCGTCATCGCTGCTTCTTCGGTGGCCTGCCGACCCGGCTGCTACTGCAGCAGGGGGACGCCGATTATGTGCCCATCTTTCTCTCCGAGGTGCCCAAACTGTTTCGCTCCGGCGAGCAGCCCATAGACACGGCGATCGTTCAGGTATCGCCGCCGGATAAGCATGGTATCTGTTCGCTCGGGATCTCGGTGGAGGCAACGCTGGCGGCCTGTCAGGTGGCGGGCAAGATCATCGCCCATATCAACCCCTGCATGCCACGTACCCATGGTGATGGCTTCATCCATTACGACAAGTTTGCCGCCGTGTTCGAGCAGAGCATGCCGCTGCCGCAACATCCGCTGGCGGCCAGCGACGAAACCAGCCTGGCAATCGGCCGGCACGTCGCCAAGTTGGTGCGCGACGGTGACTGCCTACAGATGGGTATAGGTGCCATCCCAGATGCCGTACTCTCCTGCCTCACGGATCATAAAGACCTTGGGGTGCATACCGAGCTGTTTTCCGATGGGGTGTTGAATCTGGTCGAGCAGGGGGTGATCAACAACAGTCGCAAGAAGGTGCATCCAGGCAAGCTGGTCACAGGTTTCGCCCTGGGCAGTCAGCGACTGTATGACTATGTGGACGATAATCCTTCCGTGATCTTCATGGATATCGAACAGGTCAACGACACCTCGATCATTCGCAAGAACCCCAATGTGATGGCGATTAACTCGGCGCTGCAGGTGGATATCTCGGGACAGATTTGCGCCGATTCTCTAGGCACCCGCATCTATTCAGGTGTTGGTGGCCAGATGGACTTTATCCGCGGCGCCGGTCTCTCGGAAGGGGGGCGCTCGGTGATTGCCCTGCCCAGCACGGCGGCGGGCGGTAAGGTGTCGCGTATCGCCAGCGTGTTATCCCCTGGCGCAGGCGTGGTCACCACCCGCGCCCATGTGCATTACATAGTCACAGAATATGGCGCGGCTAATTTGCGCGGCAAGTCGCTGCGTGAGCGCGCCAGGGCGCTGATCGATATCGCTCATCCTGATTTTAGGGAGCAGCTCTGTAAGGAGACCTTCGATATGTGGGGGTTAAGGGTTTAACCTGTTTTTACATTCCATAAAAGCCCCTTGATGTTAAGGGGCTGATTATTAGCATTGGGAAGAATGAAGCGAGAGTCGTAGTGATTTTCATATCCTATGTCTACTCCTTTTGCACATTAGATATAAATTGACTCGTATTGGTTAGACGTGAACCAGCCATAGGAAAGTTCACGTTTCCCCGTTTGACAAGAGTGATTAGCGAATCATTCAGAACGCTCGTAGGTGAAGTTGCCATCCATCATGGTGCGTTCAACCTTGATATCTTGCAGCTTCATGGGGGCGGTTTCGAAGGGGTTCGCATCCAGTACGACAATATCCGCTAGTTTGCCGACCTCCAGGCTGCCAATCTTGTCTTCCATACGAAGTTGCCAGGCAGCATCTATGGTTATCGCCCGTAGTGCCTGTTCTATTGTCATAGGTTTCACCGTGGGTGGGAAGGCCTTGGCATTTGGGTTGGCGGGATCTTTCATCGTGACGGCACCTTGGAGACAAAATAGCGGGCCTTGCATCGTAGGTGGTGTGCTGGGGAGATCGGCACTAATACTCACTTTGACCCCGGCTCTGGCAAAATTAGGATAGAGACCGAAGTAGTTCATGGTGCGTTTTTCACCTAGCAAGCGCAGGGCATCTTTGTCGGTATCACTCCAGTCATTGGTGAAGTTAGGGGTCGAGTTAATTGGAATCTTGTTGTCGATCACGCGTTTTGCGTCTTCCGGGATTAACCAAGTGGCATGATGTAATGCGCTACGGTTATCAGGATCGACTTTTCGGGCGGCGAGGATCCCTTCAATACCGGCATGAGAGGTCCCAGTGCTGTCGGTATGTATCATGCTGTCGAACCCATGTTTGGCAGCTGTAACCATTATCTCTTTAATTTTATTTGGAGAAATACCATAGGCCCCTAATTTGCCTGATTCATAGGGCTTTAGCATGGGGGCTAATTCGACGTTCCAGTTTGCTTCAGGGTGGATCTTGATCTGACGGGCAAAGAGTTTAGGCCCATTGTATTCCTTACGCATCTCTTCCATAAAGCTCATTAATTGATCTAAGTCTGCCTTAGGATTCTTGACGAAAGGTAACACAAAGGTGCGAAGTTTCAGGGTGCCAGCTTGCTCTCGCTCTCTTAGGTTCTTCAGGGCGGCAATCATGTCATCTTGCATACCACCGTTGGTATCTTTCATGTTCGGCGTAACTATGCCTGGATTGAGATAGGTCGTAGTGCCATTACTTGCCGCTAGATTGTGTAGTTTGTCTATGGTTTCGTTAATGATCTTTTCGGCATCCCAAGCGCCGATGGCGACATAGGCTTCCATCCATTGACCTTCTACTCCTGTTCCTGTGGGAGTACCCGATTCATCGCGCTCCCAGTAGATGACATTCTCCTGATCATCGGGTGAGTCTTTGGTGACGCCTGCTATATCCATGGCTTTGGAATTAAGCCAGGCATCATGGGCTGTGAAGTCTAAGATCAGAGCCGGGCGATTGGGCACCGCTTGGTCGAGTTCTTTGGCTGTGGGTCGGCCGCCATACACTCCAGTGGACCAACCTATGCCAATGATATATTTGAGATCTGGATTTTCATCGGCATATTTTTTTACCATTTTGATGTAATCTTCTTTGCTTTTACCATCGAAGAGATGCACCCCTTTACTTGTCCAGCCTGAGCTTATGAGGTGGTCATGGGCATCGACAAAGCCTGGCATGACGGTTTTACCCTTTGTATCTATGATTTTTGTGTTTTCACCAGTCAGCTTGCGTGCACCCGCGGCGTCACCAACATAGATAATTTTGTTGCCCTTGACGGCAACGGCGTCAGCCCAAGGTTGCTTTTCGTTAACGGTAAAGACTTTACCACCAGTGAATACATAGTCTGCCGATTCGTTGGACCATGATATAGGTGTCATTGCGACACTCATCAGCACTGCAACGACGAAGAGGGAAAGCGATTTTTTCATGTTGACTTCCTTAAGAAACACCCGAGGATTTCAGAATTCTTGCTATATAAAATGATGGCTCATTTTTGCCATAAACATATATCGTTTTTATCTTAAGACTACCTAAAAAGTTATAATTGTAATTGTAATTGTAATTGGAGTGAGATTTTATCAATGTTGCAGAGGTTGACTATGTTACACGCACAGTGTGCTCACACCCTTGTATATGAAGGGAAGGTCTTGCTGTATAGGCTGAATTATGAAAGATGAGGACTTATTGAGTTTAGTTGTCACTCTCGAGCTGGTGTGAGGTAACCTGGAATAGGAGGCCTACCAGCTGCGTTAGGCCTGTCATTGGTTGGTTTAACTGTGTCGGTTTGTTTGGACTCCAAGATGGTGGGTACTGGCAGCTTAGTAGTTTCAATCCAGCTTATTTTGGCTTTAAAAACATAGTCACAATAGCAACACCTAAACAGTGGGCGTTAGAGATGTACATGTCTAGGTTTGCTCATCATGATGTTGGATGCTATGGCAAACAGGCAGTAACCGGTGAAAAACCAGAAGCCGCTCTCTAATTGGGCGTGCATTATGATCAGCTCGCCCATCTGATCCTCGGCGTTGCCGGCGAGGTAGCTGACAATGATGGCCACTACAAATACATCGGCCATGCTCCATTTACCTATGGTGTCGATAAGGCGTGTGAGCAGAGTAGCAGTTCTGCCCTGTGCGAAAACCAGTACCGCCTGCGCCAGTAGCTTAAGGGTAGGAATGATCACCGAAAAAGTGGCTATCATGATGCCAACCAGCAGGTTACCGCTCTGCATCAGATCTTGAACCGTCCCTAGTATGCTGCGGTGCTTACGATAAATTTCCACCTGACCCTCAAGCTCGTTAAAGCCGAGGAAGGCGGATACTGACCCCAGCAGGCCGCGCACTTCGCTGTCTTCCGTCATCAGCTCTATGCTGGTTTGGGCAAACTTAGATTTGTCCGCCTGGCCATCTAGGCTCAGCATAGGGAGGCTGAGTCCAGGGATAAGCAGCGCTAGGGCGATCAGAATCACCAGTAATTGAGGCCATTTACTCCGTTGTGACATGGGGTCTCCATCTTTCCTGTGTCGCCTAGGTTTCGGCGTTGGGACTTGGTTATATATTTATTGGAATGAACGCTGGCTGAATGTCGCCGCTCACCCGAGAGACACCTTTTACCATGCCTAGCCTTGGCTTTGAAGTCCGGGCACTTTGCCGGAGCAATACTCTTTGCTCGAGTGAAGCGGCATGCCCTTTAGTGTCTTATATTCTGATTTCAGCGAGTTGCTTGGCTCAAAGCTTAGGGTATGAGCTGTTAACCAGCTTGATTCGGAAATGAAAAAAGCCTCAATAATGAGGCTTTTAGTAAGGCTGAAGCGCTTATTCCACGTTCTGGATCTGCTTGTGTTTCTCAGTTTATTAATGTTTGTTATTAGATATTTAAGTTGTTTTTGTGCAGGTATGCCACCATTTCTGTCACCATTTCGCCATATACAAGATCTATCGTACTTGGCTTTCAAGCATTTTGATCATGTCTACATTAGTTAGCTCAAACTGGAAAAATCTTTTTAATTTCTCTTCCTGGTTTTTTTGTTCAGAGCTTCTATCGTCAATATACCACTTTCTTTTTATCATCCAAATTAGAGCCTGCCTTTCAGAAACAAAGAGCTCATCACTATCTTCTGGGATACCAAAGTCTTTGCGTATTTGTGATTTCTTTTCTTCATTTAAGTTACTATGTAACTTCAAAGCAAGAGGAAGCCTAAGGTTCCAAGCTTTGTCATTGGCTAGCTCTTCGTGCTCTAACCTTTTGAACTCTTTGTCTTGGTGTTTTTCTGTAATATCTATAGTTCTGGTGAAACGAAAGTTTTTAAACTCAGTAGAACTATCTTTTGCGCGGTAGCAACCTCTATACATCCATTGTGTGCCGTCATACATAATTGCTAGAGGCAGTATAGTTCTTTCTCCGTGATTATCGCTATTTTCTGAAAGATACTTACACGTTATGGCATAGCCTCCTGAAATAGCCCTCGTAATCATTGCTACGTCAGATGCATTGAGTTGATGTGGAATTGCACCAATCTTTACATAGGGAATGATTGTATTATTGGTCAGTTTGTTTTTATTAAACCCATTCGCCAACATTCCTAATGCTGTATCACCATCAATAGAAATTAATGGAGAAAAGTTTTCTCTTATTATGGTGTTTGCTTTTTGGGTTTTATTGTCAGGCCTAATTTCACCATATTCTTTCAATACACGTGAAGCCGCCGCTTCTGCAATCCCAAAAGTTTCCCCTAAATCCGCTCTGCTAATGTGGCCTGTAAACCTTAGCTTGAAATCAACATAAGCTAGTCGTTCATTTATTACACTGTTACTAAGTTTAGTTGTGTTGTTGTTGTCAGTATTCATGTGTAACTCCTCTCTTCTATTCACAAGTATAGCATGAAAACTCAATGAATACATCTTGATAGATCATAATGGGCTATTTTATAGATCATAATGGGTTATTTGATAGATCGTTTCGATCTATTTGGTTGACTTGTTCTGCTTTTTGATGTATTATTGTTCTATGAGGTGGAAAATGTAATTTAGTTAGGAGGGAAGATAATGAAAAAGAGGTAAAAAAAAGCAAACCATATATGGCTTGCCTTCTTTAGGGATTAATAGTGCGATACTAAAAAACCGGTGTGAGAACCTGAAGTATCTATCTAACGTCCCTCCAAGTCAAGTTTTAGCTCAAAGTTCAAAATCCAATTCCCTAAGGAGGGATAACTAATGCCAAAATTTATCGTATCAGTAAAAATTAATGATGAGTTAGTCGAATTAAAGCCTGGGTTGCACAAGGGAGCTAGTTTGATAGCCCTGACAACTCTTACAACATTAGATAGTGAAGGACGACTCTATCTAGACCTGAAGGGGGATGTAGATATTCCTGTGCTTGACGATGACTTAGTTCAAATTCAAGGTGGTGAGGTCTTCTATTTCGGTAACTCTAATTTACCTGATTGTCCGGATCTAGTTAATAGCCTTTCAATCAATATAAATGGCTCTGAAATTATCGAAACGTCGAAATCTAAGCTTTGTGGTTCTACGTTAAAGAAGCTTGTACATGATGATATTTCAAATAAAGTGCTTTATTTGGAACTTGATGATGCACCTGATTACTTACTTAGTGATGATGATTGCTTGATAATCAGTAATTCCCATAAGTTCCTTCTTGTAAACCAGTCTAATTCTGATGGTGACATACCTGATTTAGAAGATTGTGCTTGTGGCCATAATCAGTCTGATAAGCACCAAAAGTATAAGATTAAGATCGATAAAACCAAGTATAAGGTAGAGTGTCCGAGACTAACAGGACGTGAAATTCTTGCTTTAGCTGGCTATGACGAGTCGAGATACTTATATCAAAAGTTTGCTGGTGGCGAGAGAAGGTTGATCGACCTTAATGAGAAAGTTGATTTCACTGAACCTGGAATTGAACGTTTTCATACTATGAGATGTGAACATCAAGAAGGCCTTGAGCAATCTAGGAAGCACTTCTCTCTACCAGAGGAAGATGTTGAGTTCTTGAACTCACTCAACCTTGATTGGGAATGTGTATCTGAAAATGGTATCAAAAGAGTTGTGATCCGTAGATTTCCATTGCCTGACGGATATAATTTGAGCTGTGTTGATGTCAACATGCAAATTCCAAATAGTTATCCAACTACGCAAATTGACATGGCCTATTTTTTTCCTGCTATAGATAGAGCCGACAATAAGCCCATACGAGCAACAACTCAGGATGTTTTCGATGGAAAAAGTTGGCAGCGTTGGTCAAGGCACAGAACCGCTTCAAATCCTTGGCAGCCAGGTGTAGATGGTGTAGCGACTCATGTTGCGTACATTCAAAGCTGGTTTGCTCAAGAACTCCTGAAGTAGAGGTGTGCCATGTCGATAAAGTTTAAGATAACAGACTCGGCTATGGTCGAGTTAGATAAACATCTGTTTCCTGGAGATGACAAAGAAGCTGTAGCTTTTGTTCTTTGTGGTCACGTTGTTGGTGACAAAGAGACGATATTGTTAGCCCATAAGGTAGTGCCTCTTAGTTATGATTCTTGTTCAGTTAGGGAGCATGATTTCGTGAAGTGGCTTACCAAGGAACTTGTTCCTATACTCAATGAAGCTGAAAAAGAGAACTTAGCTGTTGTTAAAGTTCATTCTCATCCTAAAGGATACCCTCAGTTTTCTAATGTAGATAATGAATCTGATAGAGAGCTCTACCCGAGCATTTATAATTGGTCTAAAAATATTTTACCCAGTTTGTCAGCCATACTACTACCTAGTAACGAACTAATAGTTAGGCATGTTTCTGAGTCTGGAGTATTTACGCCAGTTTCAGTCACTATCATTGGTGATGAAGTTCACCACACACCTGCTGAGTTGTCATTATGTCGTGAAGTTTTAGACTTTGAGGAAAGAAATCTTCAGGTATTTGGATCTAAAACTCGTGACACACTTAGTCGGATGAAAATTGCAGTTATAGGTTGCTCCGGCACTGGTGCGCCAGTCATTGAACAGCTGAATAGATTAGGAGTAGGTGAATTAAAACTATTCGATCCCGATGTTGTAGAGCACAAAAATCTAAACAGGATAACTAACGTGAAAACTGCGGATGCGGACGCTAAGAAATTTAAAGTCTCATCCATAAAAGATACGTTGGATGAGATCGGGTTAAGCACTGTCGTATCAGCTTTTCCTGAAAGTATATTCGAGGCCGAAATTGTCAAAGAAATAGCCGTTTGTGATTTTATATTTGGATGTGTAGATTCAGCTGAAGCACGATGTTTTTTGAATAGAATTTCAACTTATTACCTGGTGCCTTATATTGATATTGGAATTTCTTTAGATGCCGATGGTAAAGGGGGGGTTAATAATATCAGTGGTAAAGTGGCTTACTTTCAGCCAGGAAAATCTGACCATATCACTAGACGTTCGGTCCTTCCCGCCACATTGGAAGCGGAAGCACTGAAAAGAAGCTCTCCTGAGATATATGAAAACATGCTGGACGAAGGTTATATTAAGGGGGTGGTTGAAAATAGTCCAGCAATTATCCCTGTTAATACCTATGCATCATCGTTAGCTGTAATGGAGTTTCTAGCGAGGGTCCATGACTACAGAAATGAACCTAATGAAGACTTTGCAGAGCAAGTCTTCTGTTTGGTAAATAATTTCTATGAAACTAAAAGTGAAAGCAGTTTTACAGTACCTTTCGGGGTAAATAAGTGTCTAGGTAGAGGTGATAAAACTCTGTTACTTGATATGCCAGAATTCTCTGAAGATGAGAGGGTAGCATGATCTTTACATTAATAAAGAAGGTTGCGGCGTGTTTCAGAAGAATATTCTATAAAGGTTACAAAGTTGAGATTGTAGAAGGTGAGCCTGAATATGTGGATGATAAAATTATCTACCTAATCGGAGACGTCGATTTTCATGCCATTGCTGTTATGTTGTGTCCTTGTGGCTGTAAAAGCAAAATCCATCTAAATCTGATTCCAGGAAATAAGCCTACATGGTCGATAATGCTTCGGGATAAAGTACCAACAATTAATCCATCTGTATGGAGGAAAGTTGGTTGCCATAGCCACTTTTTTGTTCGCTCTGGTCAAATCGTTTGGGTTAAAAGTTAGAAATATTTTTGATTTATTTTTAACAAATTCCGTTGATATTAATACTAAATAAGATAGGCAATTTTGAGCTATCATCACAACTCAAAATTGCTATTTTATTATTTAGTATGAAGTCGTTCGTCTAGTACGAAAGTGTAGCCATTTCCACCAAGTATATCGGATATTTTGGTCATAGCATTGTTCAGAAAAATCTCTTTTTCAGGCTTGTTAGCAAAATTCTTTGAGTAACGACCAGAAAAGCAATTGACAAAAATGGTGTTAGGATCTTCTGGTCTTTGAATAAACTCTCCCCCTATTCTTGCGGGTCTTGCTCCTGTTAATGTTGGATGACCTGTTTCATCGCTATCTTCACCGATGAACAAAGCACCATACTCAGAAATTACCCATATTAACCATCTAGCCTCAATTTCTTCCTTCGGTTCTGGTTCCTTTTTCCATGTGTAGGTTCTGATAGTCTGAATATCGAGTAAAGCTTTAAATCGATCATTTGTAATTTGATTCTTGTTATCAAAAGAGTGTTGTAAAACCAGTCTGCGATCCTGCTCGTTAAGCTGTTTGTTAGCAATTTCAGTATTTTTTATTAGTTGGGGCATCCAAGCTCTGCCAAAAACCTCGTCTAAATAATTGAAAAACCGATTTGGTTTATTTTTAGACTTAATAACTCTCAATACTTGGTGAATGAAGTCTGGAGAATGGTTAGTGTATTCTTCCCTTTTGGCTATAACATCATCGTAATGTTCGGTTGCCAGCTTAGTTAGTATTTCTTGGGCGGAATCATCATAGAAAGCTGAACATAAATAAGCTTCGCCTTGAGGCAAATTAGTAGAATCAAAAATCAAATCAAAGAGAGGTGTGCCATTTACTGAGTATTCACCAATCCAAAGATATTTGGGGAAGTTGCGAGTTAAAATTTCAGATTTATTACTTACACATTTACTTTTGACTTTTTGCTTATAGTTAGAACTCTTCTGTAATTTTACCTTTGATGTAACAACTGCTCTCAATGGGCCGGGTAAAGTCGATGCTAGTATAGCAAAAGTTGAACTTAATAAAGTGGCGATACCATCAACTGTCTGTGCTATCGGGTCAAAACCAATTCTGACTCTTGGGTCAGTAGCAATAATCAAGTTGTTATAGACCATTACTTCTGGGTATTCATGAGCCGTAATTACTGTAGTATCAACATAAAACTCTTCAGATATGAGAACAGTAACTTTCTCCTCTGTACTTTTTATTGTGTAATCCGGAACAAATCTTAAAATTGAAAAAGGACCACTCCGATCATCATGGACAATCAGTTTATCCATCTCGCCGCTTTTATTGTTCCCGTAACCAATAATCGTGACAGCATGCTCGCCAGCAGTTATATATGGCATATTAGGTTGTTTTTTTTGGCACTCCACACCTAAGATAAGTGGGATATTACTATCTATATATGTTTGAACTACTTCTTTAAGCAAAAGTAAATTTTGGCTTGACGAAGCATGCGGACTTATTTGGTGCTGTCTTAAATCAAAATATTCAAGTGCTCTTTCTATTTCTGCTGTATTGAGTCCTGAGCTAGGAAATGTATTAATGATCTTACTACTTTCTGTCGCAGCCATCGTTATCTGTGCAGGTGATTTAATTCGCCTTAACTTTAGAGCATGAAGTAAACACCATATAGATGAACTACTGCAGGCCGCAACGACTCTATCCTGTTCCTGAAATGCTAAAGACGAAACTGTTAGCTTTAGTCCGAATAGGTCAGCAGTATACTCTCTAGTGATTACCGTATGAGCTGGATATGCATAGCTTTCAGGAAGCTTTAAACATGTTCTACCAATAAATGTCATTGGGATGGGCTTAACAACCATAAAGCCTAAGTAATTACCTAAGGATTCAGCGTTATCTGTCGAGTTTACTATAACTTGTTCAAATCTATCATAGTCAAAATCACCGTCGAAGAAATGAATTCTACTACAAGTTCTGGAGTAATTTTCATGACATCCAACATAGTAATTTAAGTAGTCTTCGAGGTAGCCGTTATCCGTATATTGGTTTTCGCAAACCATAGTTTTGGCGTTAAGTTCGCTGAGAATTTTTGTAATGCTAGCTAGCTGCTTTTTGAGAGTAACATCCTCTAATTGGACGTTGACGGTTTGTTTGATCAGGTTACTTAAGGCGAAGTTATCAACATTTCTATTAAAAGATGATACGAAGAAAGGTGCTTTCATGTGTGTTCCAGTACAAAAAAAGCGACCCTAGAGTCGCTTTATTCAAATTCCGTTTTACATTACATATTGTAACGACGTTGTCGGTCAGCCTCAGTTGGCTTAACACTTGCTGCTTGCTGGCTGCGTACTGCAGCAGTTTCTACAACATCACCAGCGATAGATGCTTTTTCATCTGCAGTAAATTCATGACTTCGTAATGCATCAATTAACCACTGCGGCATAGCGAACTCCTTATCTGTTGACGCAAACCGAAAACAGTTCGCGAATTTACGCCGATTCTACCCTGTTGTTGACAGCCCAGTCAATAAAACTTTGCGAATTGCAGGTCAACCCATCGGGAGCTTTTATTTGTACTGTGATGTAAACATAGTACAAAAGCTGTTCACTTACCCGTCATTACACTAAAAGGTGGGGATGTCATTGTTCTCATAAAACTAGCATGACCCGTTTCTCCTCCGCTCAAAGGCTTAGCTCCTCTCCATCAGAGCTCTTGGTAGACTAGGTTGGGATTCATGGAGAGCATTTGCTAGTATCGTTTTACTGTGTAAGCTCATGGTTTTAGATGCTTTGTTAAGGAAATGCTTTTTTGTTAGAGATTTTATGTCAACTTCTTCATTTGGAACAAGTTCTTTACTATTGAAAAACCAATGGCTATTGTCTTTATGTCTGCTGCCAGCGACATAACTGTTTGCTCTATCCATTCCAGATGTGTAATAAATGAAGGTGTCACCATCTATTGTTAGACCCTGACTGGAATATACAGTCATTGCATATGCTTGAGCTATGTAGCAGTTGCCCTCAGAACTGCAATAACTAGATGTGTTTATGTTCAGCTGTTTACCAGAGTCTAGTAACACTTCGAAAACGGTCTCTCCGTCTTGGCCTGTGACAATGTTTGTTACTGTCCCTAAATCTCCATTAGTTAGTCCCATTTTATAGTCATTCTTTGTTAACCTGATTTTTTCTCCTATAGCAAACTGTTGGGTGAACACCTTGTTGCTGATAGCACACTTCATTTTAACTTGTTGGGCTTGGAGTCTGCCTTCAGCTTGCAAGGCGCCTCTTGCCTTTGCATTTAAATCCATTACATCCGACCATTTATGAGCTAACAGTAAAGATTGTTTATTGGGTTGAGATTTTCGATAGCGATTCCACTTTTTTATTAATGCGTTTTTGGCAGTTTCGGCATCTGTCGAAAAATCAACAAGCCCTCGATTATCTAATTCATTAAGGGCTTGCAGGGAGCGACCATCTCTAAGATCTGCAACGACTTTTTTTGACCATTCTGCTCGTTGTCTTCTTATCGTCTCAATTCTTGTCGTTCCTATCACTTCTGGTCGTGAAAGGTATCTAAGTGCTCCAGCATGCTCAATGGCATCTAGTTGTTTGTCCTCACCAACAAGTAGTAACTTGCAATTATGCTGTGTAGATAACTTGATGAGTTTTAGAAGATCTTTAGTGCTGACTTGGCCTGCTTCATCTATCAAAATCAGTTTATTAGAAAGAGCCATACGCTTATTTTCTACATCTTTTATTAGTTTGGCTACGGTATGAGTTTCGATGTTTGCCTCTAGTGCTAAGTTATTTGCCGCAGATTTAGCAATGGATGCGCCTATGACTTGGTAACCACTTTGCTGATATATTCTTCTTACCACATCCATAGATGCAGATTTCCCTGCGCCTGCAGAGCCTTGCAGAATGGACAAACAGCTAGGTTGACAAGCTTGATGTACAGCTTCTTGTTGTTCTTCACTAAGTTGAAAGTGATGCTGTTCCATATTTGATTTAATAATATTTTCGGTTAAGTTAAACGACTTTTTTGAAGCTAAGTCTTTAGCCAGAGAAATCATTTGGGTTTCCATTTCAAGAATTGAGGTGGTTGTGAATAGTTGTCTCCCTTTGAGGTCCAAACCGAGCTCTATCGTCTTCTCGTCATCAATAAAGCTTCTGGCTATCAATTCCGCTATATAAATTCCTCCAGTACTGCATTGAGCGAGCTCATTAGCCTGTCTATATACTTCTTGCTGAGTAAATGATGATTTTGATTCTCCCAATTTTTCTGCGAGTAATTGAGCAGATAATTCTGGGTTCCCATGCTCTACTTGAATGTTTTCTGGTTTGTTTTCATTAACAATGTTAGTGAGCAAATTTTCTGTGCTTAAGTTGAGCAGATCGAGTTCTTGATGCCATTGTTGGTATAGAGTGTTTCTTGCTACATTTTCCTTCTTATTTCTTGTTGTTAACACTGCGATATCGCCAGCTTTACTTGAGCTTGATTTAGTACCATATTTTGATAGTTCTGCTTTGATTTCCTTTGAACGTTTTGAGTAAAGATCACATATGCTTTGAGGAATACAGGGAAGTTTAAATGACTCTTTATCACGTTCGATTTCGAAACCTAAACTACATAACTGGTAAGCTAATTCAGCACGATATGAGGTTCCGATAGCCTTTTGCCATAGATAAAAGTGTCGACTGTCTATCGTTCCCCAAGAGCCATCATTTCGTGGGGCGACATTGGCAATAAGACAATGTGTATGGAGTTGGGGGTCTTGCTCTCGACTCGTTGCATGCTCAAATAGGCTTGCGACAAGGCCTGTTGTACGCTCTTGCTGTATGCCATTCTTACCAATACGTGTATATCCAGCATGCTGTTCTAGCTTTTCAACTGCCTTGAGAACAGCTTGTCGATGAGCCTTTTGTATTCTTATTTTCAGCTCTTTATCAGCTCGCGCCCACGCAATGGAAACTGATTTAGGAGCACTAAAGGTTAGATCCCAACCAGCTCTCTGTTTTAGGCTGCTTTGTTGCCTTAGGGCATATCGGCCATCTGGAGTATGCCCCCTCATGATATTAAGATAATCGTTTGTTTCAACACTGTCTGTAAGCCCAATTAACCTTGCACCTACACCAGTCCATTCACCATTCGGCTCACCACCATCTAGGTAGTAATCTTCTTTGGCGAGATCGGTGTAGTAGCTGATATTGCGTACAGGAGAAATAGTTAGCATGACTGCTCTCTCCCTCTTGAACCTCTTCTATTACTTTTTTTTATAGTGGATTCAGCTGGAGCACTTTTCGGAATAAATCCCTTTGCGATTAATTCTAGTTTAGGATAAGGCCAGATCAACCAATATGCGGCATTCCAACCTGAAACGTTCAGAACTCCTGTTACTCCCTCACTATCAGCTAAGGGAAGTTGCATTATCTGTTCAGTTCTAACTACAGGCTCTTCAGATTGCTGAAGAGTCCGACTTTTATTGCCTTCACGGTCAAATGATTCTGTGTACCTCTTTACTACCCTGTTACCAATATTTTTGGATAATCGGCTTGCGGAATCTGCTGAATTTGTTCTAAGTGTTACGGAATTGGAAAAAAGACTAATTAATGTTTCTGCATCTTTATCACCATATTTTGAATATATCTGGCTGATGTTTTGCGTGCCTGCAATTGTTCTAGCTCCCTTGCTTCTGCCTAATGATAGCCATTTGGTTATACTTGCTGTTCTAGGTAAATCAGCTAGTTCATCTACAATTAACCAAATAGGTCTATTCGAGTCCTCCTTGCTAAGCAGCTCATCTGTTAGTAGGCTGATTGCAGCAGTACATAGTGGGGATGAAATGTGGGAATATTGAGCAATGTTAGGAAAAATAACTTGGCGGTTTCCATAGTCTCCTTTCAACCATTTTTTTATTGAAAATTTAAACTTTGACTCAACCTTCCAGCAATGAGCCACTGTTCTAATCCAACTTAATTGTGTTGTGAGTACAGTCATGAATCCTTGCGTAGTTTTACTATCCTTCTCAATAAATTTTTCGGCTTCAGGATAATATTTAAAGAGGTTTGCTTTTAAGTTACTTGTTTCTTGTGCTAATTGGAGCTGTATGTCTGCCCAGCCCCAGCTTTTTTCTGTATTCATTAGTGTTAATAATATGCCAACAAAAATGATCCTAGCTCCATCTGTCCAGTATTTATCACCACTAGTCTCATGTATAAAAGCCTCAGCGACTCTTTGAGCTGCTTCGATGGTGTTAATGTCAGCACTAATATCCCAGTAGATAGAACGCTGGTCCAACGGATTAATTAACACAACACTGTTTTCAAAGAAGAGCTGTGTATATTCTTGCTTGGCATCATAAATAAGAGCATTGGTATTTTTAGATTTGAGCTGTTGAACTAATGGCTTAATTACTGTGCTTTTACCTGAACCTTGAGCTCCAACTACAAAGATATTCCCGCTTTCTAGTTGCTCTGGGAGTACTATGTGGTTGTGAACTTTTAAGGGGGAGTTTGACTTTACCTTCATGCGTCGAAAGCACTTTTTGGCATGCTTATATGCTTCATAACCAACATAAAGTCTAGGTCCTTGTACATGACTAGCAGGATCAATCCCACCATCAACATAGAATAGCGCCATAGTGATTTCCTTCGCTAAGTAGCTACTAATAATGAGAGGTGCTAGCAGGTGAAAGAAAAAATCATCAAGCCAGTAATTTTTTTTGAGGTAATCGATATAGGCTATTAGTGTGGTTGAATCTTGGCTAAAAATATCATGAAAAATACTTACTAATACTCTTCTGTGAGCCTCGGGGTTAGGCCAAGGCGTTACAAGCTTCCATGTATACATAGTTAGAAAATATGAAATAAATAGAGTGATAATAATTGATAATGAAACAATTAATCCCCATCTTTGATATCGGTCGGGTAAAGTCATTGTGCATCTCCATTCAGGCGTGTGGTTAGCTCATCAAGAGCTTCTTTTCGTTCAATAGGGTTTAAGCCCTGAACCGCGCAGCAAACCTCAAAGGTTTGCCTTAAGAGGTTATTTTCCAAGTGTTTTAAATCTCTTTTAAATTGGTTTTTATTGTTATAGGCTGACCAAGACTGTCGAAGGACATTTGCTAGATTTGAGCCGATTCGCTCAGCTTCCTGTTCGATCTTTAAATAATCTGAAATTGTGAACCTGACTGTGATAGCCTTCTGTTGTTGATGTTGAAATCGTTTCATTTTTTACCTTTTGTGATTTCATTGAAATCATATTTAATAAGAGGGGTATAGGGTTAATAATTCTGTTTACTGCAACAGCATTGAAATCAGCTCAAAGCATTTGTAGCTTTGGGTCTGAAGACAATTGCTAGGCATGACTGCACCATCGAAGATGGGTGGGGTCTGAATGTCATCCCTGATTTTGGCTTTTCAGCCATTCCTCGATGGTTTCTCTTCTCCAGCCCACTAATCTCGGACCTAACTGCATTGGTTGAGGAATTTTCCCCTGTTGTCGCCAGCGCCATAGAGTACAGAGACTAATTCCAAGATCATGTGCTAACTGATTCGGTCTAACTATTTGATTGATATTCATTTGATGCTCCACCATGAAATTTCAGTTAATGTTCAAGGTGGAGTATATTGAGAATGAATTTTCAGCACATAACCAAACCGGGACACTTTTTATGGTTAAGAAAAATTTAGTAAATTTCGGCGGGCTGCACCATTCAGAAGAACACGTTAAGCACTTGATTGAGCTCGATAAATTTGCATCTAAGAATAATATTGCTTGTACGGAAAAAGCGATGGTTGGTAAGCGTGTTGGATATTGGACATTTTTTAGAGAGATTCGAATTACACTTCCTGATGCGTTGAAAAGGGAAGAAATATTTATATTAGAGTATGACAAACTGTTTTCGGAGAGCCTAGGGACATTTATTTCGGCATCCTGTTCCGGTGATATAGATATCGCTATTATTAAAATAGATAAACTTATTAAGTATGTACTGAAAGAAGTGTTTTTTAACCTAAAGGAAGAATTCTTTCTGGAATTACAATCTATAGGAGAGTTATTAAGAAGTGTAGCTACTGTGATAAGCAAGTATAAAGTAAGACCTGAGAGATACATTAGAAAGCAATCTCAAGCTCAATCTTACTTTTCTTATAAAGTTGCTTGTATGCTTTGTTCTCAACCACTTGCTTCTTCCGAACATACTCGTTGTATTCAGCATTTGAAGCCTAAAAGCAGTGAGGTTCTTGAGCCTGAGGAGAGCAATCTTCGAGAAAGTGCAATTCGAAGAATGCAAAGAATAATAAATAGCTCTTATCTCAACCTTAAGCTTTTTGATAAGTATATCCACGATGTGGAAGCCGTGAATGTGAAGAGCGTGAAAGATAAAAAAGAGTTGCTGAATAAGCTGAATATTCTCACTAAAAAAAGTGGAAAAACAGTCGAAGATGCTTTTAATGAAAGATGCGAGTTATTAGAAGGTTGGTCAAGGCGTCATAGTATACAAAAAAGATTTAGAAATGAGATTAAGCTAATTGAGGAATGCATCGAGATCAAAATTTTTTCAGGAAATCTTACAATTCCTGACTTGGAGCTTTACTTTGGTTATATGATCAATATTGTTAGACGTTTTGAACATACCATAAGCTTGTTATCGGTTGATGGAAATCAATCGTTTAATTTTGATCTGTCATTAACTAATATTGAAAATGCCGCACGTATTACATTGGGTGATGTTAATATAGACTGTAGTTTGTCAATGGAAAATCTACATCTAATTACGTACACTCTAATTCGAGAAGGCCAGTTTTGTTTGATTAGGAAAGCAGCAAAACATAGGGAACTATCAGAAATAGATGCCTGGCAGGCAAAGTACTTCTCAATGATTCAAGACGATGAAAACCCTATTGTTGATTTAAGGACTCTATGATTTTTGTCGCTAGAGCATCTAGAGCCGCTTTCCTCTCGTCGAAATAGTCATAACGGTCATAAATACCTTCAACACCACGAAGTTTGTGGTTTAAGCACCTTTCTGCAATGTGTGAGGGAACTGATAGCTCCGCAAGTAAGCTTCTGCAAGTTCTTCGTAAATCGTGTATTACAAAGTGCTCTACGCCAGCTTGCTGTAGCTTGTTGGCTAGTGGGCTTTTATTTGAATCGACTTTCATTCCGAATAGTTTAGCTAAAGCGTGGTTCAAAGTGTCATGCGAAATGTAAGCTCTTTTTTTACTTGCTCTTCGTGCAGGGAACAGATAGTCAGATTCACAAGATCGTACTTTTAGCTCTTCGAAATAGGGGAGCAGTTTTGCAGGAATAGGAATTTTTATCTCAACACCTGTTTTTGTTCTGTTTTTATCCAAGGTCCAAATGAGGTTGTCAAAATCAAACTCTTTCCACTGGGCAGCTATCAGCTCACCTTTTCTAGTTCCTAGGCATATTAGTAGCAAACAGGCTATATAATTTTCTCGTGTAAATTGTTGGCTGTTTTCTGAGAAAACGTGAAAAACGGATCTTACTTCGTCGAAAGATAAGGCGCGGATACGCGACTTTTCGGTTCCACCTGCATCTTTGCTTGTGAATGCTGAAGCTACATTGAAATCAA
Source organism: Shewanella halotolerans (assembly GCF_019457535.1). Lineage (NCBI taxonomy): Bacteria > Pseudomonadati > Pseudomonadota > Gammaproteobacteria > Alteromonadales > Shewanellaceae > Shewanella > Shewanella halotolerans. The sequence continues at coordinate 4,210,740 of NZ_CP080417.1, read as the reverse complement.
TAAGCCCTAGTTTTATTGCGTGGTTAAAAATTTGCTTACAGTAGACAAGAGCATCGTTGGCGATTGTTGGTCGTCCACTATTATCGATGCCTCGGATTATGCCCAATATGTCTCTTGGGCTAACTCTCCCTATCGGTAAGTCACCAATCTTTGGTGCGATATCTTTCCTGTAGACTCTTTCGGGTATCTGCGGGTTCTCTAGCCTCTTTTTGCAACCTTCTAACCAGTCTAGAGCAATATCGTTAACAGTGTTCAGATTTACTAATGAGGAGCGTTTCTTTTCTGCTATTGGATCTACACCTTCATTCACTTGTGCCCTAACAATAGCAGCTTTAAGTTTTGCATTTGCTAGGCTTAAGCCTTCAGGAGGCTTACCGTAGCGACCGATTGTAAGTTCACGTCTTTTGCTATTGATCGTATAACGGACAATCCAGAAGCCTGTACCTTCTGGAGTGACTCGAAAATACAGCCCCCTGTCAACATTGAACTTGCCAGCAGTCCCTTCTCTAAGTTTGGATTTTAGTTGAGCGTCATTCATAAGGCAGATATAAAAAGGTGACAGATTTCTACATCCTACATGATTATAGAAAATCTGCCACCGTATCTGTCACCATTAAAATGCACTTAAAGAAGATGTTGTAAAATATCATTACATCTTAATGTGGGCTATTCTCCTGTTTTATAAACATTTTAATTTATGTCTTTACTTTGTGAAATACTATTCCACGTTCTGGATCTGTTCTCGCATCTGCTCGATAAGCACTTTGAGTTCTACTGCGGCGGCGGTGACCTCTGAGCTGATAGACTTGGAGGCCAGGGTGTTGGACTCGCGGTTGAACTCCTGCATCATGAAGTCTAGGCGTCGGCCCTGGGCGCCGCCTTTCTTGAGGATGCGGCGGGTCTCGGCGACGTGGGCGTCGAGTCTGTCCATCTCTTCGGCGACGTCCATTTTCTGCGCCAGCAGTACCATCTCCTGTTCCAGGCGGGCGGGATCCAGTTCGCCCTGGATCTCGGCTAAACGGTTGGTGAGTTTGTCGCGCTGCCACTGCATCACAGTAGGCATGTGCTCGCGAACGATGGCTACTTGTTCCTCGATGGCCTGCAGGCGGGTTTCCAGCATTGCCTTGATCGCTTCCCCCTCACGACCACGGGCCTCGATGAACTGATCGACCGCGCTGTCGAAGGCGGAGAGTAGCTCTTTGCCTATGGCATCCATGTCCTGCTCGCTGCCTGACATCACGCCTGGCCAGCGCAGCACGTCGACAATGTTGATCTCGCCTTGACCGGCTTCCTGCTTGACCCAGTTGGCCGCCTGAATGATCTGACTGGCCAAGGCTTGGTTAAGCTGTAGGTCGCTATTTTTATCTTCACCGAGATCGTAACGTAGGTTGACCTCAATCTTGCCGCGATTTAAACGTTTACGCAGACGGTCTCTGAGGACAGGCTCTAGGCTGCGCAGCTGTTCTGGCAGTCGCAGGTAGGTTTCCAGGTAACGTTGATTGACCGAACGGATCTCCCAGGAGGCGGTGCCCCATTGTGCTTTGTGCTCGATGCGAGCATAGGCTGTCATGCTTTGGATCATGGGTAATTCCAATAGTTTAAATCGATTTAGTGACCTTGGATTATAGTCCGATGAGTTGCAGGGTTAAAGCAAACTCTCCTCCCTTTACGCTTTCGGTCATGATTAACATGGCATCGAAGCGCGCAAGCCCCTATAATATGCAGCCAAATCTGCTTATCTCTATTTCAAACAGGAAATGCCAATGCGCCCAAGTGACAGAACCCCAGCTCAATCTCGTCCGGTAACCATTACGCGACAGTTCACAGCCCATGCAGAAGGTTCTGTATTAATCGAATTTGGCGAGACTAAGGTGCTGTGCACCGCGAGCTTCACCGAAGGGGTGCCACGTTTCCTGAAAGGTCAGGGCCAAGGTTGGGTAACCGCCGAATATGGCATGCTGCCACGCTCGACCCACAGCCGTATGGATCGCGAGGCTGCCCGTGGTAAACAGTCTGGACGTACCCAGGAGATTCAGCGTCTTATCGGCCGTGCTCTGCGCGCCGCGGTAGATATGAAGGCACTGGGTGAAAACACTATCGTCATCGACTGTGACGTGATCCAGGCCGATGGTGGCACCCGCACTGCAGCCATTACCGGTGCCTGTGTGGCGCTGGTTGACGCGCTTAACTGGGCCCGTGGTAAGGGACTGATCAAGACCAACCCACTTAAGTTTTTGATTGCCGCCGTGAGTGTAGGCATCTACAAGGGCGAGCCTATCTGCGATCTCGAGTATGTGGAAGATAGCGCCGCAGAGACCGATATGAACGTGGTGATGACAGAGACAGGTAAAATCATCGAGATTCAGGGTACAGCCGAGGGCGAACCCTTTAGCCATGAAGAGCTGCTGAGTCTGCTGGATCTGGCCAAGCACGGCATTCGCGAGATCGTCGATGTGCAGAAGGCGGCATTGAGTTAATCATTATTTTGTTGATCAGGACCCTACGGGGTCCTTTTTTTAAATCGAATTGAGCGTACCCCTACATTTTAAAAAGGAGAGATTGTGAAAGCCTATCAACGTGAGTTTATTGAGTTTGCCCTTGAGCGTCAGGTATTACGTTTTGGCGAATTTACGTTAAAGTCAGGCCGCACTAGCCCTTACTTCTTTAATGCTGGCCTGTTTAATACCGGGCGTGATCTGGCGCGTCTGGGTCGCTTCTATGCGGCGGCGCTGGTGGATTCGGGTATCGAATATGACCTGCTGTTCGGCCCTGCCTACAAGGGTATCCCTATTGCGACCACCACGGCGGTGGCTCTGTGCGATCACCATGATATCGACATGCCTTACTGCTTTAACCGTAAGGAGAAGAAAGATCACGGCGAGGGTGGCAGTCTGGTGGGCAGCGAGCTTAAGGGCCGTGTGATGCTGGTGGACGATGTGATCACCGCTGGTACCGCGATTCGCGAATCTATGGAGATTATCGAGGCCCACAATGCCGAGTTGGCGGGTGTGTTGATTGCGCTGGATCGTCAGGAGAAAGGCAAGGGCGAGCTGTCGGCAATCCAGGAAGTCGAGCGCGATTTCGGCTGCAATATCGTCTCTATCATCAAGCTGGAAGATCTGATCAACTACCTGTCGGAAAAACCAGGCATGGAAGCGCAGTTGGCAGCGGTGAGCGCCTATCGCGACCAATACGGTATCTAATCGGTACCAATTGTTGTGATACAAAAAAACGCTGCCTAGGCAGCGTTTTTTATTGGGCGGAATATGCTTAAACCAACATGGTTTAATTACTCAGGAACTCGGCGCGGGTGGCCGGATTCGACTTGAAGATGCCGCCCAGGGCCGTGGTGGTTGTGGTGCTGGTAGAGTCCATCACGCCGCGGGATTTAACGCAGTAGTGCACCGCATCCATCTTGACTGCCACATCTTTTGTCTCAAGCAGTGTCTGCAGCGCCACCAAAACCTGTTGTGTCAGGCGCTCCTGCACCTGTGGGCGCTGGGCAAAGAAGCGCACGATACGGTTGATCTTAGACAGGCCTATGATGTTCTTGCGCGGCAGGTAGGCCACGGTAGCTACGCCGTCTATGGTCACCAGGTGGTGCTCACAGGTGCTGGTGAGGCTGATGTCGTTGACCTTGACCATCTCATCGAAGCCCATCTTGTTTTCGATAACCGTGATCTTGGGGAAGTTCTCGTAATCCAGGCCCGAGAAGATCTCATCGACATACATCTTGGCGATACGCTTAGGGGTCTCGACCAGGCTGTCGTCGCGCAGATCCAGTGACATTAAGGTTAAGATCTCGCGCATATGGTGCTCAATCTTTTCCTTGCGCGCCTCGCTGCTCAGTCCGCACGGGACCATGGGCGTCTCGAGACCGCGCTCTAATAATGCAGTTTGCACCTGCTGTGCTGCTTCACTTAATGCCATCGTGTCCTCCACCATCAGATAGTGGTCTATTCAGTAAGGTTAATTTACTAATGTTTTTAACAAATTAACCTTTAAGATATTCATTATAGCCTGTCCGGCGCCAGTAAACATAGGGCGGCGGGTCAGGGAGGATACCCTGAATTGCGGGTAATTTATACCCAGAATTACTAGGGGATTAACAAAAAAGCCGATTGTGGCAATCGGCTTTTGGGGTTTTTATGGGGTTTAGAGCTTAAGGTTGTCTTTGAGGAAGCTCATCATCTGGCGGTAGTATTTCGCCCTATGTTCATCGTTATAGAAGCCATGGCCCTCATCGTCCATGACCAGTTTCTGATAAGGGTAGTTGTGTTTCTTGAGCCCCTCTTCAAGCGCTTCGAGCTGTTCGATTGGCGCTCGCTCATCTTCACCGCCGTGCACCAGCAGCAAGTTGACCTTAAGCTTATCGACGTTCTTGCTGGGTGACATCTGCTCAAGCATGGCTTGGTTTTCACCCAGTACCTGCTTCAGGTAGCGCTCACCCGCGCGGCGGCCCTGTACGTCCCCTTCGCTGAACATCAACTCGAGATCATAGACACCGGCGAAGCCTATGGCGCACTTAAAGAGATCCGGTGCCAGGATTGGGCTTTGTAGCGCCGAGTATCCACCGAAACTGCCACCGACAATACAGATTCGCTCTTTGTCCACTATGCCTTGTTCGATGACATGTTTGGTGGCATCGATAATATCGTACTGGATTTCCGAGCCCCATTTCTGGTGGCCAGCATGCTCAAATGCTTTACCATAGCCGCCCGAACCGCGAAAGTTTACCTGCAGCACGGCCGCGCCTTGACTAGCGATCAACTGGTTTTGGTCGTCAAAGCCCCACCAGTCTCTTGGACCATGAGGACCGCCGTGAGGATTGACCACGAGCGGCAGATTCTTAGCCTCTTTCCCATAGGGCAGTGTGAGATAACCGTTGATCACTTTACCGTCTCTGGCGGTGAAGCTTATTGGCTTCATCTCGGCCATCTTATCGGGATCTAACCATTTCTTTTGTGAGACTAGATATTCAAGTTTCTTGCTGGTGGCATCGAATATGTAGTAGTCGCCAGGATTTCTATCGTTGAAAGCCTTGATGATCAGTTTGCTCATGTCGTTGGTCTGGCTGACGAGATGAACTTGATGGCCAGGCAGTGCGGTGAGTAGCTGTTTCAGTGTGGTGGCCAGTTTTTCATCATTATCGACAAACTCATAGGTAGGATAGCCATTTTCATATTCTACGGCGTAGAGTTGCTTGTTGACGCGGTTGATCCAAACATTGCTAGGATCGACCACCTTGTCCTGGCTAATAAGCTGCTTTTTACCGTTCTTGATATCGACTAAATAGACCCCTTTAGGTTTACCGTTTTCGCTGCCGAGTACATAGACACTGTTCTCATCATCACCGAAGGCGATAGGAGTAATATCATCGAGATTTAAATTCAGCTTATCTGTGTCTACCCATTCATCGTCTTTGCGGTAATAGAGCTGGGAACTGACGTAGTCGCGGGTACCACTGACAAAGCGAACTTCGCCATCATGATCCGGCAGAAATCGAGCGTAGGAGATAGGTGAGGTCGCAATTTTTCTACGTGTTCCCTTGTAGACATCGACTCTATAAACCTGCTGAAGATTCTCCATTGTGTTTGCGCTGCCGGAACCCCAAGGGAGCGCTTGGATGAGCATGTAGCGATCATCTTCAGGCATAGGATCGAGAATATAGGCTGTGGCTTGTATCGCTGTATTTTTCTTGATGCGAGAACCCGTTTGTTGCTCACCGCCTTTATAACCGAAAAGATAGGTTGGCTTAGAACCATCGGCATTGACAGCCATCAGCTCACCATAATAGATGGGATGGTCGCTCCAGCCTTTTAGGTATTCCTTAGCCAGCACGACACGCTCATTGTTAACCCAAACGTATTGCCCTACCTGGGCGTTGTCCGGAAAGCGAACCACATTGGTCGGTTTCTTGGTTTTGGCGTCCAGAATCATCAGCATATGCTTACCTTCGTGGGAGGTGATGGCGCTGAGGTAGTCTCCGTCGGGGGAGATCTGCACGTTAGAAAATTCGGCTGAGCGGCTAAAAAGCTCGGTAATATCTTTGTTTGAAGCCGTGGCTTGGCTACTGATAAGGCAGAGGCAGGCTAAACTAAACGACTGAATTAGTTTCATATAACATCCTTGTACGCACAATTGTTATAGAGTTTTTGTGGGGTTGTTGCGCCAATGAGGGTAAAACAATGGATTTACGAGTGCAATACTTTTGTCTAGAAAAACACGGCGACCCGTGTATTACAGGTCGCTGTTTTTATTGATATTAGTTAACTCTGAAGTAGCTGCTGCTGAATAAACTGCCACTGCTCGGCAAAGTGTTCGGTGGGTTTGTTTTTGAAGTCGCTGCGCACGAATTGGGCGATGCGGCCTTCGGCCACGGCCAGCAGCAGGTTAGCCAGGATTGCCTCGTCCAGGTTAAAGCCTTTGCCTTCTCTGAGAGTCTTCTCTCTGAGGATCTGTTTCAGGTGAGTCTCAACTTTGGAGAAGATCTGGCCGGTACGGTTACGCAGTCGCTCATTCTCTCCCAATAGGGCGTCGCCGTTGAGTACGCGGGAGATCCCTGGGTTGCGCTCGGCAAATACCAGCAAGAGTTGCAGCAGCAACTGACAGCGTCTCATGGTGTCTTTCTCTTCATCCATGATGAGATTGATGCGCGACAACAGTGACTCTTCGATAAAGTCGATTAGCCCCTCGAACATTCTCGCCTTGCTGGGAAAGTGGCGATAAAGCGCCGCCTCAGACACGCCCACCTCAGCGGCAAGTTTTGCCGTGGTGATTCGTTGGCCGGGACTTGTTTCTAGCATGGTGGCCAGACATTGAAGAATATGTTCGCGTCGGTTGATTTTAGGGCTTGCAGCCATCTAAGTATCCTTTACTTAATTACTACAGGAGCCGATGGGCAGGCGCTGCCCATGACTCTCTAATTATTCTATGCGGCGTGTCGAGGATTGAGTGCCGTGTTATCGAGAATTTGGCTAATAGGTACCTAATTATCGAGTACCTGAGTGGCCGAAACCGCCTTCGCCTCGATCTGAGGTGTCGAATTCGTCGACCAATTTAAATTCGGCTTGTACCACAGGCACAAACACGAGTTGTGCCAGGCGATCGCCAATCTCCAAGGTGAAGGGCTCGCTGCTGCGGTTCCAGCAAGAGACCATCAGGGGGCCCTGATAGTCAGAGTCGATAAGACCGACTAGGTTGCCCAGCACTATGCCATGTTTGTGGCCCATGCCTGAGCGCGGCAGGATGACGGCCGCCAGGCTGGGATCTGCCACATGCACGGCAATCCCGGTTGGGATTAGCTGGGTTTCGCCCGGCTGAATCACCATGGTGGTCTCTATCATGGCACGCAGATCCATCCCTGCACTGCCCGGTGTCGCGTAGGCGGGAAGCGGAAACTGTGAGCCGATGCGAGAATCGAGGATCTTGAGTTCTATGGGCGTCTTCATGCTGTCTTCATCTGCTGTGCGATTAAGGTGAGTAGTTGTTTCGCCAGGGTGTATTTATCTGTGGCGGGCAGGGCGTGCTCGCCTCCTTGCCAGAAGACCTTCAAGGCATTGCTATCGCTGTTAAAGCCGATGGCCGGGTCGGATACGTCATTGGCGGCGATCATATCCAGTTTCTTGCGGGTCAACTTGTCTTTGGCGTAATGGTCTACATCCTGGGTCTCGGCGGCAAATCCTACCGTGAATGGACGTACCTCATGGGCCGCGACCGTGGCTAAGATATCAGGATTGCGTACAAGCGCAAGTGACATCTCTGTGGCAGATTTCTTAATTTTCTCGTCGGCAATATCCGCGGTGCGATAGTCGCAGACCGCGGCGCAGCCGATAAAGATATCGCTGTGGTGTACCTGCTGCATCACGGCGTCGAGCATCTCCTGGGTCGAGGCGACGTTGAGGCGATTGACATTCATCGGCGTCTCGATATTAACCGGCCCGGAGACCAGCGTCACCTTGGCGCCCATCTCGGCCGCCGCGCGTGCCAGGGCAAAGCCCATCTTGCCCGAGCTGTGGTTAGAGATGTAACGCACGGGATCGATCGCCTCGCGGGTCGGGCCCGCCGTCAGCAGTATCGATATTCCCTGAAGCAGCTTCGGCGCAAAGAAGTGTTCGACGCGCTCGGCGATCACCAGGGGCTCCTCCATGCGGCCTGGGCCAACTTCGCCACAGGCCTGGCTACCCGAAGCCGGTCCCCAGATGGTGAGGCCGCGCTTTCTCAGGTTATCCAGATTGTCCTGGGTGGCGACGTTGCGATACATCTGCTGATTCATCGCCGGGCAGAGCACTACAGGCGCTTCTGTGGCCAGGCAGGTGGTGGTGATCAACTCATCGGCCATGCCGGCATTGATGCGGGCGATCAGGTTGGCGGTTGCCGGGGCGATTAACACTAAGTCGGCCCAACGGGCGAGTTCTATATGCCCCATGGCGGCTTCGGCCGCCGGGTCTAACAGGTCGGTGGCAATGGGATGGCCCGATAGCGCCTGCAGGGTCAGCGGCGTGATAAATTCCTGCGCGCTTTGGCTCATGACGACACGCACATCTGCGCCGCGTTCTTTCAGGCGGCGGACCAGATCGGCAGACTTATAGGCAGCAATGCCGCCGCCAATTCCCAGCAATATCTTTTTATTGGTTAGACTCATGTTGATCACTAATCGCGTTTAATTTTGCCCGCTAACCATACCACAATCCTGCTGAGGTTGAGGATACAAGTTTTTAAAAACTAGACCATACTCTAAAGCCTAGGTGTGCAGATGGCGCCGAGACAAGGAGTGTTTATGGCAATCAAAGATTGGCCTCAGGGAGAGGGGCCCAGAGAAAAACTGCTGCGTAGCGGTGTCGCTCAACTCTCCGATGCCGAGTTGCTCGCGGTGCTGCTCAGAAACGGCCTTAAGGGACAAAGCGCCGTGTCCCTGGCCAGAGTCATGTTAACCCATTTCGGTGGCCTCAGGGCGCTCTTTAGCGCCTCCTTGAGTGAGCTGTGTGATATTCAGGGGATCGGTCCGGTAAAGTATGCCCAATTGCAGGCTGCCATCGAGTTAAGCAAGCGGATCGCGCAAGAAAATCTACAAAGAGGAAAGATTTTGTCAGATCCTGATTTAACTCGGGACTATTTAATGAGACAATTGGCGGATCGTGCCTACGAAGTGTTTGCCATCTTATTGCTCGATAGTCAGCATAGGGTGATTCAGTTCGTCGAATTGTTCCGTGGCACCATAGATTCAGCCTCGGTTTATCCGCGAGAAGTGGTAAGCCTAGTGCTTGAGAAAAAAGCCGCAGCGGTAATTGTGTGCCACAACCATCCCTCGGGGGTGGCTGAGCCCAGTCATGCTGATCGGCGAATTACTGAGCGATTGAAATACGCGTTGGCGACTATAGATGTTTCGCTGCTAGACCATATGGTTGTGGGCGATCGTGAGATAGTTTCGTTTGCAGAGAGGGGATGGATAGATTGAATATCCCTTGATCTTTGATTTTAGATCCTGTATAAAATGCGCCCTCTTTGTGTGCCTCGGGCGACGGCCATATTCGAGGTACATTAATGCTCGAGCGTTAAATTGTTTTTGGAGAAGATTGACATGTCAAGAGTATGCCAAGTTACTGGCAAGAAGCCGATGGTTGGTAACAACCGTTCGCACGCTAAGAACGCGACTCGTCGTCGTTTTTTACCTAACCTACAGAACCACCGTTTCTGGTTAGAAGACGAAAAGCGTTTCGTACAGCTACGTGTATCTACTAAAGGTATGCGTATTATCGATAAGAAAGGTATCGAAGTTGTTGTTGCTGAACTTCGTGCCCGCGGCGAGAAGGTGTAATAAACCATGGCTAAAGCTAAAGGTAACCGTGAGAAGATCAAGCTAGTTTCTAGCGCTAAAACAGGTCACTTCTACACGACTGAGAAAAACAAGCGTAACATGCCTGAAAAGATGGAGATCAAGAAATTTGATCCCGTTATCCGTCAGCACGTTATCTACAAAGAAGCGAAAATCAAGTAATTCTTGATTCACGTTTTTTGGGAAAAAGCTCCTCATTGCAGGGGCTTTTTTTTTGCCCTAAATATATCCCCATGGCTTGGCCAGCTCTCTCCAATTCTTTAGATAAATTCCCAGTCGATAGCCCTGCGCGTCTGCGGATTCTGATCTCTACCTAAGCCTCTGATCTTAATCTGTTCTGCTATGCTTAATCAGATTGTCTCGTTGTGATGAAAAAATATCACTTCCGATGACAACAAATGCTTTTAATGTGAATTTAAATGCAATAAAATTGGCTTGTTATTCGTCTGGTGATGATATTGTCACATATTTATTGTTGAGGTTACGCGGGTGCGCACTACTGAGTTAGTCGAGGGTTTTCGTCATTCTGCTTCCTATGTGAATGCACACAGGGGCAAGACATTTGTGGTCATGTTGGGCGGTGAGGCGCTGGCGCAGAGTCAGTTTCGCTCCATCATCAACGATATCGCCCTGCTTCACAGCCTGGGGATCAAGATAGTTCTGGTGCATGGTGCCAGGCCGCAAATCGATGAGGCCCTGGCCGCGCATAATCTCTCCCCTGAGTATTACAACGGGGTGCGCATCAGCGATGAAGAGTCCTTCCGAGTGATCAAGCAGGTGGTGGGCGGTCTGCAGCTGGACATTACCGCGCGCCTGTCGATGAGCCTGAGCAATACCCCGATGCAAGGGGCGCAGATCAACGTGGTTAGCGGTAACTTCGTGATAGCCCAGCCCTTAGGAGTGGATAACGGCGTCGACTACTGCCTGAGTGGCAAGGTGAGACGCATAGATGTGGCGGGCCTCAGACGTCAACTGGACAACCACGGTATAGTGCTCCTGGGGCCGGTAGCGGCCTCGGTGACCGGCGAGTGTTTTAACCTGACCGCCGAAGAGGTCGCGACCCAGATCGCGGTGAAGCTCAAGGCCGACAAGATGATAGGCTTCAGCGCTAAGGAGGGGATACTCGACAGTAACGGCGAGGTGATCGCCGAGCTGATGCCTACCGATGCTCAGCGCATCTTGTCTGAGCTGACCGATGAAGACAATTGGTGTGTGGGCACACGGGCCTTCTTACAGGCCAGCATAGACGCCTGTCGTAACGGCGTGGCCCGCTGCCACTTCGTCAGCTATCTCGATGACGGCGCCCTTTTGCAAGAGCTGTTCTCCCGCGACGGTATTGGTACCCAGATAGTGACCGAGAGCGCCGAGCGCCTGCGCAGGGCTACCATTGCCGATATCGGTGGTGTCTTGGATCTCATTCGCCCGCTGGAGCAGGCTGGGGTCTTGGTGCGCCGCTCCCGTGAGCAGCTGGAGATGGAGATAGAGCAGTTTATGCTGATCGAGCGTGATGGTTTGGTGATCGGCTGTGCCGCCCTCTATCCCTTCGAGGAGGACAATGCCGGAGAGTTTGCCTGCCTGGTGGTGCATCCCGATTATCGTGATGCCGACCGCGGCAGCATCTTGCTGAAGAACATCATAGGTCAGGCCAAGGTGCGTGGTTATGCTCGCCTGTTTGCGCTGACGACCCGCAGCATTCACTGGTTCCTCGAGCATGGCTTCCAGATCGTCGAGGTCGATGCCCTGCCAAACAAGAAGAAGCAGCTGTATAACTATCAGCGCAAGTCGAAGATTCTCGCCTTAGATCTTCAATAACGCTAAACGCGTCCGATGAAAGAGGCCACCCTTGGGGTGGTCTTTTTGTGTGTCCAAGTTAACTCACAGTAACGACTCTTGACATAATATGTCGAGAGTACCACACTCAAGTTATCGGTTCATGTTAGGGTTGGGTTCAGGGATGATCTGCTTGCATGCCCAAATGTTTCAAGAGGATATTTAGAGATGGATACTCAAGTCTTTCAACTCACAACCTTAGATTCGGCAACCAGCGGGATCTTCCTGTCTATGCTGCTGGGTGTTGCCTTGGTGCTAGTGCTGCTGATGGTGAAGCCCTTACCTAAGAAGGCGAAATATGCCTCTGCTGGGATGGTGATCGCCGTATTGGGCCTGCTCTCCTGGGTGTTCTACAAGGCCCATGATACCAGCGTTCGCCTTACTTTAAGCACTATGCTGGTGGATATTCCCCTCTACCGGGTCGAGTTACCGCGTCAAAGCCTGGTGCCGGCTGAGGCTAAAATCGTCAGCTTGGGAGAAGATGACGCGCCTAAACTAAGCTATCGCAGCAACGGTGTGGGCATGCCGGGTTATTCGCTGGGGTGGTTTAAGCTGGCAGATGCCAGCGACAGAACAGATAAGGCCCTACTGTCGGTCACCGGCGACGGCCAGGTATTGGTTTTGCCGACGACCGAGGGCTATCTGTTGATCTTGAGTCTGGAGCAGCCGGAGGCCTTGTTAGCCAGCCTGCTTACGCCGACTCTTTAACGCCAAGTCCAGGGTAAAGATCACCAGGGCGCTCCAGATGAAGGCGAAGGTGATCCCCTTTTCGAGATCGAAGGGCTCGTTAAACAGGCTGACGGCCATGATAAACATGATGCTGGGGCCAATATATTGGAAGAAGCCAAGCATAGACAATGGGATACGTGTGGCGGCGCCAGCAAAGCAGAGCAGGGGAATAGAGGTGACTATCCCGGCGGCCATCAACAGCAGGTTCATCTGCCAGCTGTTTTCCAGGATGCTGGTGCCATCGAGATTCATTGCCAGATAGAGCAGGGCCACAGGCACTAAGATGGCTGTTTCGACCAGCAGTCCCGTTTTGGCGTCGACATTGACCTTCTTGCGCAGCAAACCATAGATGCCGAACGAGGCGGCAAGCCCCAGGGACACCACAGGAATCGAGCCGAAAGAGATCAATTGGATAAGTACGCCGGCACAGGCCAAAGAGACGGCGGCCCACTGCAGTTTACGCAGACGTTCCTGCAGGAACACCATGCCCAGCAGCACATTGACCAAAGGGTTGATAAAGTAGCCCAGGCTGGCATCGAGCATATGATCATTGTTGATCGCCCAGATGAACAACAGCCAGTTACCGGCGATCAGAACCGAGGTGATAGCTAACACGCCAAGCTGTTTGGGCTGCCGGAACAGGGCGCGCAGCTTGGCGAAACCACCGATAAATTGCATCAAGATCAGCATGAAGACGAAGGACCAGATCACGCGATGCAGCAGGATCTCGGTCGCCGACACATGGTTTAGCAGCTTAAAATAGAGGGGAGCAAAGCCCCAGAGGCAGTAGGCGCAGATGGCGAGCGCTACCCCTTTACGATACTCAATATCGGCCATAGCTTAGGATTTAGAAAAAGTGCGGGAGTGGCATTGTAGGCGCCTAAGCCGCGTGACTCAAGCGGCCATAAGCATTCTTTTCGCGCCTCGCGCTGGAGCAGTCTCTTGTCAGCGCGTCTCACTAAATTGGCGGTAATTTATAGGGGGATTAGCTGGCTAGCCCACCATGTAGGTGCCAGTACCGAAGGCAATATGCGAGCCCTTCTCGTTGTGTAGCTCCATGCGGCAGACGGAGACCCGGTTACCCGCCCTGATCACTGTGCCTGTGCCGGTAAAGATCTCACCGCGCCCCGGCCTGAGATAATCGATACGCAGATCTATGGTGCCTAAGGTTTTTAGGCGCTGCTGCAGATCTTCTAAACACCAGTCGTCCCGGCTAGCCACCAGGCCAGAGAAGGCCGTCAGGCCGCCCACCACATCCAGCACGGTAGCGGTCACGCCGCCGTGGAGGATCTGCTGATGAATGTTGCCTATGAGGTCTTTCTTCATCTTCACCTCGACCTCGACGCCCTGCAGGTCGTAACGCTTGATATCCATCCCCAAGAGGTTATGAAAGGGCACCTTGGTATCGAAGATCTCGGCTACGCTGGCCAGGGTCTGCGCTTGTATGGGCGTCGTCATAGGGGCACTCCTTGTTTTGTCCTACACTGCTTGCTGGGTACAAGCGGGTTAAGTTTGAGCATTAGTCAACCTAATGGTTAGAGCATTTAATCTATCGCTAATGCACGGCGCGAGGCAAGCCTGCGGATAAAATTTCATCAGTCGATGGGGGGCGAGGGGTAATTAATACTCGGATAGATGAGACAAGCCGAGCCAGCTTGATTAGAATAAGCGGCCAAATTAATGATTACTGAGCGCCATGGACTTAGCCTTAACTTCTCCCGACGTGACCGATAGCGATCCGCTCGCCGCCTGCCTGCAGACGGTGTTTGGCTATCGCACTTTCAGGACGGGTCAACGTGAGGTGATAGAGCAGGTCTGTGGCGGCCAGGATGCTCTGGTGATCATGCCTACCGGCGGCGGTAAGAGCCTGTGTTATCAGCTGCCGGCACTCGTCTTACCCGGGCTGACTCTGGTGGTGTCGCCGCTGATCTCTCTGATGAAAGATCAGGTCGATAGTTTGAAACAGATGGGCGTCGCCGCAGCTTACCTCAACTCGTCGCAGTCGCGGGAAGAGGCGATGACCATCTATCGCCAGCTGCATAACGGCGAGCTCAAGCTGTTGTATGTATCACCCGAGCGCCTGCTGACCGACAGCTTTATCGAGCGTCTGCACAACCTGCCGCTCTCCCTGTTTGCCATCGACGAGGCTCACTGTATCTCCCAGTGGGGGCACGACTTCCGCCCCGAATATGCGGCCCTGGGTCAGCTAAAGCAGCTGTTTCCTCGGGTGCCCATGATGGCGCTGACGGCCACCGCCGACAAGGCGACGCGGGAGGATATCTGCCAGCGACTGGGCATAGCGCCCTTTGAGCTACTCACCAGCTTCGACCGCCCCAACATTCGTTATACGGTGGCGGAGAAGCTCAACGCCGCCAATCAGCTCAGGCAGTTTATTCAGGCGCAGAATGGCAACAGTGGCATCATCTACTGTAGCAGTCGTCGCCGGGTGGATGAGGTGGCCGAGCGTCTGCGTATGCAGGGCTATCATGCCGATGCTTATCACGCGGGCAAGACCCAGGAAGAGCGCGCCGATATTCAGGAGCGTTTCCTCAAAGATCAATTAGATATCGTGGTAGCCACCGTGGCTTTTGGCATGGGGATCAACAAGTCCAACGTGCGCTTCGTGGTGCATTACGATATTCCCAAGAGCGTCGAGGCCTATTACCAGGAGACAGGCCGTGCCGGCCGTGATGGCCTGGATGCCGAGGCTTTTATGCTGTTCGATCCCGCCGATATCGGCCGGGTGCGCCATCTCATCGAGCAGCAGGAGCCGGGTCCTCAGCAACAGGTGGAACACCATAAGCTCAATACCATGGCGGCCTTTGCCGAGGCGCAAACCTGTCGCCGTCAGGTGCTGCTGCACTACTTCGACGAGAGTGCGTCCGAGCCCTGCGGTAACTGTGATATTTGCCTGGACCCACCCAAGCGGTACGATGGCGTCGAGGATGCCCAGAAGGTGCTCTCCTGCATCTTCCGTCTACAGCAGAAGTTTGGTGTAAACCATCTTATAGAGGTGCTGCGCGGCTCCAAGGCGGCCTCTGTGGTCGACCGTGGCCACGACAAGCTGTCGACCTGGGGCATAGGCAAGGAGAAGAGCCATGAGTTCTGGCTCAGTATCATACGTCAGATCATCCATCTGGGTTTCGCCAGCCAGGATATCACCAGAGGCTCGGCCATCAAGCTCAATCCTCAGGCGCGGGCCGTGCTTAAGGGGGAGGTGCCGTTGCAGCTCGCCGAGCCGCGTATCAGCATCACCACACATGTGAAGCGTCGCAGCAGTAGCCGGGCGCCAATTAACTACGACAGAAAGTTGTTTGCCCGTCTGAAGCAGCTGCGTCGCAGCCTGGCAGAAGAGTTGGATGTGCCGCCCTATCTGGTGTTTAACGACGCCACGCTGGCGGAGATGGCGGCCATGCTGCCGACGAGTCCTGGCGAGATGCTGGCGGTGAACGGCGTGGGCGAGACCAAGCTGAATCGTTTCGGCGGCGAGTTTCTCGACGAGATCAACGACTATCTCGCCCGTAGCTAGCTAATATTTCGCTAACTAAGACTCGGCTTACCAAGATTCTGTATATTCTGGCGCTGCTTGCTATCAGGCTTATTGTATTTGCTACCAGACTTAGTGTGCCTGCTGACCGCTGTACTTACTCAGTTGATCGACACTGGCCCTTTTAACCAAGGAGGAGAGGGTGTCGTGATGCTGCATCACCGCCATCCCCATGTTAACCCGGGCGCCGTTTTGTAGCGGCTCTATGATGGCGCTCAGCTGGCGGGCGATAAGCTGGGCGCCCGCCAGCGAGGTGAAGGGCAGCATGATCAATATCTGATCGGCGCTGGTGCTCAGCAAGATATCCTGCTGGCGGATCTTCTGTGACAAACGGGTCAGTAGCCTGTCGACATCGGCCTTGGCCAGATGGCTGGGATTGATCAGCAAGATGGTGATAGGAAAACCTATCTGCTTGGCGCTGGTCAGCAGGGCCTCCATCTTCTCCTGGGTGCTCATCGGCTCATCTCTCTGGCTTACCTGCAGCGGCGTCTTAGGCATTCTGATACGGTTGAGCAGAATAAACAGCGTCAGCAGCAGGAAGAGCACCAGTATGCCGATAAGACCATAGCTGTCGCTGATGTGGGCATCGAGCTTGATGGGCTTAGGCTGATTGTCCTGGGCCAGCTGCTGATAGCGCCCCAGCTGGGCCTTGATCTGCAGCAGTCGGGTATCTTTAAGAAACTCATAGCTGCGCTGGGCCATCTCGAAGCGTTTCAGCTGATACTGATAGGCGTCCTTGTATTGGCCTATGTCGGCAAAGTAGCGACTCAGGATGCCGTAGCAATAGACGAGCTCGTCAAACTGATTGGTGCGCTCGCCGATGGCGATCGCCTTCTGCATCAGCTCTGTTCCCAGGGCCTGCTCGCCGTTCGCCAATTGAATATTGGCCAGTAGACGATTGGCTCTCAGGCTGTCGTTGATCTTCTTCTGCTTGTCGAAGGTGTTGAGGGCGATATTGATCAGCTGAATGGCGCTCTTATCATTTCCCCGTAAAAATTCAATTTCCGCCAGCTGGGTGTAACTCTCGGCCAGCTCGGTCGCCGTGGCAAGTTCGGGTAGCAGGATCTTAGCCTCGAGTACCATATCGTCCCTGAACTTCACCTCTTGGTTGTAGTGGGCGATCTTGGCCAGGGTGAGCAGCACAGTTAGCCTCACCTTTCCCGTGGTTTGCTCGCTATCCAGGGCGCCCTTGGCATTGTTGAACGCCTGGTTGTAGAGTCCCTTGGTTCTCAGCAGTTCGGCCATGGCCAGTTGCACATAGGGCCTCGGCGGGGTGAGCCATTGAGGTCTCTGCTTCTCGGTGTCCGGGTAGATATCTTGGGCCAGGCGTAGATCTTCCAGCGCGCTGCTCTGGCTCTCGATATGGGTATCTATCTTGCCGCGCAGCATCAGGCCGTTGACTAAGGACTGGGGCTGTTGCTGCTCGCGAGAGAGGTAGATGGCGGAATCTAGCAGGGTCAGCGCCTGTCTGAGGTCGCCATAATCGATATAGGCCGCGGCCATACAGTTGAGAAAATAGGGGCTGAGCTGATTGAGCTTGAGCGACTTGGCCTTGGCCTCACTCATGCGGCCCAGGTTGATGGCGGCCTCGTTTTCGCCCAGCTGCACAAAGGCCTCGCACTTGAGCAGCGAGAGGCGCAGACGATTTTCTTCAGACGTGGCTTCCTGATCCAGGCGTTGTTCCAGCGCCGAGATCTGGGTCAGTGTCTTGTTGGGATATTGGTAGACGGTTTGGGCCAACTCATCTAACTCTGTCATAGTGTCCCCATAAGCTGGGATCAGCCAGAAGCTGAGACTTAACACTATGAGACGAAAATCCATTTTTAAAAGCTCCGGAACGAGTGTGCTGTTTCTGTTTCCTTTGGCGGCATTATACTGATTTTTCATCAGCAATTGCATAAAAAATAGCGCCTGCGATTGGAATCAGAGGGATTGCTCGGCAAATGACCTAGTATGCTGAATTTAATCACTTAGTCACTCTTGTGAGCAAATAAATGGTTAGATTTGCGCAGTTAATCAAGATTTTTATCTGGTCTAATGTGGCAAACATGAAAAATATGGGGTTGACTATTGAACAGACACACGTTAAATATTAATCAATCTTTCGAAGCGAAACGAATAATTAATTACTTTTACTGAATACAATGACGACTATTAACCGTGCACTCCTCAGCCTCCTTATTCTCATTCTCGCAGGTCCTGCGCGGAGAATGTAGTGTTGCACGCTTAATAACACATTCAGCATTCATAAACCCCGCGCCCAACAACGCGGGGTTTTTTTGTTTATGGATTCGACGAACACCCAAAATTAGAGCCTAGACGTACCATGGAGAAACCAGATGTCTAACCGAGTGATAATATTTGATACGACCTTACGAGATGGTGAGCAAGCATTAGCGGCGAGTTTAACGGTTAAGGAAAAGCTACAGATAGCACTGTCACTCGAGCGTCTGGGAGTGGATGTCATGGAGGTGGGGTTTCCCGTCTCATCGCCGGGGGATTTCGAGTCGGTGCAGACCATTGCCCGTACCATAAAGAATAGCCGGGTCTGTGCGCTTGCCAGGGCGCTTGAGAAAGATATCGACGCCGCGGCTCAGTCCTTGTCGGTGGCAGAACAGTTCCGTATCCATACCTTTATCTCGACCTCGACCATACACGTGGAGAGCAAGCTTAAGCGCTCCTTCGATCAGGTGTTGGACATGGCGGTTGGCGCGGTGAAATATGCCCGCCGCTTCACCGATGATGTGGAGTTCTCCTGTGAAGATGCCGGTCGTACCCCAATAGATAACCTGTGCCGCATGGTCGAGGCCGCCATCAAGGCGGGTGCCAAGACCATTAACATTCCCGACACCGTTGGCTACACAGTGCCGAGCGAATTTGGCGGCATCATTCAAAACCTGTTCGACAGGGTACCGAATATCGATCAGGCGGTGATCTCAGTGCACTGTCACGACGATTTGGGCTTGTCTGTGGCGAACTCTATCACTGCGGTGCAGCACGGGGCACGTCAGATCGAGTGTACCGTCAACGGTATCGGCGAGCGCGCCGGTAACTGCTCCCTGGAAGAGATCGCCATGATCATCGCCACCCGCAAGGCCAGCCTGGGGCTAGAGACGGGGATCAACGCCAAAGAGATCCATCGCACCTCTAATCTGGTGAGCCAGCTGTGCAACATGCCGGTACAGGCCAACAAGGCGATCGTCGGCGCCAACGCCTTTACCCACTCCTCGGGTATCCATCAGGACGGCGTGCTGAAGTCGCAAAACACCTATGAAATCATGACGCCAGAGAGTATTGGTCTGAACCGCAACAACCTGAACATGACCTCTCGCTCCGGCCGCCACGTGATCAAACATCGTATGGAAGAGATGGGCTATGGCGAGCAAGATTATGACATGGACACCCTGTATGAGGCCTTCCTGAAGCTGGCTGACAAGAAGGGGCAGGTGTTCGACTATGACCTGGAGGCCTTGGTATATGTAGAGGCTCAGGCAGAAGATGAAAACCACTATGGCTTGCAGCAGCTGGTGGTGCACTCAGATTCGACTCAGGGACAGGCCACCGCCACAGTGACCCTAAGCATAGACGGCAAGGCGGTAACAGAGGCGGCAACGGGTAACGGCCCGGTCGATGCGGCCTACAAGGCGATTGCCCGCGCCAGCGGCTGTGAGATCAACATCAGCAGCTATCAGCTTAGCGCCAAGGGCCAAGGGCAAGATGCCCTGGGACAGGTGGATATCACCGCCAAGTATCATGATCAGAGCTTCCATGGTGTGGGCCTGGCGACCGATGTGGTCGAGGCCTCGGCAGCGGCGCTGATCCACGTGATGAATCTGACCTGGCGCGCGGACAAGGTGGCCGAGAACAAGCATAAGTTAAAACAGGCGCGTACCGAGTTAGGCGGCGTATAACCAATTTCGAATTAAACAGCATAAAGACAATTAATTGCAGGGAGTCACTTGAGGTATGAGTTATCAAGTCGCGGTATTGGCCGGTGATGGGATCGGCCCCGAGGTTATGGTCGAAGCACGCAAGGTGCTTAAGGCGGTGGAAGAGCGTTTCTCGTTGGATATCGAGTATAGCGAATATGATGTGGGCGGCGCGGCCATCGATAATCATGGTTGTCCGCTACCCGAGTCGACCCTGAAGGGCTGCGAGGCGGCCGACGCTATCTTGTTCGGCTCGGTAGGTGGCCCTAAGTGGGAGCATCTACCCCCAAACGATCAGCCAGAGCGTGGCGCCTTACTGCCGCTACGGGGACACTTCGAGCTGTTTTGTAACATGCGTCCGGCCAAGCTACACGTCGGCCTGGAGCATATGTCGCCGCTGCGTAGCGACATCTCGGCCCAGGGCTTCGACGTGCTGTGCGTGCGCGAGCTGACCGGTGGCATCTACTTCGGTAAGCCCAAAGGGCGTCAGGGTGAGGGCGAGCAGGAAGAGGCGTTCGACACCATGCGTTATAGTCGCCGCGAGGTGCGCCGTATCGCCAAGATCGCCTTCGAGGCCGCCCGAGGCCGTCGCAAGAAGGTAACCTCTGTGGATAAGGCCAACGTCCTGGCCTGCTCTGTGTTGTGGCGTGAAGTGGTCGAAGAGGTGGCCAAGGAGTTTCCCGATGTGGAGCTCGAGCATATCTATATCGACAACGCCACCATGCAGCTGCTGCGTCGCCCCTTCGATTTCGATGTGATGCTCTGCTCTAACCTGTTTGGCGACATCATCTCAGATGAGATCGCCATGTTGACCGGCTCCATGGGTTTGCTCTCTTCGGTGAGTCTCAACAGCGATGGCTTTGGTCTGTATGAACCCGCAGGCGGCAGCGCGCCAGATATCGCAGGTAAAGGCATCGCCAACCCGATAGCGCAGATCCTGTCTGCAGCGCTGCTTTTGCGCCACAGCCTCAAAGAAGAAGCGGCGGCTAAGGCGATTGAAGATGCGGTCGCCAAGGCATTGAGCGATGGCTATCTAACTGGAGAACTCTTGCCCGCAGATCAGCGTGACAAGGCAAAATCAACCCGCGAGATGGGCGACTATATTGCCCAAGCAGTCAGAGAGGCAAACTAATGGCGAAGACACTGTATGAAAAGGTATGGGACAGTCATATCGTAGCCGCCCCCGAAGGGGAGGCGCCGCTTATCTATGTGGATCGCCATCTGGTGCATGAGGTGACCTCGCCTCAAGCCTTCAGCGGCTTGAAAGTCGCCGGCCGTAAATTAAGGGCGCCAGAGAAGACCTTCGCCACCATGGATCACAACACCTCGACCAAGAGCGCCAGCCTGGATGCACTCAGCCCCATGGCGCGCACTCAGGTGGAGACGCTGGCACAAAACTGTAAAGAGTTTGGTGTGCGTTTATACGATATTCATCATAAGAATCAGGGGATTGTCCATGTGATGGGCCCCGAGCTTGGCATCACTCTGCCGGGCACTGTGATTGTGTGCGGCGACTCGCACACGGCAACCCATGGCGCCTTCGGCGCCTTGGCCTTCGGCATCGGCACCTCAGAGGTGGAGCATGTGATGGCCACCCAAACCTTGCGCCAGCTGAAAGCCAAGACCATGAAGATCGAGGTGCGCGGCCAGGTGGCCGATGGGATCACCGCCAAAGATATCGTGCTGGCCATCATAGGCAAGATAGGCATGGATGGCGGCACGGGTTATGTGGTGGAGTTCTGCGGCGAGGCGATTGCCGCCCTGTCGATGGAAGGGCGCATGACCGTCTGTAACATGGCGATCGAGATGGGCGCCAAGGCGGGCATGATAGCGCCGGATCAGACCACCATTGATTACCTAGAAGGCCGTGAATTTGCGCCTAAGGGCGAAGCTTGGCAGCAGGCGGTTGCCGCCTGGCAGGCGCTGAAGTCTGACGAGGATGCCGTGTTCGATGCCCATGTGGTGCTAGAGGCGAGCGATATCGCGCCTCAGCTGACTTGGGGCACTAACCCAGGCCAGGTGGTGGCGATCGATCAGTGTGTGCCTAACCCAGAGGATGAGACAAACCCGACGGTGAAGGCGAGTATCGAGAAGGCGCTGGACTATGTGGCGCTCACCCCTGGCACTCAGATGACAGATGTGAGCATCAACAAGGTGTTTATCGGCTCCTGTACCAATTCGCGCATCGAAGATCTGCGCTCGGCGGCCCTGCAGGCCAAGGGACGCAAGGTGGCGGCAGGTGTTACGGCTATTGTGGTGCCGGGCTCAGGCTTGGTGAAGGAGCAGGCGGAGGCGGAAGGCCTGGATAAGATCTTCATCGACGCCGGGTTTGAATGGCGTCTGCCGGGCTGCTCCATGTGTTTGGCGATGAACGATGACAGACTGGAGGCCGGTGATCGCTGCGCCTCGACCAGTAACCGTAACTTTGAGGGTCGTCAGGGACGCGGTAGCCGCACTCACCTGGTGAGCCCTGCCATGGCCGCCGCCGCGGCGATTGCCGGTCATTTCGTCGATATTCGCAAGCCATACTAGGAGGGAGAGATGCAACCATTTACCACACATACAGGGCTTGCGGTGATCATCGACAGTGCCAATATCGATACGGATCAGATCATCCCTAAGCAGTTTCTCTCTAAGGTCACTCGTGACGGCTTTGGGGTTCACCTGTTCCACGATTGGCGTTATCTGGACGATGCCGGCGATCAGCCTAATCCAGAGTTCAGCCTGAATCGGCCCCGCTATCGGGGAGCCTCTATCTTGCTGGCTAAGGAGAACTTTGGCTGTGGCTCGAGTCGTGAACATGCGCCCTGGGCCCTGGCCGATTTTGGCCTCAAGGTGATCATAGCGCCAAGTTTTGCCGATATCTTCTATGGCAACGCCATCAACAACGGCCTGTTGCCGGTTCGCCTCACCGAGGCGGAGGTGGTGCAGTTGATGCGAGAGGTTGAAGCCGAAGAGGGCGCTCAGGTGAGCGTGGATCTGCAGGCACAGACGGTGACCTCACCTTCGGGGGCAAGTTTTAGCTTCGAGATTGCCCCGTCGGCACGTCATAACCTGCTCAACGGCCTGGATGCCATAGGCATCAGCCTGGGTTACGGCGAGGCGATAGCGGCTTATGAAGCCGAGATCCCCAGCTGGCGCACCTAATGCTAAGAAGGCCTAACTCATTGCGCCCGATACATGTTTTAGGGATTAGGCGCTTTAGGAGTTTGGCGCACTAGAAATTAGGCGTACATCTGTACCTTAGGGTTATCGAATAGAGCCGATCGCAGTTTGCTGTGGTCGGCTTTTTGTTTACATTAGCGGCGCTGAATCTTGTTAAGTCTATATTTTTCAGTTGTTTATTGTGGTTTCTAGCCGTTGGCTAGCCAGATGTGCAACGAGCTAGTGATTTATGCTGGTGGTTTTGTGGTTTTCAGGCGTACAGGTGTTAATTGAATGTTTTCAGTTTAATTGTTTGATATTGTGGTGATTTGTCTGTGTCTGCTGATTTTTATAAATCTCATTAAGTGAACGTGGATCACATTTTTGTACTTTAGTTGACGTTTAAAAGTCGGTTTTAGCTGGTTTTTGTATGCTATTTAGGCGCTATGGCCAGCATTATTCGCTTAAATTCATAATTTGCTTGTAAAGATATTCTGCATCAGTAGACTGCGGCTCACTCAATATCTGGAGCCTTTGCTCTAGGTTGTCATAATAACAAGAGAGCCATGATGAAGAAGCATATTTTATCTTTAGCTGTAGTTGCTGCCATCGCCACGCCGCTATCTCAAGTTCAGGCCGCTGGATTTCAACTTGCCGAATATTCTGCCACGGGTCTAGGCCGTGCCTTTGCGGGTGAGGCGGCCATGGCCGACAATGCTGCCGCTCAGGCGCGCAACCCTGCTATGTTGACCTACCTCGAGGGACGTCAGCTGTCGCTGGGTGGTATCTATGTGATGCCAAATGTCGACGTAGAGGGCGACGTGACCCTGGCTTCACCTGTATTGGGGCCTCAGGGCGTGACCATGAACGCCGATGCCCTGGATGTGGCTGACGACGCCCTGGTGCCTAACTTCTACTACTCTAACCAGCTTAACGACCAGTGGACCTGGGGTTTAGCGGTTAACTCTAACTATGGTCTGGCGACTGAAGTGCCGAGCACCCATCCTACCGCTATCTTTGGAAAAGAAACCTCGGTGACCACTGTGGAGTTCAATCCAAACCTGGCTTACAAGGTGTCTGAGGCCGTTTCTGTCGGTGCGGGTCTGCGTATCGTCTATGGCGAAGGTAAGATTGGCGCCTCGACGCCGGCTTGGGTAGACGGTATCAAGGCGATTCCTACCCTGCCTGCCGAAGTCGCAGCAGCACTGCCACCGGGCGGCACCAGCCTGAAATCGATGGAAGGGGATGATATTGGCTATGGTTGGCAGCTGGGTGCCAGCTGGCAGATCAACCCGGCGCACCGTATCGGTCTGGCCTATCACAGTGGCGTCGAGCTGGAACTCGACGGTCATGCCTCTGGCCTTATCTACAACGGTGGTCAGGATGTGGAGATCGAGGGTTATATGCCGCTCGAACTGCCAGCCTTCGCCGAACTGGCCTCTTACCATCAGCTCACCGACAACTGGGCAATGCATGCCAGCGTCAACTGGACCCAGTGGAGCGTGTTCGATCAACTGGTGGCATACTTCCCTGGTGAGCAGAAGCCTGTTGGCGGCCTAGAGTCAGACCTGGTGAAGGTTGAGAACTTTAAAGACAACTGGCGTTTCGCCTTGGGCACCAGCTATCAGCTAAGCGATAAGTGGTTGGTACGTGGCGGTGTGGCGCTGGATAAGACGGCGGTAGAAGATGAGTATCGCACCATCACTATCCCTGATTCAGACCGTCTGTGGTTCAGCGCGGGCGCTGGCTATCAAGCCTCTAAGAACCTGACCCTGGACTTTGCCGTGACTTACATCAAGGCTCATGGTGATGCGCCGATCAACGAGACCATGAACCTAATGAACCTGGCTCAGGTGAGCTTTAACGGTGAAGCGGGCGGCGATGTCTGGTTGCTGGGCGCTCAGTTAAGCTACAAGATGTAACTTAATGGCTAGTTAAGCTAAACGAAAATGCCTCACCTATGTGGGGCATTTTTTTATCTGAATATTTGTTGGCTATCTGAACTTCATCGGATTATATTCGTCTAATTATCAACATATTTTTAGCGCTAATCGATCCACTATTGCCCCACAGCCAACAGAGCAGGGCGATAGGCGCGATGAACCAACAATAAGAGGTGTCCCATGAAACCCTATCTTCTGGCTGCAAGCATAGCATTACTGCCGATATCGGCCTTCGCCGACCCGAGTGCGACGCAAGTGGTGAAAGGGTTTATCGACGCCTATAACCAGCACAGTGTCGAGAAGATGCTGACTCATGTGTCGGACGATGTGCGCTGGATGCATATCTCCGGCAGCAAGATAGAAGTAGAAACCTC
This sequence comes from Shewanella halotolerans, assembly GCF_019457535.1. Taxonomy (NCBI): domain Bacteria; kingdom Pseudomonadati; phylum Pseudomonadota; class Gammaproteobacteria; order Alteromonadales; family Shewanellaceae; genus Shewanella; species Shewanella halotolerans. The sequence goes on along the minus strand of NZ_CP080417.1, from coordinate 4,185,409 downwards.
GGATAAGGCGCAATTTGGCGCCGCCATGACAGACTATTTCGAGACCCTCACCGGCGCCCAGGCCACCATACTCGAGTTGATCGACTCCTCCCACTATGTCAGCACGGTAGAGCGTGTGACCTGGGAGAACGATGGTGAGCAACTCAGCCAGTGCAGCATAGGGAATTTCCGCGTGCAGGACGGTAAGATAGCCGAGTTTTGGTATCTGCCCGCCCACGCCTGTGACGAGCAGTTAGAGGCCGCCGAGCAAGTCGAGTCTGAGCTAGAGCCTGAGCTCGATCCGAACCAGCCTAACCAGCAGTAGCGGAGGCGTTCGTGCAGCAGAAGTATGTCATCGCGCTCGATCAGGGCACGACCAGTTCGCGTACCATCATCTTCGATCACGACGCCAATGTTGTCGCCATCTCCCAGCGAGAGTTTTCCCAGATCTACCCTAAGGCGGGTTGGGTGGAGCACGATCCCATGGAGATCTGGGCCTCCCAGAGCTCTACTCTGATCGAGGCGCTCGCCAGAGCGGGGATCCACAGCGACGAGGTCGCTAGCATCGGCATCACCAATCAGCGTGAAACCACTGTTCTGTGGGACAAAAGCACGGGTAAACCCATCTATAACGCCATCGTCTGGCAGTGTCGCCGCAGCCAACCCCTGTGTGAATCCCTGAAGGAGGCGGGCTATGAGGAGTACATCAGGCAGAATACAGGCTTGGTGTTAGACCCCTATTTCTCGGCCACCAAGATCCGTTGGATCCTCGACAATGTCGAGGGCGCCAGAGAGAAGGCCGAGGCCGGCGAGCTGCTGTTTGGCACCATAGATACCTGGCTGGTGTGGAAACTCACCGAGGGTAAGGTGCATGTGACTGACCCTACCAATGCCTCACGCACCATGCTGTACAACATTCACCAGCAGGCCTGGGATCCCGTGCTGCTCGAGGCGCTGGATATTCCCGCGAGTATCCTGCCGGAGGTGAAGCCCTCCTGCGCCGTGTATGGCAAGACCCGCATCGCCGGGGAGGGGGGCGAAATCCCCGTGGCCGGCATGGCGGGGGATCAGCAATCGGCCCTCTTCGGTCAGCTGTGTATCGACGAGGGGATGGCAAAGAACACCTATGGCACAGGCTGTTTCCTGTTGATGAACACAGGTCTGCAGGCGGTGCAATCTAACCATGGCCTGTTGACCACCATAGCCGTGGGACCAAAGGGCGAAGTTAACTATGCCCTGGAGGGCTCGGTATTCATGGGCGGCGCCACCATTCAGTGGCTGCGCGATGAGCTGGGGCTGATCCGCGATGCTCAGGACACGGAATATTTTGCCCTTAAGGTCAGCGACAACAACGGTGTGTATCTGGTGCCGGCCTTCGTGGGGCTCGGGGCGCCTTACTGGGATGCCAGTGCTCGCGGCGCCTTGGTCGGCCTATCCAGGGGAGCGAATCGCAACCATATCATCCGCGCCGCCCTCGAGGCGATTGCTTATCAAAGCCGGGATCTGCTCGATGCCATGACCAAAGACAGTGGCGTGCAGCTGAAACAACTGAAGGTGGATGGTGGCGCGGTCGCCAACGATTTTCTGATGCAGTTCCAGGCAGATATTACCGACGTCGAGGTGCAGCGACCTAAGGTGACTGAAACCACGGCCATGGGGGCAGCCTTCCTGGCGGGCCTCGCGGTAAGCTTCTGGCAATCGACGGCCGAGTTGAAACACAAGGCGGGCGTGGAGCGCTGCTTTAAGCCGGCCATCGCCGACGATGAACGTGAAGCCTTGTATCTTGGATGGAAACGTGCGGTTGCTCAGGTGACCAGCGAATCTGTGGGCTAATCGCCAGACACTGATATTAGGCGTTGATATTAGCAGTCGATGTTAGACGTCGATATCGATACGGGGCAGTGGTGAGTCCAATGCTTCTTTTTCTGTCTCTTCTTCGGCCTGTTTCTGCGCCTGTAGGCGTCTGGCCTGGCCTCGTCGATCGTCGCGCCCGGGTCTGGGATTGATGCGCCTGTCAGTCTGGCGACGACGTTCCAGATGGGGCGGCAGCTGCGACTGGGGCGCCTCATGACTGTCGGCGTGGATGGCATCTATGTGCTCAGTCTGATCCACCACGCGCTTACGTGTTACCACGCGTTGTACCGGTCTGGCTAACATGGCGTACAGGCTATCTAGGGCAACCATCTCTCCTCCTTTTTAGGTTGGGTATAACTCCTCTAACCTATTTATCGGCTGCTTCTGCTTAAAATTTAGACATCCTGTTCGCTATATTCGTTCAAAGTGGCGGTTTCGTTCAGGAGGGCAGCTTTCGATCAAGAGGCTGCCTTCGTTTACGAGGCCTTAGCCGGACTCACTGCCTGCTCGGCATCACTCTGTGCCTTCTGCCAGAACCTTAGCTGCGCGCGGCTGGTGAGCGCGATCTTGCCCTGGTGGCAATTATGCTGACAGCTGAGGCGAATGCCCTGGGCCAGGTGTTCCTGCTTGAGGCGGGCTTGCTCTTCGACGGTCGCCTGCGGCGCCTGCTCCAGGAATCGGACGCGGCACATGCCGCACTGACCGCCACCGCCACACTGGCTGGGGATGCGAATTCTGTCGTTATTAAGATTATCAAGCAGATTTCCAGGTGCCAGAGTGAGGCTTTCGAGCGGCTCGCCGTCTGGGGAGAGTAAGGTTAATTGCCGCTCTCCCTTGTCTGCGCTTCTATTTACCTGCCAGCTGAAGTAGTCACCGGCGGCCAGTTTGCGCACCAGCACCCAGGCGCCGCTGAGGCCGAGTAGCAGGGCGGCGGAGGCAATCAGCTGGGTCGCCAGGTGATTGAAGTTCACGCCATTATTCGGGAAATAGTCGATAAAGTGCAGCATGAAGAGCAGCTGCTTGAATCGCGAGCCCTGGTTTTCGTGGGCCTTGACCTGACCGCTCTGGCCGTCGATGAAGATCTGTGTGCCTAGCTCATCCTGGGTATCGAAGCGGTAGAAGGCCGGGTTGCCGCCATAGCGCTGCGCTGCTTCTTTATCGACAATGGGCGAAGAGAGCCTGGCTTCCCCTATATAACTCTGCCGGGCGAGCCGTACCAACTGCTCGTTATTCAAATTCACCGCCTCACCAGTATCGCCCCAAAAGGCGAGGGTGCCGCCGCTCGTCTTCAGGCGATAGACCGGGCGCTCCAGCAGCGCGGCGAACTCGACACGCTTAAGGCTTAATTGCTCAGCGTTCTTATTTGTCAGTTGGCTCGTTATTTCTGCCATTATCTCTGCCAATGTCACCGTCGGCTGAATTAACCTGACGTTGTTTTGCTCTTGGTTACCAGGCTTGGCGCGCATGGTATTGGCATCTAACAGCTGGTCATCGATCAGGTTAAATGCCAGGCCGGTCAGGGTCCAGATGAGAAGCTGGGCACCGACTATGAGTCCCAGGATGCGATGTAAACTTCTTGCGCTAATCATACTAAGTCTCATGCTGGCTCCTCCTCGCCCCGTTTAAAGGCGATGAGGAGTAGCAGGGCGCCGGAAAGCGCCGTCAGTAGCGCTAGCAGACTAAAGCCGGTCAGTAGCGGATTGTGCACATCTTCCCTAGTGTCATAGTCCATGATGTGCAGCATCCACATGAAATCGAACAGGCGCCAGAAGTCATGGCGCTTGGTCACCAACTCGCCGCTGCTGGCCGAGATATAGAGGCGTGAGTCGAAGGCATCGTTAAGGTTTATCTGCCACAGGGGCAGGTGACGTCCACCGATCTCGGCCGGTGCCGACTCGGTTAACAGCTCGCTGCTGGCGTTTGATAGGTCGCCGGGATGGAGCAGGCGGGCAAGCTGCATCGCATCCTGCTGGCTTAGCGGCTCGAGCGGCTCGCCATCTTGGCCAGAGAGATAGAGAGCTTTGCCGTCGAGCCTGAGTTTATAGATGGGGCCAAGCGCCGTCGGGAGCAACTCTAGTCTGCTAGCTTCGGGATAACGTGAGAAGATCGTCTCGGGCGATATGGTTAGCTGACTAGCGTCCAGCGTGAGCCTGGACTCGTCAACGAGATGATCGCCATGGATATAGTCAATATCCATGATCACCATATAGAGGCCGGAAATTAACCAGATGAGGAGTTGTGTCCCTAGGAACAGGGTCAACCATTTGTGTGATTTTCGAAGCCAGCGGCTCTGTTTGGGTGTCAGCATAATTTTAGTTTTTATTGGCCATCATAGGGATCAAGCCGCCTTTGGGCAAGGCATAATAGGCGTGACTCCAACTGTTTAGGGTCGAACAGACGGGTCGGTTTCATCTGCTCGCGTCGATCCCACAGATCATGGCCTGAATTTGGGACGGCGATCCACTTATCGATCCACCAAAGCCTGTAGGTCCTCCACTTCTGTTTGTTTTTTCAACATATTTGACCCTGAAATTCCCACAAATTGTCCCTGGTTTGGCTGTAGTTACAAATTTACAAACTGGCTGCGAACCCGCTTGAATACTGGCTTTATAAATGGTGGCATCCCTTGACAATGCTTGCACACTATCTCTAAACTTAGCATTTGTGGGAAATTGTGGATATTTGTGGATCTATTAACCAGAAAAACAAGGACGAGCTAACGTGTTTCGTGGAGCGAGTGCTATTAATCTTGACGCCAAAGGCCGGATCGCGATCCCAAAGCGATACCGCGAGCGCCTGCACGTCGATTTTAACAGCCAGCTGGTGATCACGGTCGATTTCGATGCCGCCTGTTTGCTCATCTATCCACTCGAGGCTTGGAAAGCGATAGAAGCCAAGCTGTTACTGCTGTCAGATACCCAGGGACCGGAGCGCGCCATGAAGCGCTTGTTACTCGGTTATGCCCATGAGTGCGAGTTAGACAGCAATGGTCGCCTGCTACTGCCCCCACCGCTACGCCAATATGCCAACCTGGATAAGCACGCGATGCTGGTGGGGCAATTGAACAAGTTTGAGCTGTGGGATGAGGCGGCCTGGCAGCAACAGATTGAACTTAGCCGTGAAACGATTCAAAGCGATGCCTTTGCCAATAGTGAGCGTTTGGCGGACTTCTCTTTGTGATAAGAGAATAACCATAAGTTAAAGAAGAGAGCGATGACTCAAGAATTTGCGCATTTATCCGTGCTGCTGACGGAAACGGTAGCCGGACTCAACATCAAGCCAGAGGGCATCTATATCGATGGCACCTTCGGCCGCGGCGGACACTCTCGTGAAGTGCTCAAGCAATTGGGCCCTAATGGACGCCTGATCGCCATCGACCGTGATCCCCAGGCGATCGCCGCCGCAGAGCAATTTGCCGATGATGCGCGTTTCTCAATCGTTCACGGTGGTTTCGGCCAGCTGGCCCAATATGTCGACGATCTCGGCCTCAGAGGCAAGATCGACGGCATTCTGTTCGATTTTGGGGTCTCTTCCCCTCAGCTAGACGATGCCGAGCGCGGCTTTAGTTTCCTGCGTGACGGGCCGCTGGACATGCGCATGGATAACTCCCAGGGTGAGACCGCCGCCGAGTGGCTGGCCCGCGCCGAGATAGAAGATATGGCCTGGGTATTTAAGACCTATGGCGAGGAGAAGAACGCCCGCCATATTGCCCGTTGTATCGCCGCCGACCGAGACAAGACGCCTTTCTTGCGCACCAAGGAGCTGGCGGATCTGATCGCCAGGGTGAGCAAGAGCAAGGAGCGCAACAAACATCCGGCCACCCGCGTATTTCAGGCGATCCGTATCTATATCAACAGCGAGCTTGAGCAGATCGATCAGGCGCTGGAAGGGGCGGTTACCGTATTGGCGCCCCAGGGACGTCTGTCGGTGATCAGCTTCCATTCGCTGGAAGACCGTATGGTGAAGCGTTTTATTCGCCGCCATAGCCAAGGTGAGTCTGTGCCCCACGGGTTACCGCTGACCGAGGCCGAAATAAATAAAACACGATTACTCAAGGCCGTGGGTAAGGCGATTAAGCCGTCGGCCGAGGAAATTGACCGCAATGCCAGGGCGCGTAGCTCAGTGTTGCGGGTTGCCGAGCGATTAGACTACTAATCCTGTCGAGCAGACGTAAGAGACTAGGGGAACGCTAGTGAGTAAGTCACAACTTAACCTGACTCGTATCGTATTACTCGATCTTTGGCACCACAAGTGGGTGCTTTTGATGGCTTTTATTGTGATTGCGAATGCCATTTTGGTGGTTTACACCAGCCATTCCAGTCGCAAGTACACCAGCCAGTGGGATCAGTTGCTGCAGGAGCGTGACCGCTTGGATATCGAATGGCGCAACCTGTTGCTGGAAGAGCAGTCGCAGTCGGAACATAGCAGGGTGACACGGATTGCCACGAAAGAGCTGGAGATGAAGCGGCCGTTACCCAACGAAGAAGTGGTGGTGAGAGTACCATGAGCAAGCAGGCGAAACGTAAACAGAAACCACAGCTGATCCACTGGCGTCTCTACGTCGTGGTCGGTTTCGTGTGTCTGCTGTTTACCAGCCTGGTGGGCCGCGCCGCCTATATTCAGATCATTGAGCCGGAAAAATTGCGTCACGAGAGTGACATGCGCACCCTGCGTACCACGAGTAACGAGGTACACCGCGGCATGATCACCGACCGCAACGGTGAGATGCTGGCGGTGAGCGTACCGGTCAAGGCGGTTTACGCCGATCCTAAGGTGGTGCACGATCGTAACGGTTTTGCCGATATGCGTCGCTGGCAGGCGCTGGCCGACGTGTTGCACGAGCCCAAGGAGGAGATCCTCGCGCGGGTGCAGACCAATCCCAAGAAACGTTTTACCTACCTCAAGCGTCAAGTCACACCTGCGGTGGCCGAGTATATCAAGCAGCTCAAGCTGCCCGGCGTCTACCTCAAGGCCGAATCACGCCGCTACTATCCCACCAGTGAGATCAGCGCCCAGCTGGTGGGCCTGACCAATATCGACGATAAGGGTATCGAAGGGATCGAGAGCACCTACAACGACTGGCTCACAGGTACGCCCACCAAGCACAAGGTGCGTAAGTCCCGTGACGGCCACGTGGTGGAGCGCCTGGATACGGTACAGACCGGCGAGAGCTCTAACGATCTGGTGCTGAGTATCGATCAGCGTATCCAGCAGCTGGCTTACCGCGAAATCAAGCGTGCTACCGAGATCAACCAGGCTACCTCGGCCTCTATCGTGGTGCTCGACGTGCACACCGGCGAGGTGTTGGCCATGGCGAATACCCCCAGCTACAACCCTAACTCCCGAGATAACCTGCAAAGCTATCGCATGCGTAACCGCGCCCTGACTGACGCCTATGAGCCGGGTTCCACCATCAAGCCCTTCGTGGTCGCCGCGGCGCTCGAGGCCGGCACCATCAAGGAAGATCAGATCTTCAAGACACATCCGGGCCGCGTGCGTATCGGCGGCAAGATAGTGCGTGACGGTCGCAACTATGGTGACATGTCACTGGCCGATGTCTTGGTGCATTCCAGTAACGTGGGGATGACACAGATCGCCTTGTCGATGCCGGTACAGGAGCTGCTGGGTTACTACCAGGCCATGGGGCTGGGTAACTATTCTGGCATCAATTTGCCGGGCGAAAGCGCCGGTCTTATCCATGACCGTCGTCGTTGGTCCGATTTTGAGCGGGCAACCCTCTCCTTCGGTTATGCCCTGACCGTTACACCACTGCAGATCGCCCGCATGTACGCCATGTTGGGTAGCGGCGGCGTGCTCTATCCCTCTTCGATCCTCAAGCTGAAGAAGGAACCCGAGGGTGAGCAGGTGATCTCACCCGAGGTGGCCCGCAGCGTGATGCAGATGCTGATCGGGGTAACTGAGCCAGGCGGCACCGCAAAGAAGGCCCATATCGACGGTTACCCGGTTGCGGGTAAGACGGGAACCGCCCGTAAGGCCGTGGCCGGTGGCTATGGTGAAGACTATGTCGCACTATTTGCCGGAGTCGCGCCCGTACACAATCCGAGACTTGCCATGGTGGTGGTGGTCAATGAGCCCAAGGGCGATCGTTATTATGGCGGCGATGTGGCCGCTCCCGTGTTTGCCAAAGTGATGTCAGGGGCACTACAGATGTTAAATGTTGAGCCGATTAGCGCTCGAGAAAAAGTTCAATTAGCCGGTAATGTCAGGAGGGGCGAATAGTGCAGCTATGCGATCTCCTAGCCCCCTGGTTTCATTATGCCGGTGGTGAGTCCCTCAGCCATCTAACGCTGGATAGTCGCGAGATAGGCCAGGGCAGCGTGTTTGTCGCCGTGCCCGGTCACAGGGTCGATGGCAGAGACTATGTCGATACCGCCCTGTCGCAAGGAGCCGTAGCGGCACTTATTCATACCGACGACCCGGCAGAGCATGGCAAGGTGAGCCAGGACAATGGCCTGCGTATCTATTTCTTTCAGCTGCAGCGTCAGCTGTCGGCGCTCGCCTCTCAGCTCTATGTGCTGGGACGGGATAGGATCAAGCTGATCGGCGTAACCGGCACCAATGGTAAGACGTCCGTGACCCAGTTGATTGCTCAGCTAAGCGATGGTCTGGGCAAGCCCGCCGCCGTCATGGGCACCCTGGGCAATGGTCTGTGGGGCCAGCTGGTCGACAGCGGTAACACCACGGCGGATCCCATTACCGTGATGCGCCAGCTAGAAGATTTTGACCGCCAGGGCACGGCCGTGTGCGCCATGGAGGTCTCCAGCCATGGCCTGGTACAGGGACGGGTTGACGCCGTGCCCTTCGATGTGGCCGTGTTTACCAACCTGAGCCGGGATCATCTCGACTACCACGGTTCTATGGATGCCTATGGCGCGGCCAAGCAGCGCCTGTTTAGATTCAGTTCACTGAGCCATGGCCTGATCAACCTCGACGATCCTGTTGGGCGTCAGTGGATCCAGGATAAGCGCTGCAAGGGCTTGGTGGGCTTTAGCATTCAAGGCCAGGAAGGCGCCGCTATCTATACCAAAGAGGTGAAGCAGCATAGCCAGGGCGTCAGCGCGACCTTAGTCTGGCCCGAGGGCGAGGCGAAGATCGACTCGCCCCTGCTGGGTATCTTTAACCTGTCTAACCTGGTGGCGGCCTTGGGGGCTCTTTACCTGAGCGGCTACGCCATGGTGCAGCTGTTGACTCAGGTGTCCAGCCTCAAGCCTGTGGCGGGGCGCATGGAGCGTTTCACTACACCAGAAGGGGTTACCCTGGTGGTGGATTACGCCCATACGCCGGACGCCATAGAGCAGGCACTAAGAGCCCTGCGTGGTCACTGCCGCGGCAAGCTGTGGTGCGTCTTTGGCTGTGGTGGCGATCGTGATAAGGGCAAGCGGCCCTTGATGGCCCGCGCCGCCGAGGAGAATGCCGACTGCGTCATGGTGACCAGCGACAATGCTCGCAGCGAAGATCCCATGGCGATCATTCAAGATGTATTGGCCGGACTCAACAAGCCGCAGATCGCCCTGACCCAGGTCGATAGACAACAGGCGATCCGCGAGGTGGTGACCCTGGCCTCCAGTGGCGACCTCATTTTGCTGGCCGGTAAGGGCCATGAGACCTATCAGGAGATCGCCGGCAAGCGCCTGGATTATGATGAACGCGCCCTGGCGGCGGCAATTGCGAGGGGCGGCAAATGATCCCACTTAAACTGTCAGAGCTCGCCAAGGTACTGAATGCCAAGCATATCGGCGACGATTTAAGCGTCAGCAAGGTATCGAGCGATAGCCGGGTGGTGGATGCACAGACCCTGTTTGTCGCCTTAAAAGGTGAACGTTTCGATGCCCACGATTTTGCCGCCAAGGCGGTGATGGATGGCGCCAGTGCCCTGCTGGTGGAGCGTGAACTGCCGATTGCCGCGCCGCAACTCATAGTGGCTAACAGTCAAAAAGCCATGGGCCAGATTGGTGCCCATGTGAAGCGGTGCGTCGCGCCCAAGAGCGTGGCCCTGACCGGCTCTAACGGCAAGACCAGCGTCAAGGAGATGGTGGCGACCATATTGTCGACCCAGCACCAAGTGCTCTATACCGCAGGCAACTTCAACAACGAAGTGGGTGTGCCGTTGACCCTGCTGCGCCTCGAGCCGCAACACGAATATGGCGTGTTCGAACTGGGTGCCAATCATCTAGGCGAGATTAATTACACTTCATCTTTAGTGCAACCCGATGTGGCGATGGTTAATAATGTCGCTTCGGCGCATTTAGAGGGTTTTGGCTCGCTCGAAGGCGTGGCTAAGGCCAAGTCTGAGATCTTCCTCCACCTGGCTAAGGATGGCGTCGCCGTGATCAATGCCGACGACGCATTTGCCGATGTGATGCGCCGCGCGGCCGGTAGCCATACCCAGTTGAGTTTTTCATCCCAGGGGAATCCTGCAGATGTCAGCGCCGATGAGCTCAGCGCCGACGCCTTGGGCTGTTATCGCTTTCGAATCGCGTATCGGGATGAGCAGCGTACCGTCAGTCTGCCGCTGTCGGGCCGTCATCAGGTGAGTAACGCCCTGGCGGCGACCAGCATCTGTCTGGCGCTGGGATTGTCGCTGGATGAGATAGTTCAAGGGCTTATGCGGTTACAACCCGTGAAGGGGCGTATGCAGCCGACACGTCTGGGACGTTTCTTGCTGATAGACGACACCTATAACGCCAATCCGGCCTCGGTGGGGGCGGCAATCGACTGGCTTCAAGAAATTGAAGGAAATCGCTGTTTAGTGCTGGGCGATTTAGGTGAATTAGGTGACAATGCGTCCCTTTTACATCGGCAGCTGGGCGAGAAGGCCAAGCAGCAGGGGATCGATGCCTTGTATTCACTGGGAGAGTTGAGTCGGGCGAGTAGCGAGGCTTTCGCCGGCAAGCATTTTACCGACTTAGATGCATTGGTTGTTGATTTAGTTAGTTATTTTAACCAGTTAGCCGGCAAGGTGACTGTGTTAGTTAAGGGGTCTCGAAGCGCCAGAATGGAGCGGGTTGTCGAGGCCCTCATTGCCGCCTTTGAGCGCAAGGAGTTGTTTTAATGCTGGTTTATCTGGCTGAGTATCTAACCCAGTTTTATACCGGGTTTAACGTTTTCTCATATGTGACCTTCAGGGCGATCCTAGGGCTGTTGACCGCCATGGTGTTTAGCCTGTGGTGGGGACCTAAGATGATCGAGCGTCTGCAACTGCTGCAGATAGGTCAGGTGGTCCGTAACGAAGGACCCGAGTCGCATTTTGCCAAGCGCGGCACACCGACCATGGGTGGCCTGTTGATCTTGGCCGGCGTGTTCATCAGCGTGTTGCTATGGGGCGATCTGGGTAGCCGCTACGTGTGGGTCATGCTCTTCGTGCTGGGCGCCTTTGGCCTGATCGGCTTCATCGACGATTATCGCAAGGTGGTGCGCAAGGACACCAAGGGACTTATCGCGCGCTGGAAGTATATCTTGCAGTCCCTGGCAGCCTTAGCCATCGCCTTCTATCTGTATGCCTCGGCGGGCAGTGAAGGCGAAACCCAATTGGTCCTGCCCTTCTTTAAGGATGTGATGCCACAGCTGGGCGCCTTCTTCATCCTGCTGGCCTACTTCACCATAGTGGGCTCGAGCAATGCGGTGAACCTGACCGATGGTCTAGATGGTCTGGCGATTATGCCGACCGTGATGGTGGCGGCTGCTTTTGCGCTGATCGCCTATCTGTCTGGTCACGTGCAGTTTGCCAACTACCTGCATATTCCTTATCTGCCTGGCTCGGGCGAGCTGGTGATCGTCTGCACCGCCATCGTCGGTGCGGGCTTGGGCTTTTTGTGGTTCAACACCTATCCGGCCCAGGTCTTCATGGGTGACGTGGGATCCCTTTCTCTGGGCGCTGCACTGGGCACCATCGCCGTGTTGGTGCGTCAGGAGATCCTATTGGTGATCATGGGCGGCGTATTCGTGATGGAGACAGTTTCTGTGATCCTGCAGGTCGGCTCCTATAAGCTACGCGGTCAACGTATCTTCAGGATGGCACCTATCCATCACCACTACGAGCTGAAAGGTTGGCCCGAGCCCAGGGTGATCGTGCGTTTCTGGATCATCTCCCTTTTCCTGGTGTTGCTAGGCTTAGCAACCTTAAAGTTAAGGTAAGACGCCATGGCGAGTCAGTACACGCACATAGTATTAGGATTGGGGGCTACAGGGCTCTCTGTAGTGCGTTATCTCATTAAGCAGGGCATCACGCCTCTGGTGATGGACAGTCGTGAGAATCCGCCGGGTCGCGAGATCCTGAGCCAGGAGTTTCCCGAGGTGCTATTGCTCACCGGCGGCTTCGATTGTCGCTACCTGGTGCAGGCTAGCCAGATCGTCGTTAGTCCCGGCATCCCGCTGGATACCGCCGAGGTGCGCGCCGCGGTGGATATGGGCATAGATATCGTCGGCGACGTCGAGCTGTTCGCCAGGGCGCTGGCAGATCGCCCCGCCTGCGTCATCGGCATCACGGGATCTAACGGTAAGTCGACCGTGACAACCCTGGTGGGTGAAATGGCCGCCAAGGCGGGCCTCAAGGTGGCCGTGGGCGGCAATATCGGCGTGCCCGTGCTGGACCTGCTCGATGGTGACCATGAGTTGTTTGTGCTGGAGTTATCTAGCTTCCAGCTGGAGACGACGGCTAGCCTCAACTGCATCAGCGCCACCTGCCTGAACATCAGTGAAGATCACATGGACAGGTATTCGGATCTCGAGAGTTATCGTCAGGCCAAGCTGCGTCTGTATGACCAGACCAAGCTGGCGATCTTCAACCGCGACGATCTGCTGACTCGCCCGAATGAGCCTATGAACCAGAATAGCTTTGGCCTCTCTCTGGCAGAGGGGGATGAATGGGGCGTTAACCACGGTGTCCTGGTGCATGGCACGACAGAATATGTTGCCGGCGATCAGGTTTCACTGGTGGGCAGTCACAACCTGGCCAACTTGCTGGTTGCTATGGCCCTGGCCGATAGCGCCGGTGTCGATAAGGCGGCCATGGTCGAGGTGGCGAAACAGTTTAAGGGGCTGGCTCATAGATGCGAGCTTGTGGGTAAGCATCAGGGCGTGAGCTATGTGAATGATTCCAAGGCGACCAATGTGGGCGCCACCATAGCGGCCCTGCAGGGGCTGAGCGACCATGAAGGTCAGATTATTTTAATCGCCGGCGGTGACGGCAAGGGCGCCGACTTCTCGGCGCTACGCGGCGCACTGCTGGGCGTCGGTCAGGTGATCACCCTGGGTAAGGATGGCGACAAAATTGCCGAGCAGTTCGAAGGCGCTGTTCGCGTCGAATCGATGCAAGAGGCGGTCGCTCAGGCGACTCAGCTGGCTAAGCCGGGCGATCTGGTCCTGCTGTCGCCAGCCTGTGCCAGTTTGGATATGTACGCCAACTTCATGGCCAGGGGCGATGATTTTCGTGCCCAGGTGAATGCCTTGGCCCAAGAGGTGATGCATGCGTAGCGACGAGCGTCAACTAAGCCTGTTTGGCAGCTCCCTTAGCTGGTCGCTGCCGAACCTGTTTAGTCAACGCGAAGCGCCGGGCATGCAGCTCTATGACAGAGCCTTGCTGTTTGCGATCATCTCCCTGATAAGTTTCGGCTTCATCATGGTGATGTCGGCCTCTATGCCAGAGGCCACGAGTTTAACGGGCAACCCCTACCACTTCGTGTGGCGCCATGTGGCCTACCTGATGGGGTGCGCCCTGATCGCCGCCGTGGTGTTGCAGATAGAGATGCACAGCTGGCAGCAGCTGAGTCCTATCTTGCTGCTGGTCGTCGGCATCATGTTGGTAGCAGTGCCGATCGTGGGCACCACGGTAAACGGGGCGACCCGTTGGTTATCGGTGGGGCCTATTCGTATTCAGGTGGCCGAGATCGCCAAGTTTGCCTTTGCCATCTATATGGCGGGTTATCTGGTGCGGCGACATCAGGAGGTGCGGGAAAACGCCAAGGGCTTCTATAAGCCGATTGCCGTATTTGCCGTGTATGCCTTTCTGATTTTGCTACAGCCGGATCTCGGTACCGTGGTGGTGCTGTTTGTCGGCACCGTAGGTTTGTTATTTTTAGCCGGTGCAAGATTACTCGATTTCTTCGCGCTGATCTTGACCGGAGCCATGGCCTTCGTCGGCCTGGTATTGCTGGAACCTTACCGTATGCGACGGGTGACCTCGTTTCTGGATCCTTGGCAGGATCCCTTCGGTAGCGGTTATCAGCTGACCCAATCCTTGATGGCCTATGGCCGCGGGGATTGGCTGGGACAGGGCTTGGGCAACAGCATTCAGAAGCTGGAGTACCTGCCCGAGGCCCACACAGATTTTATCTTTGCCGTGATCGGCGAAGAGCTAGGATTTCTCGGCATCATCGCCGTGTTGTCGGTACTGCTGTTTGTCGCCCTGAGAGCGATAAAGCTGGGTAACCTGTGTCTGCTTGGCGATCGGGCCTTCGAGGGCTATCTGGCCTATGGCATCGGCATCTGGATCTGTTTCCAGACTGTGGTCAACGTGGGCGCCAGCATAGGCATGTTGCCCACCAAGGGGCTGACATTGCCCTTTATCAGTTATGGCGGCAGTAGCCTGTGGGTGATGACGGCAGCGGCAATGATATTGATCCGTATCGATCATGAGAGAAGATTAAGCCTGATCCAGGCAGTACAAGGCAAGGTGAAATAGATGGCGTCAGAGAAACGTATTTTGATCATGGCGGGCGGCACGGGCGGACACGTGTTCCCGGCGCTTGCCGTGGCCAAAGCGTTAGCCAAACAGGGTTGGCAGGTGCGCTGGCTTGGCACCGCCGATCGTATGGAGGCACGTCTGGTGCCTCAGCATGGTTTTGATATCGATTTTATCGATATCAAGGGGGTGCGCGGCAACGGCCTGATCCGTAAGCTCGCGGCGCCCTTTAAGATCTTACGTTCCATCATGCAGGCGCGTGAGGTGATCAAAGAGTTTAAACCCCATGTGGTGCTCGGCATGGGCGGATTCGCCAGCGGCCCGGGTGGGGTTGCCGCCAGGCTGAGCGGCATCCCTCTGGTGCTGCACGAGCAAAACGCCATCCCAGGCATGACCAACAAGTTGTTGTCGCGCATCGCTACCCGCGTGCTATGCGCCTTCGAAAACACCTTCGAGGGCAATGCCGAGGTGGTGGGCAACCCGATCCGCAGCGAGCTGATCGCCCTGGGACGTAGTGAGCAGCCTATCGTTCCGGACGATGCTCTTAGGGTGTTGGTGGTCGGCGGCAGCTTGGGGGCCAAGATATTTAACGACCTGATGCCTAGCGTGACGGCGGCCGTGGCCCAGCACCATTCGATGACGGTATGGCATCAGGTGGGTAAGGGTAATCAGGCACAGGTGGAGGCGGAATATCTGCAGCTGGGACAGTCCGGCAGCGTCAAGGTGGCCGAGTTTATCGATGATATGGAAGCGGCCTATCGCTGGGCCGACGTGATCTTGTGCCGTGCGGGCGCCCTGACTGTGTCAGAGGTAGCGGCGGTGGGGCTACCGAGTCTCCTGGTGCCTTACCCCCATGCGGTAGACGATCACCAGACCAAGAATGCCCAGGTCTTGGTGGAAGCGGGCGGCGCATTTTTGCTGCCGCAGACAGTATTAGATAGTGAGAAGTTGATCAGCAAGTTGCAGATCTTGGCTTCAGACCGTAAGGCCCTCATTGAGATGGGGCAGCTGGCCAAGAGTGTTGCCGTATTAGATGCCACAGAGCGGGTCGCCGCCGTGTGTATCGCGCTGGCAAGTAAGGAAAAAGATGATTAAAACCGAAGAGAAGTACGCCCAATTAAGAACCATCATTCCAGAGATGCGTCGCGTTAAGCGGATCCACTTTGTGGGGATCGGCGGCGCGGGTATGGGCGGTATTGCCGAGGTCTTGGTAAACGAAGGTTATCGTCTTAGCGGTTCCGACATCGCCGAGAATGCCGTGACGGCGCGCCTGAAGCGCCTTGGCGCGGCGATCTTCATCGGTCACAGCGCCGATCAGGTCGAGGGCGCCGATGTGGTGGTGGTCTCGACGGCCATCGATGCCAGTAACCCAGAGATTTTAGCGGCCCAGGAGCGACGCATCCCCATCGTTCGCCGGGCAGAGATGTTGGCCGAGCTGATGCGTTATCGCCACGGCGTGGCGGTGGCCGGTACCCATGGCAAGACGACCACTACCAGTCTGATCGCCAGCGTCTATGGTCAGGCCGAGCGGGATCCGACCTTCGTGATCGGCGGCCTGCTGAACAGTGCCGGCACCAATGCCCGTTTGGGTAAGAGCCGTTACCTGATCGCCGAGGCCGATGAGAGCGATGCCAGCTTCCTGCATCTGCAACCCATGGTGAGTGTGGTCACCAACATCGAAGCCGACCACATGGATACCTATGAGGGAGATTTCGAGAAGCTGAAATCCACCTTCGTCGACTTTTTGCATAACCTGCCGTTCTACGGCGTGGCCGTGGCCTGTATCGACGATCCCGTGGTGAGAGAGATACTGCCCCGCATCGGCCGTAAGGTAGTGACCTATGGTTTCAGCGATGATGCCGACGTGCAGGCGCTTAACTTCGAGCAGCAGGGGTATAGCTCACGCTTTACCGTGCGCCGTGAAGGGATGGCGGATCTGGACCTGCGGGTTAATCTGCCGGGTCGTCACAATGTGCTCAATGCCCTGGCGGCCATAGCCGTGGCCACAGAAGATGAGATTGAAGATGAGGCGATCATCCGCGCCCTGGATGAGTTCCAGGGGATAGGGCGTCGCTTCCAGCAGCTGGGTGAGTTTACCACCGCAGCGGGCGAGGTGATGCTGGTCGATGACTATGGTCATCACCCCAGTGAGGTGGCGGCAACCATCAAGGCGGCGCGTTCCGGCTGGCCGGATAAGCGTCTGGTGATGATCTATCAGCCCCACAGATATAGCCGCACCCGGGATCTCTATGACGATTTCGTCGAGGTGCTGGCCCAGGTGGACTGCCTGTTACTGCTCGACGTTTATAGCGCCGGCGAGGCGCCGGTACCCGGTGCAGACAGCCGCGCCCTGTGTCGCTCGATTCGTCAGCGTGGCCAGCTAGATCCTATCTTCGTGGCCGAGCCCGAGCAGTTACAGACGATACTGCCAGGGGTGTTGCAAGGGGGCGATCTGCTGTTGACCCAAGGGGCGGGCAATATCGGCGCCCTGAGTCGTCAGCTGGCCGACGCCGGTTTGCAGTTTGAGTCGGAAAACCAATGAGGTTGAGGGCATCTTGCCCTGGCCTCGATGAAGCTTTTGACGCTAGAGGTGAGGTAGTTATAATGGCCGGTTCCTTAGGACTGCCCTCTGGCAATAAATTGGTTAATTTTTATACATTTAATGATGCGTTAGGGCGATAAGCAGTGTCCTTAAGAGAGCTAGGTAGCGGTTGGAAAAGTAGGTTGGGACAGGTCGATTGGTACCTGTGTTTCGGCTTGATTTTTCTGTTCCTGGTGATCTGTGGTTTATCCATGGGAGGCTGGAAGCTTCACCTGGTACTGAACGACGCCGATGCCCTGCCGATTGAGGCGGTGGCGATCAAGGGTGACAGGCAGTTTACCAGCGACGCCGAGATACGCAGTGCGCTGCAGGATCTGATGCAGAGAAGCTTCTTCTCGGCAGATGTGAATCAGGTACAGCAGGCGCTGGAAAATCTGCCCTGGGTCTACCACGCCTCTGTGAGGCGCGAGTGGCCTGCAAAGTTAAAGGTCTATCTGGTGGAGCAGACGCCGGTTGCCCACTGGAACGAGACAGATTGGCTCAACGAGCAGGGGCAGGTGTTTAAGGCGCCCCATCGTGAGGGCATAGGCCAGCTACCCAATCTGGTCGGCCCGGAAGATCAGGCGAAGTCTGTGTTGACTAACTATCGCCAGGTCAGTGAATTATTGAAGATCAACGGGTTCGATTTGGCCCGTTTAGAGTTAAGCCCCAGACATGCCTGGTTAGCCGTGCTGGCCAACGGCATAGAGTTGAAGCTGGGAAGGGAAGATAAGATGGCAAGGGTGCAGCGCTTTATCCATGTGTATCCCACATTGGTGAAACAGGATAAGCCCGTTGCCCGAGTCGATTTGCGCTACGATACCGGATTGGCCGTAGGTTGGGATGAAGCACAAGATGAGAGCCGTTAATTAATGACCAAGAATCAAGATAGAAATCTGATCGTTGGATTAGACATAGGAACGTCCAAAGTTGCTGTGATCATCGGTGAGGTACTACCCGATGGTGAGATCAGTGTGGTCGGCCTCGGCAGTCACCCCTCCCGCGGTATGGATAAGGGCGGGGTAAACGATCTCGACTCTATCGTGCGTAGTGTGCAGCGCGCGCTGGATCAGGCCGAGTTGATGGCCGACTGTCAGGTAGCCTCGGTATACCTGGGGATCTCGGGCAAGCATATCCAGTGTCAGAACGAAAACGGCATGGTGTCGATTAACGACGAAGAGGTGACGCAGGAAGATGTAGACAACGTCATCCATACCGCGCGTTCGGTGAAAATCCCGACAGAACGTCGTATTCTGCACGTCTTGCCGCAAGAGTATGCCATCGACGTACAAGACGGTATCCGCAGCCCAATCGGCATGTCGGGTATGCGTATGGAAGCCAAGGTGCATATCGTCACCTGCGCCAACGACATGGCCAAGAATATTACCAAGAGTGTCGAGCGTTGTGGCCTGAAGGTGGATGACCTGGTGTTTTCGGCCATCGCCTCGGCTGATGCCGTGCTCACCGATGATGAGAAAGATCTCGGCGTCTGCCTGGTGGATATGGGCGGCGGCACCACAGATATCACCATCTACACCAATGGCGCCCTGCGTCACTGCGCCGTGGTACCTGTGGCCGGCAACCAGGTGACCAGCGATATCGCCAAGATCTTCCGCACGCCGCTGTCACATGCTGAGCAGATTAAGGTGCAATACGCCAGCGCCAGAAGCGCCATGGTGAGCCGCGAAGATAGCATTGAGGTGCCATCGGTCGGCGGACGTCCATCGCGCACCATGTCGCGCCATACCCTGGCCGAGGTGGTCGAGCCAAGATATCAGGAGCTGTTCGAGCTGGTGCGCAAAGAACTGCGCGACTGCGGCCTGGAAGATCAGGTCGCCGCCGGTATCGTACTCACGGGCGGTACCGCATCGATTGAAGGCGCGGTGGATGTCGCCGAGGCGACCTTCGGCATGCCGGTTAGGGTGGCCGAGCCGTTGCCGGTAAAAGGATTATTTGAA
Organism: Shewanella halotolerans; assembly: GCF_019457535.1. Lineage (NCBI taxonomy): Bacteria > Pseudomonadati > Pseudomonadota > Gammaproteobacteria > Alteromonadales > Shewanellaceae > Shewanella > Shewanella halotolerans. The sequence goes on along the minus strand of NZ_CP080417.1, from coordinate 4,166,337 downwards.
TATGTGAACCAGCCCATCTACTCCACGGGTGTTGGGTTGTTACATTATGGTGCAAGACGTGTGCTCGAGCGACAGTTCGAGCGCCCCGAGCGCCAAGGGGTGACCAGTCTTTGGAATCGGGTCCAGAGCTGGTTTAAGGGTGAGTTTTAAGGTTAATAACGCAGACTAAAACGGAGAAAAGACCATGTTTGAGATCATGGATAGTCATTCCGATGAGGCGGTGATCAAGGTCATCGGCGTCGGTGGCGGTGGTGGTAACGCCGTCGAGCATATGGTGAAACACAATATCGAGGGTGTTGAGTTCGTTGCAACCAATACCGATGCCCAGGCGCTGCGCAAGTCGGCCGCGGGTACGACCATTCAGTTGGGACGCGATGTAACCAAGGGTCTTGGCGCCGGCGCCAACCCAGAGATCGGTCGTCTGGCGGCCGAAGAAGACAGAGAGAATATCCGCAGCGCGATCAAGGGCTCGGACATGATCTTTATCGCCGCCGGTATGGGTGGTGGTACGGGTACAGGTGCAGCCCCTGTCGTTGCCGAGATCGCCCGTGAAGAGGGGATTCTGACCGTTGCCGTGGTGACCAAGCCGTTCCCATTCGAAGGCAAGAAGCGTATGGCTTATGCCGACCAAGGCATCGAGATGCTGGCTAAGCATGTGGACTCGCTGATCACTATTCCTAACGAGAAGCTGCTCAAGGTTTTAGGCCGTGGCACTTCGCTGTTAGATGCGTTTGCGGCGGCTAACAACGTGTTGCTTGGTGCGGTACAAGGTATTGCCGAGCTGATCACCCGTCCGGGTCTGATTAACGTCGACTTCGCCGACGTTAAGACTGTGATGTCTGAGATGGGTAACGCCATGATGGGTACAGGCGTCGCCAGCGGTGAAGATCGCGCCGAAGAAGCGGCCGAAGCTGCCGTGGCCAGCCCGCTGCTGGAAGATATCGATCTGGCTGGTGCCCGTGGCGTATTGGTGAACATTACCGCCGGTATGGACATGAGCATCGAAGAGTTCGAGACAGTGGGTAACCATGTTAAGGCTTATGCATCAGATAACGCGACTGTCGTTGTGGGTGCGGTTATCGATCCAGAGATGAGCGACGAGCTGCGTGTAACCGTCGTCGCAACCGGAATCGGCGCCGAGAAGAAGCCTGATATTCAACTGGTTTCTAAGCCTGCGCCGCGTCCAGAGCCAATGCCAGCACCTGAGGTCAAGATTGAACTTCCAGTGGAAGAAGCTGTCCCACAGGCAATGGGGGCGGGTAATGTTGTGCAGGTAGCACAACCAGCCGCGGCCGCCGCGCCTAAGAGTGACCTTGATTACTTAGATATACCGGCATTTTTGCGTAAGCAAGCTGACTAGTTTCAGGACGGAGCGTGCTAGTCGGCGCCATATACCTGAATGTGGTACGACGATTTTCGTCGGTAAATTTTGGTGAATTGGCAAAGATATGCTAGCATGTCCGACCTGCTGCGCCTTTGTGCGCCGTTTTGCTGTGCAGAAATAAACGCTTTTTGGTTGTGATATAACGGGTAACTAAATGATTTTTCAAAGAACTGTTAAAGAAATGGTTAAGACCACCGGTGTCGGATTGCATTCCGGTAACAAGGTGACTTTGACGATCAAACCCGCGCCAGTTAATACAGGGATCGTGTTGGTTCGTACCGACTTGACGCCAAGCGTGGCCATTGCCGCCAAGGCGGATCAAGTGCGTGAGACGACCATGTGTACGGCGCTTGTGAATGACGAAGGTGTTCGTATCTCAACGATTGAGCATCTGTTTGCCGCCCTGGCAGGTTTAGGCATAGACAACGCGACAATCGAAGTCGATGCCCCTGAGATCCCCATTATGGATGGCAGCGCCAGCCCATGGGTCTTCCTGTTGCAATCTGTCGGCATTCAGGAGCAAAGCGCAGCAAAGAAATATCTAAGAATCAAGCGCCCTGTGCGTGTCGAAGATGGTGATAAGTGGGCCGAACTGCGTCCATTCAAGGGTTTTCGAGTCGATTTCGCGATCGATTTCAATCACCCTGAGATCGCCAGAAGTCAGCAGCATATGGTGATGGATTTTTCCTCTTCTGCCTTCGTTCGCGATATCAGCCGCGCCAGAACCTTTGGGTTTATGCGCGACATCGAATATCTGCGTGCCAATAACCTGGCATTAGGTGGCAGCATGGAAAATGCCGTTGTGCTTGATGAATACCGCGTCCTCAACCCCGATGGTCTGCGTTATGAGGACGAGTTTGTTAAGCACAAAATTCTCGATGCGTTCGGTGATCTCTATGTCGCCGGTCACGCTATCGTCGGTGAATTCCGTGCGTTCAAGACAGGCCACGCGCTGAACAATCAGCTGGTTCGTGCCCTGTTAGCCGAGCAAGATGCTTGGGAATTGGTAAGCTTCGAGAAAGAAGAAGAGGTACCAGTCAGTTTCGCCGTGCCAGCCGGTGCGGTTTTGGCGTAACGCTTATTTGGATTGCCTTGAACGGCTGGCTAAAGCAGCCAGCCGTTTTAGTTTTTGGCCTAGGGAACCTTCTATATGCTCGGCCAAGGCGTCGATATGCGCCGCAGCGGTTTCGCTTATCTGGTTGTGAGCCTGCTTTGATTTTGTCTCATACATTTTCAGGCTTGGGTTGACTTTAACCTCGATAGCGGACAGCATGGGGAGCGTTTCGGCTTGTAACTGCTGTAAAAGTTTGGGTTTTTGGAAGTTTATTCTCGCGGCCCATGCGGCGGTACTGGTTTCGATAACGAGCACACCTTGACGGAAGTTGGCAACTTTTAGTTGTTCCGAGACAGGACCGGTGATCACCTGTTTAACATAGTGATCCAGGTGAAGCAGTAGTTCTGCTTTTTCGGCGATAGAGGGCAATTGACCCTGCTGAAGCAGTAATTGACTGAGGTCCTGCGGGGGCTTTTTCATAACATAATAAAATGGCTTAATGAGGCTATGAGTGTAACAGTTTTTATTCAAGGTCGGAATGGTGCGACGCGCTGGCAGCCGGGTAAGCGTTGGCTATTATTACCGGTTTTGCTTATTGCCGCAGGCACTGGCTTATATCAGCATAACGCCAAACAAATTCAGCAGCAGCAGGCCAGCGTCGATAACGAACGTGTTGCTCGTGAAGAGCAGAAAAACGAGCTTATCGAACTTAAAGGCGCGACCGAATCGCAATTGGCGATCTTGGTTACCCACGTGGCTAAGATGCAGGCCAAGCTTGCACGTCTCGAGGCCCTGGGCCAGCAAGTTGCAAAAGATTACAAACTCGAAGATCAATTCGATTTCTCTTCTGAAGTCGGTGTTGGCGGCCTGAGCGAGCTGGGCAGCAACATCGAACTCGATCAGCTTATCCAGGACATGGATAGGCTAGTGTCACGAATAGATAACAATAATGTTCAATTATCACTACTTGAAACGGTGACATCTAATCTCCATATAGATGAAGAACGTTATATCTCAGGGCGTCCCATCCAGAAAGGTTGGTTGTCTTCGCCCTACGGTTTACGCAATGATCCCTTTAACGGCCGCAGAACCATGCACAAAGGCATAGACTTTGCTGGCAAAGAGGGAGCCGATGTTGTCGCCACCGCGGGCGGCGTCGTAACATGGGCAGGCAATATGTTTGGTTATGGTGAGTTGGTCGAGATAGATCATGGCAATGGTCTGCGAACTCGCTATGGACACAATAAGTCTTTGTCAGTAGCTGTAGGTGATGTGGTCGCAAAAGGCGAAAGTATTGCCAAAATGGGGAGTACGGGTCGTTCGACCGGTCCCCATGTGCATTATGAAGTGTTGCGTGGTGGACAGCAGATAGATCCTAAGAAGTATGTCTACCGCAAGGCAGGTTAAACTAAAATAGGCTTTTAGACTCGACAGGGACTTAGCCAACAACATAAAAGTGGTTCAGATGTTTGGTAAATTACTGACAAAAATATTTGGTAGTCGTAACGATCGCACCCTAAAAACTCTCGGTAAGATTGTCACAAAGATTAATGCCCTCGAAGCGGATTTTGAGAAGTTGTCCGACGAGGAACTCAAGGCCAAGACGGCCGAGTTTAAGGAGCGATTGGAATCGGGCCAGACGCTGGACGACGTCATGCCGGAAGCCTTTGCCGTAGTGCGCGAAGCCTCTAAGCGTGTGTTTGAGATGCGTCACTTCGACGTGCAGCTACTGGGTGGTATGGTACTGGACAGTAACCGTATCGCCGAGATGCGTACCGGTGAAGGTAAGACGCTGACCGCAACTCTCCCTGCCTATTTGAATGCCTTGACCGGCAAAGGGGTTCACGTGATCACAGTGAACGACTACCTTGCCCGTCGCGACGCGGAAAATAACCGCCCTCTATTTGAATTCCTGGGTATGACAGTCGGCGTGAACATCGCCGGTATGGGTCAGGCCGAGAAGAAGATGGCCTACGCGTCTGACATTACCTATGGTACCAACAACGAATTTGGTTTCGATTACCTGCGCGACAACATGGCATTCTCGCCAAACGAGCGCGTGCAGCGCCCGCTGCATTATGCACTGATCGATGAGGTCGACTCGATTCTGATCGATGAGGCGCGTACGCCACTGATCATCTCGGGCGCCGCAGAAGACAGCTCTGAGCTTTATATCAAGATCAACACCCTGATCCCTCACCTTATCCGTCAGGACAAGGAAGATACCGAGGAAGAGATCGGCGATGGCGATTACTCTATCGATGAGAAGGCCAAGCAGGTTCATATGACGGAGCGTGGTCAGGAGAAGGTAGAAGTCCTGTTGACCGAACGTGGCATGTTGGCCGAAGGTGATTCGCTCTATTCTGCGGCTAATATCTCACTGCTGCATCATGTCAACGCGGCGCTACGCGCTCATACCCTGTTTGAAAAAGATGTCGACTACATAGTACAGGACAACGAAGTGATCATCGTCGATGAGCATACGGGTCGTACCATGCCGGGTCGTCGCTGGTCGGAAGGTCTGCACCAGGCGGTAGAAGCCAAAGAAGGGGTTCATATTCAAAATGAAAACCAGACGCTGGCGTCTATCACCTTCCAGAACTTCTTCCGTCAGTATGAAAAGCTGGCCGGTATGACAGGTACTGCCGATACCGAAGCGTTCGAATTCCAGCACATCTATGGACTGGATACCGTAGTTATCCCGACCAACCGTCCTATGGTTCGTAAGGACCACGCGGATCTGGTCTATCTGACGGCGGAAGAGAAGTACGATGCCATCATCAAAGACATCATAGATTGTCGTGATCGAGGCCAACCTGTATTGGTGGGTACAGTCTCTATCGAACAATCTGAGTTGCTCCATAGCATGCTCAAGAAGGCTAAGATCCCTCACGAGGTACTTAACGCTAAGTTCCACGAGCGTGAAGCCGAGATCGTTGCCCAGGCGGGTCGCAGTGGTGCGGTGACCATCGCAACTAACATGGCCGGTCGTGGTACCGATATCGTGTTAGGCGGTAACTGGAACATGGAGATCGATGCCCTCGAGAATCCAACTGCCGAGCAGAAAGCCAAAATCAAGGCCGATTGGCAGGTGCGCCACGACGAAGTGGTTGCCGCCGGTGGTCTGCATATTCTAGGTACCGAGCGTCATGAGTCGCGTCGTATCGATAACCAGCTACGTGGCCGTTCGGGTCGTCAGGGTGATGCAGGTTCATCACGCTTCTATCTGTCGATGGAAGATAGCTTGATGCGTATCTTCGCCTCTGAGCGTGTCTCATCTATGATGAAGAAGCTTGGCATGGAGAAAGGTGAAGCGATTGAGCATCCATGGGTGTCTCGCGCGATTGAAAATGCCCAGCGTAAGGTTGAGGCACGTAACTTCGATATCCGTAAGCAACTGCTTGAGTTCGATGACGTGGCCAACGACCAACGTCAGGTAGTATATGCTCAGCGTAACGAGTTGATGGATGCCGAAAGTATTCAAGACACTATCGTTAATATCCAGGCCGATGTGGTTAATGGTCTTATCGATCAGTACATTCCACCGCAATCGGTGGAAGAGTTGTGGGACATCGCCGGCCTAGAGACGCGGCTCGAGCAAGAGTACGCGCTAAGAATGCCAGTCCAAGAGTGGTTGGATAAGGAAGACGACCTGCACGAAGAGACGCTGCGTGAGCGTATCGTCGAGATCTGGGTGAAGGCTTATAAGGCTAAAGAAGAGATGGTCGGTGCCCAGGTGCTACGTCAATTCGAGAAGGCCGTAATGCTGCAGACCCTGGATGGCCTGTGGAAGGAGCATCTGGCGGCGATGGATCATCTGCGTCAGGGTATCCACCTACGTGGCTATGCACAGAAGAATCCTAAGCAAGAGTATAAGCGTGAGTCCTTCGAGCTGTTCCAGCAGATGTTGGAATCTTTAAAGCATGACGTGATCAGTATTCTCTCTAAGGTACAGGTTCAGGCTCAGTCTGATGTCGAAGAGATGGAAGAGCGTCGTCGCCAGGAAGAAGCTAAGGTGCGCCGCGATTATCAGCACGCCGAAGCCGAAGCCCTCGTGGGTGCAGAAGAGGCACAAGCCTTGGCCGCGACTCAGCCTGTGGTTCGTGAGGGGGAGAAGGTTGGCCGTAACGATCCTTGTCCTTGTGGTTCGGGACGTAAGTATAAGCAGTGCCACGGCAAGTTGAGCTAAGACTAAGTTAAGTAAAAGCATTAGTTAAGCAACAGCATTAGTTAAACAAAAACATTAGCTAAGCTATAACTTAGTAAGTGGGCTGATTTAGCCAAACATAATATAAAGCCATCCTTAGGATGGCTTTTTTGATCCCCGAGTTTCCATGACCAGCAGGCATAAAATTGGCCTAAATGCCAATATTTGTGGATAACTTTGGGGGTAAATAGTGCGTATGATGTGACTATCTAAAAAGATCGAAAAAAGTCTGATTTTTCTTAAAAAACCACTTGCGCCCAAATCAGAACTGCCTATAATGCGCATCCACTGACACGGCAAAGCAGACAACGCAGCGTCGAAACACTTGGTAGCTAAGGCAATAAGATGGTCAGTCACTGAAAAGTGAAGCCTCAAAAAGTTTGCAAAAACTGCTTGACGCGAACAAGGGATTGCGTAGAATACGCAGCCCTAGCCACTCGGGAATCACCGGGATGTGCTAACGCTCTTTAACAATTTATCAAGTAATCTGTGTGGACACTCACAGGTATTGAGTTAATCGAAAACGATTTAAATCTCAATGCATGATTTACTAAATCTAGTTTCACTAGAGATAGTGAGTGTTCATAGCAATATGTACAAACATCCTTAGATTCTTCCGAGTCTAAGTGATGAATCAGAATTCATTGAGTCGCTTCCTTTTGAATAAAGAGTGGGGCAAAAAAACTTTTAATTGAAGAGTTTGATCATGGCTCAGATTGAACGCTGGCGGCAGGCCTAACACATGCAAGTCGAGCGGTAACAGGAAGTAGCTTGCTACTTTGCTGACGAGCGGCGGACGGGTGAGTAATGCCTAGGGAACTGCCCAGTCGAGGGGGATAACAGTTGGAAACGACTGCTAATACCGCATACGCCCTACGGGGGAAAAGAGGGGATCTTCGGACCTTCTGCGATTGGATGTACCTAGGTGGGATTAGCTAGTAGGTGAGGTAATGGCTCACCTAGGCGACGATCCCTAGCTGTTCTGAGAGGATGATCAGCCACACTGGGACTGAGACACGGCCCAGACTCCTACGGGAGGCAGCAGTGGGGAATATTGCACAATGGGCGCAAGCCTGATGCAGCCATGCCGCGTGTGTGAAGAAGGCCTTCGGGTTGTAAAGCACTTTCAGCGAGGAGGAAAGGTTAACGGTTAATACCCGTTAGCTGTGACGTTACTCGCAGAAGAAGCACCGGCTAACTTCGTGCCAGCAGCCGCGGTAATACGAGGGGTGCAAGCGTTAATCGGAATTACTGGGCGTAAAGCGTACGCAGGCGGTTGATTAAGCGAGATGTGAAAGCCCCGGGCTTAACCTGGGAACTGCATTTCGAACTGGTCAACTAGAGTCTTGTAGAGGGGGGTAGAATTTCAGGTGTAGCGGTGAAATGCGTAGAGATCTGAAGGAATACCGGTGGCGAAGGCGGCCCCCTGGACAAAGACTGACGCTCAGGTACGAAAGCGTGGGGAGCAAACAGGATTAGATACCCTGGTAGTCCACGCCGTAAACGATGTCTACTCGGAATTTGGTGTCTTGAACACTGGGTTCTCAAGCTAACGCATTAAGTAGACCGCCTGGGGAGTACGGCCGCAAGGTTAAAACTCAAATGAATTGACGGGGGCCCGCACAAGCGGTGGAGCATGTGGTTTAATTCGATGCAACGCGAAGAACCTTACCTACTCTTGACATCCAGAGAACTTTCCAGAGATGGATTGGTGCCTTCGGGAACTCTGAGACAGGTGCTGCATGGCTGTCGTCAGCTCGTGTTGTGAAATGTTGGGTTAAGTCCCGCAACGAGCGCAACCCTTATCCTTACTTGCCAGCGGGTAATGCCGGGAACTTTAGGGAGACTGCCGGTGATAAACCGGAGGAAGGTGGGGACGACGTCAAGTCATCATGGCCCTTACGAGTAGGGCTACACACGTGCTACAATGGTCGGTACAGAGGGTTGCGAAGCCGCGAGGTGGAGCTAATCTCACAAAGCCGGTCGTAGTCCGGATTGGAGTCTGCAACTCGACTCCATGAAGTCGGAATCGCTAGTAATCGTGGATCAGAATGCCACGGTGAATACGTTCCCGGGCCTTGTACACACCGCCCGTCACACCATGGGAGTGGGCTGCACCAGAAGTAGATAGCTTAACCTTCGGGAGGGCGTTTACCACGGTGTGGTTCATGACTGGGGTGAAGTCGTAACAAGGTAGCCCTAGGGGAACCTGGGGCTGGATCACCTCCTTACCTATACGATTGAATTGATATTTGTTGAGTGTTCACACAGATTACTTGATAGAAGATAGAGCAAAGATATACACGTCTATTTAGACGCTGTTAATTTGTTTCAGCGCTAGGCGTTTGAGTTGCGAACGAAAGAATGTAGATAACTACATGACTGAGTGAGTAATGAAAAACAACAACGCGATGGAGCAAAGAAACAAGTATAAATGGGTCTGTAGCTCAGCTGGTTAGAGCGCACCCCTGATAAGGGTGAGGTCGGTGGTTCAAGTCCACTCTGACCCACCAATTCTTCGTTGATACTGCGTTATGTATTTTGTCGTTTAGCAGGCTAAACGTCCTCAATACATGCCTTGTTTCAACTCGAATTGGCAATGGTATACTTTGTTCGCTGCATGTAATGGGGCTATAGCTCAGCTGGGAGAGCGCCTGCCTTGCACGCAGGAGGTCTGCGGTTCGATCCCGCATAGCTCCACCATTTGCTCTTGAAGAGAGCATGCAGTTATGGTTAGAGATGCCAAAGATAAATGCAGAATTTATCTTTGGCTTTTTTAAGCCCGCTCTTTAAAAATTTGGAAAGCTGATAGTGTTAATGTGAAAGGGATGGCGATTTATCGCTGTTTGTAGCATTAGCGCGAAAAATAATTGAGTTCTCAAAACACACTTTAATCAAGTGACTTGAGTATTCTTTTGGCGAAAGTAGAAACCGTTAGTTGCGATGCGACTCAGATGAAACTCATTTGGGTTGTATGGTTAAGTGACTAAGCGTATACGGTGGATGCCTTGGCAGTCAGAGGCGATGAAGGACGTAGTAACTTGCGAAAAGCGTTGGCGAGCTAGTAACAAGCATTTGAGCTAACGATGTCCGAATGGGGAAACCCGGCACCATAAGGTGTCATCATTAAGTGAATACATAGCTTAATGAGGCGAACGAGGGGAACTGAAACATCTAAGTACCCTTAGGAAAAGAAATCAACCGAGATTCCCCTAGTAGCGGCGAGCGAACGGGGATTAGCCCTTAAGCCTAGAGGGTGTTAGTGGAATGTGTTGGAAAGCACAGCGATACAGGGTGATAGCCCCGTACATGAAAACTAACTTTAGGTGAAAACGAGTAGGACGGGACACGTGATATCTTGTTCGAATATGGGGGGACCATCCTCCAAGGCTAAATACTCCTGACTGACCGATAGTGAACCAGTACCGTGAGGGAAAGGCGAAAAGAACCCCTGTGAGGGGAGTGAAATAGAACCTGAAACCGTATACGTACAAGCAGTGGGAGCGGTTCTTGAGACCGTGACTGCGTACCTTTTGTATAATGGGTCAGCGACTTACATTTTGTAGCGAGGTTAAGCGAATAGCGGAGCCGTAGGGAAACCGAGTGTTAACTGCGCGTTTAGTTGCAAGGTGTAGACCCGAAACCCGGTGATCTAGCCATGGGCAGGTTGAAGGTTGAGTAACATCAACTGGAGGACCGAACACACGTATGTTGAAAAATGCGGTGATGACTTGTGGCTGGGGGTGAAAGGCCAATCAAACCGGGAGATATCTGGTTCTCCTCGAAAGCTATTTAGGTAGCGCCTCGAGCGAATACCATTGGGGGTAGAGCACTGTTAAGGCTAGGGGGTCATCCCGACTTACCAACCCTTTGCAAACTCCGAATACCAATGAGTACTACTCGGGAGACACACGGCGGGTGCTAACGTCCGTCGTGAAAAGGGAAACAACCCAGACCATCAGCTAAGGTCCCAAAGTTATTGCTAAGTGGGAAACGATGTGGGAAGGCTTAGACAGCTAGGATGTTGGCTTAGAAGCAGCCATCATTTAAAGAAAGCGTAATAGCTCACTAGTCGAGTCGGCCTGCGCGGAAGATATAACGGGGCTAAGCAATACACCGAAGCTATGGGTACTAGCGCTTGCGCTAGTGCGGTAGAGGAGCGTTCTGTAAGCCGTTGAAGGTGAAGGGGTAACCCACGCTGGAGGTATCAGAAGTGCGAATGCTGACATGAGTAACGATAAAGGGGGTGAAAAACCTCCTCGCCGAAAGACCAAGGGTTCCTGTCCAACGTTAATCGGGGCAGGGTGAGTCGACCCCTAAGGCGAGGCCGAAAGGCGTAGTCGATGGGAAACGGGTTAATATTCCCGTACTTCTGCTAACTGCGATGGAGAGACGGAGAAGGCTAGGCTAGCGCGGCGTTGGTTGTCCGCGTTTAAGGCTGTAGGTAGGGTACTTAGGCAAATCCGGGTACCTAATACTGAGAGTTGATGACGAGTCACTACGGTGATGAAGTAGTTGATGCCATGCTTCCAGGAAAATCTTCTAAGCTTCAGGTTAGTAGGAATCGTACCCCAAACCGACACAGGTGGTCGGGTAGAGAATACCAAGGCGCTTGAGAGAACTCGGCTGAAGGAACTAGGCAAAATGGTACCGTAACTTCGGGAGAAGGTACGCTCCTGTTGGTGATGAGACTTGCTCTCTAAGCTGACGGGAGTCGCAGATACCAGGTGGCTGCAACTGTTTATCAAAAACACAGCACTGTGCAAACTCGCAAGAGGAAGTATACGGTGTGACGCCTGCCCGGTGCCGGAAGGTTAATTGATTGGGTTATCTTCGGAGAAGCTCATGATCGAAGCCCCGGTAAACGGCGGCCGTAACTATAACGGTCCTAAGGTAGCGAAATTCCTTGTCGGGTAAGTTCCGACCTGCACGAATGGCGTAATGATGGCCACGCTGTCTCCAGCCGAGACTCAGTGAAGTTGAAATTGCGGTGAAGATGCCGTATACCCGCGGCTAGACGGAAAGACCCCGTGAACCTTTACTATAGCTTGGCACTGAACATTGACCCTACATGTGTAGGATAGGTGGGAGACTTTGAAGCGGGAACGCCAGTTCTCGTGGAGTCATCCTTGAAATACCACCCTTGTAGTGTTGATGTTCTAACTCTGGCCCCTGAATCGGGGTTGAGGACAGTGCCTGGTGGGTAGTTTGACTGGGGCGGTCTCCTCCCAAAGAGTAACGGAGGAGCACGAAGGTTGGCTAAGTACGGTCGGACATCGTACGGTTAGTGCAATGGCATAAGCCAGCTTAACTGCGAGACATACACGTCGAGCAGGTGCGAAAGCAGGTCATAGTGATCCGGTGGTTCTGAATGGAAGGGCCATCGCTCAACGGATAAAAGGTACTCCGGGGATAACAGGCTGATACCGCCCAAGAGTTCATATCGACGGCGGTGTTTGGCACCTCGATGTCGGCTCATCACATCCTGGGGCTGAAGTCGGTCCCAAGGGTATGGCTGTTCGCCATTTAAAGTGGTACGCGAGCTGGGTTCAGAACGTCGTGAGACAGTTCGGTCCCTATCTGCCGTGGGCGTTGGATGATTGAAGGGAGCTGCTCCTAGTACGAGAGGACCGGAGTGGACGAACCGCTGGTGTTCGGGTTGTCATGCCAATGGCATTGCCCGGTAGCTACGTTCGGAATCGATAACCGCTGAAAGCATCTAAGCGGGAAGCGAGCCCTAAGATGAGTCATCCCTAGACCTTTAAGGTCTCTAAAGAGCCGTCCGAGACTAGGACGTTGATAGGCAGGGTGTGTAAGCGTTGTGAGGCGTTGAGCTAACCTGTACTAATGACTCGTGAGGCTTAACCATACAACCCAAAAGGGTTTTACTGCAAAGTAAGTAATGGTTTACGAAAATCAAAAGAATACAAAAGTACTTGATTGAAGTCCGAACTCAAATTGACTCTTAAATAAAGAGTACAGCTTTCCGAATTTCCAAATTTGTCTGGAAACCATAGCATTGTGGTCCCACCTGATCCCATCCCGAACTCAGAAGTGAAACGCAATCGCGCCGATGGTAGTGTGGGGTCTCCCCATGTGAGAGTAGGTCATTTCCAGACATTAATTTCGCTTAACCTTTAAGGTATAAGCAAAATAACCAAGCGCATTTAGAGTAAGACGCATAGTTATTTAACAGTTTTGTGCTGATATGGCTCAGTCGGTAGAGCGCATCCTTGGTAAGGATGAGGTCCCCAGTTCGATTCTGGGTATCAGCACCACTAAATTTGTCTGGAAACCATAGCATTGTGGTCCCACCTGATCCCATCCCGAACTCAGAAGTGAAACGCAATCGCGCCGATGGTAGTGTGGGGTCTCCCCATGTGAGAGTAGGTCATTTCCAGGCGCCTAATATAGCAAAAAGCCCTAGCCTAAAACGCTAGGGCTTTTTGCTTTCTACACTCTGAGAAAAAACTTACCCCGATGTCGCCCCGCCGCCAGGCGTGGTGATAAACCGTATCCTGAGCTTATGACATTCGGTACATCCATGTGCCTTGTAATAGGCCGCGAAGCATAGCTTCTCCGTGTTCAAGTCAGGCTAAGTAATGCTTATTCAAAGAGCCTTACTTTCACCCCCCGCGTATTCGCTTCACGAACCGAGCAGGTTATTTTAAGGCGTCTAATAACGAGGAATCTCACTCGAACATGGGGGAGGTAAATCGTCCTCACGAGTGAGGTGCAATCCCATGCAGAAGTTGATAATGCATTCTGCAATGCCGACACTTCCGCCGTCCATGGCGCTCTTGCTTCTCAGCTTGCAGCCTAGCCTTCAGGGCCTTCAAGATCTAGTCAACTATCAAGATGAGTTCGGTAAGCAGATTTCTTACGCCTCATGTGATAGATCGATAAATGGATACTGCTAAATCGACATGTCCACAAATCATAGCGGAATAGGAGAGAAGAATTTGCGTCGATCAAATGCAATTTGGTGCAGAAGATGGAGGATTTGGAGAGCTTGGCTGAAGCTGTCCATGATAGGCGCTAAAGATCCAAAAAGTTCTTCATCTCTTTAGTTAAATTGACCGTAATAGCGTAATGTTTCATTGAGCAAAGTTGTTTGTACTGTTCTAGAGTTAATTTACATTCCTTACCGCTTTTGAACATTCATTGTGAAGCAATTCGTTAAATGCTCAGTGGATACCTATTTCCTCATTTAACGGCATGCCTAGTATCAGAACTCCTCCTAAGGCAAGCCTATCTCTATCTCTATTTCTATCTCTACCTCTTAGTTGCCTTAATTTTTACCGGAGAAGCGATGGGTAGATGTTTATTCCGGCCGTTAAGGCGATAGTTATTTCCTTTTGTTTATAGAAAGTGAATAGGTTTGTCAGCGCTCAAGACTCTTTTATTAGCAAGTTTGCTGTGTTTGAAGATAAGCAATGAACAGCTTGTGTCATTGCTTCAATTATCGATTTTGTGGATAACGTTGTGCGTAATTGGTGCAAAGAGTGTGCTTATGTCAGGTATAAAAAATAAGTTCATTTTTATTGAAAAAAGCCCTTGCGCAAAAGATTTGGCTCCCTATAATGCGCTCCCACTGACACGGCAAACGGCGCTACTTACCAAGTGAGTAAGCAACCAAGGTCGAGTCAAGGGGATAAGCGGTTCGAGTTTTTAAGTCGGTAGTTACAACGCGAAAGCACAGTAATTAACCACTTAAAAATCTTTTGAAAAAATCGCTTGACGCCGACAGGGAGAAGCGTAGAATACGCAGCCCTAGCCCGCTGGAGTCCAGTATGAGGCAAACGTTCTTTAACAAGATAAAACAAGAAATCTGTGTGGACACTCACAGGTATTGAGTTAATCGAAAACGATTTAAATCTCAATGCATGATTTACTAAATCTAGTTTCACTAGAGATAGTGAGTGTTCATAGCAATATGTACAAACATCCTTAGATTCTTCCGAGTCTAAGTGATGAATCAGAATTCATTGAGTCGCTTCCTTTTGAATAAAGAGTGGGGCAAAAAAACTTTTAATTGAAGAGTTTGATCATGGCTCAGATTGAACGCTGGCGGCAGGCCTAACACATGCAAGTCGAGCGGTAACAGGAAGTAGCTTGCTACTTTGCTGACGAGCGGCGGACGGGTGAGTAATGCCTAGGGAACTGCCCAGTCGAGGGGGATAACAGTTGGAAACGACTGCTAATACCGCATACGCCCTACGGGGGAAAAGAGGGGCTCTTCGGACCTTCTGCGATTGGATGTACCTAGGTGGGATTAGCTAGTAGGTGAGGTAATGGCTCACCTAGGCGACGATCCCTAGCTGTTCTGAGAGGATGATCAGCCACACTGGGACTGAGACACGGCCCAGACTCCTACGGGAGGCAGCAGTGGGGAATATTGCACAATGGGCGCAAGCCTGATGCAGCCATGCCGCGTGTGTGAAGAAGGCCTTCGGGTTGTAAAGCACTTTCAGCGAGGAGGAAAGGTTAACGGTTAATACCCGTTAGCTGTGACGTTACTCGCAGAAGAAGCACCGGCTAACTTCGTGCCAGCAGCCGCGGTAATACGAGGGGTGCAAGCGTTAATCGGAATTACTGGGCGTAAAGCGTACGCAGGCGGTTGATTAAGCGAGATGTGAAAGCCCCGGGCTTAACCTGGGAACTGCATTTCGAACTGGTCAACTAGAGTCTTGTAGAGGGGGGTAGAATTTCAGGTGTAGCGGTGAAATGCGTAGAGATCTGAAGGAATACCGGTGGCGAAGGCGGCCCCCTGGACAAAGACTGACGCTCAGGTACGAAAGCGTGGGGAGCAAACAGGATTAGATACCCTGGTAGTCCACGCCGTAAACGATGTCTACTCGGAATTTGGTGTCTTGAACACTGGGTTCTCAAGCTAACGCATTAAGTAGACCGCCTGGGGAGTACGGCCGCAAGGTTAAAACTCAAATGAATTGACGGGGGCCCGCACAAGCGGTGGAGCATGTGGTTTAATTCGATGCAACGCGAAGAACCTTACCTACTCTTGACATCCAGAGAACTTTCCAGAGATGGATTGGTGCCTTCGGGAACTCTGAGACAGGTGCTGCATGGCTGTCGTCAGCTCGTGTTGTGAAATGTTGGGTTAAGTCCCGCAACGAGCGCAACCCTTATCCTTACTTGCCAGCGGGTAATGCCGGGAACTTTAGGGAGACTGCCGGTGATAAACCGGAGGAAGGTGGGGACGACGTCAAGTCATCATGGCCCTTACGAGTAGGGCTACACACGTGCTACAATGGTCGGTACAGAGGGTTGCGAAGCCGCGAGGTGGAGCTAATCTCACAAAGCCGGTCGTAGTCCGGATTGGAGTCTGCAACTCGACTCCATGAAGTCGGAATCGCTAGTAATCGTGGATCAGAATGCCACGGTGAATACGTTCCCGGGCCTTGTACACACCGCCCGTCACACCATGGGAGTGGGCTGCACCAGAAGTAGATAGCTTAACCTTCGGGAGGGCGTTTACCACGGTGTGGTTCATGACTGGGGTGAAGTCGTAACAAGGTAGCCCTAGGGGAACCTGGGGCTGGATCACCTCCTTACCTATACGATTGAATTGATATTTGTTGAGTGTTCACACAGATAACTTGTTCTTGTTAGAGCGAGTGGCACGTCCGAGCGACGATGCTTGTTCTTTAAAAATTTGGAAAGCTGATAGTGTTAATGTGAAAGGGATGGCGATTTATCGCTGTTTGTAGCATTAGCGCGAAAAATAATTGAGTTCTCAAAACACACTTTAATCAAGTGACTTGAGTATTCTTTTGGCGAAAGTAGAAACCGTTAGTTGCGATGCGACTCAGATGAAACTCATTTGGGTTGTATGGTTAAGTGACTAAGCGTATACGGTGGATGCCTTGGCAGTCAGAGGCGATGAAGGACGTAGTAACTTGCGAAAAGCGTTGGCGAGCTAGTAACAAGCATTTGAGCTAACGATGTCCGAATGGGGAAACCCGGCACCATAAGGTGTCATCATTAAGTGAATACATAGCTTAATGAGGCGAACGAGGGGAACTGAAACATCTAAGTACCCTTAGGAAAAGAAATCAACCGAGATTCCCCTAGTAGCGGCGAGCGAACGGGGATTAGCCCTTAAGCCTAGAGGGTGTTAGTGGAATGTGTTGGAAAGCACAGCGATACAGGGTGATAGCCCCGTACATGAAAACTAACTTTAGGTGAAAACGAGTAGGACGGGACACGTGATATCTTGTTCGAATATGGGGGGACCATCCTCCAAGGCTAAATACTCCTGACTGACCGATAGTGAACCAGTACCGTGAGGGAAAGGCGAAAAGAACCCCTGTGAGGGGAGTGAAATAGAACCTGAAACCGTATACGTACAAGCAGTGGGAGCGGTTCTTGAGACCGTGACTGCGTACCTTTTGTATAATGGGTCAGCGACTTACATTTTGTAGCGAGGTTAAGCGAATAGCGGAGCCGTAGGGAAACCGAGTGTTAACTGCGCGTTTAGTTGCAAGGTGTAGACCCGAAACCCGGTGATCTAGCCATGGGCAGGTTGAAGGTTGAGTAACATCAACTGGAGGACCGAACACACGTATGTTGAAAAATGCGGTGATGACTTGTGGCTGGGGGTGAAAGGCCAATCAAACCGGGAGATATCTGGTTCTCCTCGAAAGCTATTTAGGTAGCGCCTCGAGCGAATACCATTGGGGGTAGAGCACTGTTAAGGCTAGGGGGTCATCCCGACTTACCAACCCTTTGCAAACTCCGAATACCAATGAGTACTACTCGGGAGACACACGGCGGGTGCTAACGTCCGTCGTGAAAAGGGAAACAACCCAGACCATCAGCTAAGGTCCCAAAGTTATTGCTAAGTGGGAAACGATGTGGGAAGGCTTAGACAGCTAGGATGTTGGCTTAGAAGCAGCCATCATTTAAAGAAAGCGTAATAGCTCACTAGTCGAGTCGGCCTGCGCGGAAGATATAACGGGGCTAAGCAATACACCGAAGCTATGGGTACTAGCGCTTGCGCTAGTGCGGTAGAGGAGCGTTCTGTAAGCCGTTGAAGGTGAAGGGGTAACCCACGCTGGAGGTATCAGAAGTGCGAATGCTGACATGAGTAACGATAAAGGGGGTGAAAAACCTCCTCGCCGAAAGACCAAGGGTTCCTGTCCAACGTTAATCGGGGCAGGGTGAGTCGACCCCTAAGGCGAGGCCGAAAGGCGTAGTCGATGGGAAACGGGTTAATATTCCCGTACTTCTGCTAACTGCGATGGAGAGACGGAGAAGGCTAGGCTAGCGCGGCGTTGGTTGTCCGCGTTTAAGGCTGTAGGTAGGGTACTTAGGCAAATCCGGGTACCTAATACTGAGAGTTGATGACGAGTCACTACGGTGATGAAGTAGTTGATGCCATGCTTCCAGGAAAATCTTCTAAGCTTCAGGTTAGTAGGAATCGTACCCCAAACCGACACAGGTGGTCGGGTAGAGAATACCAAGGCGCTTGAGAGAACTCGGCTGAAGGAACTAGGCAAAATGGTACCGTAACTTCGGGAGAAGGTACGCTCCTGTTGGTGATGAGACTTGCTCTCTAAGCTGACGGGAGTCGCAGATACCAGGTGGCTGCAACTGTTTATCAAAAACACAGCACTGTGCAAACTCGCAAGAGGAAGTATACGGTGTGACGCCTGCCCGGTGCCGGAAGGTTAATTGATTGGGTTATCTTCGGAGAAGCTCATGATCGAAGCCCCGGTAAACGGCGGCCGTAACTATAACGGTCCTAAGGTAGCGAAATTCCTTGTCGGGTAAGTTCCGACCTGCACGAATGGCGTAATGATGGCCACGCTGTCTCCAGCCGAGACTCAGTGAAGTTGAAATTGCGGTGAAGATGCCGTATACCCGCGGCTAGACGGAAAGACCCCGTGAACCTTTACTATAGCTTGGCACTGAACATTGACCCTACATGTGTAGGATAGGTGGGAGACTTTGAAGCGGGAACGCCAGTTCTCGTGGAGTCATCCTTGAAATACCACCCTTGTAGTGTTGATGTTCTAACTCTGGCCCCTGAATCGGGGTTGAGGACAGTGCCTGGTGGGTAGTTTGACTGGGGCGGTCTCCTCCCAAAGAGTAACGGAGGAGCACGAAGGTTGGCTAAGTACGGTCGGACATCGTACGGTTAGTGCAATGGCATAAGCCAGCTTAACTGCGAGACATACACGTCGAGCAGGTGCGAAAGCAGGTCATAGTGATCCGGTGGTTCTGAATGGAAGGGCCATCGCTCAACGGATAAAAGGTACTCCGGGGATAACAGGCTGATACCGCCCAAGAGTTCATATCGACGGCGGTGTTTGGCACCTCGATGTCGGCTCATCACATCCTGGGGCTGAAGTCGGTCCCAAGGGTATGGCTGTTCGCCATTTAAAGTGGTACGCGAGCTGGGTTCAGAACGTCGTGAGACAGTTCGGTCCCTATCTGCCGTGGGCGTTGGATGATTGAAGGGAGCTGCTCCTAGTACGAGAGGACCGGAGTGGACGAACCGCTGGTGTTCGGGTTGTCATGCCAATGGCATTGCCCGGTAGCTACGTTCGGAATCGATAACCGCTGAAAGCATCTAAGCGGGAAGCGAGCCCTAAGATGAGTCATCCCTAGACCTTTAAGGTCTCTAAAGAGCCGTCCGAGACTAGGACGTTGATAGGCAGGGTGTGTAAGCGTTGTGAGGCGTTGAGCTAACCTGTACTAATGACTCGTGAGGCTTAACCATACAACCCAAAAGGGTTTTACTGCAAAGTAAGTAATGGTTTACGAAAATCAAAAGAATACAAAAGTACTTGATTGAAGTCCGAACTCAAATTGACTCTTAAATAAAGAGTACAGCTTTCCGAATTTCCAAATTTGTCTGGAAACCATAGCATTGTGGTCCCACCTGATCCCATCCCGAACTCAGAAGTGAAACGCAATCGCGCCGATGGTAGTGTGGGGTCTCCCCATGTGAGAGTAGGTCATTTCCAGGCGCCTATTTATTCTCGAAAGAGAGTCGATAAATCCCCAGCACCTAGTGTTGGGGATTTTTTCGTTTAACAGCCTTTGAAATATCAACTCGAACATGGGGAATATAAAGAGCCCGAACGTAGTGAGGTGCATTTCCATGTGATTGGTCGATAATTGCATCCTGCATTATCGACACTTCCACCGTCCGTGGTGGTCGTATGGTGAAGCTCTTGCGTTTATCAAACTAAGTTTGATGCAAGGGCTGAACGCGGAGAGCTTCGATAACTGCTCCTGCGTTATTCTAATTGCCGCCATCCATGGCGGCATGCTCGAAGCTGGCCATGACAGGCGCCTACATAAGTGAAGAAGCCATCTGAATAAGGTGGCTTCTTCACTTATGTAGGCATGAATGCCTACTCTCGACGTCGCCCCACCGCTGAGCTTGGCCATAAACTGCATCCTGCGTTTATGGCATTCGGCACATCCATGTGCCTTGCCCCCCCGGCTCGCAGCCTAGCAGCTTCGCGCTACAAAGCCCTTAGATGCTACGCATCTATAGCAGGGCTTCTCCGCCCCCATGTGAGATGAGTCGTTAATAACCACCTGATATTTGATTTGAATATGACTATGACTATGACAGGTGCCTAATATTACCGCTGAGCTTGCCCATAAACTGCATACTGCGTTTATGCCATTCGACACATTCATGTGCCTTGCCCCCCGCTCGCAGCCTAGATGCTTCGCACTCCAGTCATCCATCATGCTTAGCTTGATACGCGGATGCCTCACGCCCCCATGTGAGAGATCTTAATTTTCTTTATTAAACACGGTGGAGTTTCTAGTTTGAAGCCTATAGGTATTGCTTGATAAGGGGCTGAATTTGCTCTCAAGTAAAAGACGGCGAATGATAAATCTGACTAAGTCTGTATATTTCGCATTCGTGACGGGTAACAAGACGGAGTCTGGGATGAAGCTAGCAACTGAGATTCTATTTGGCCCGATGCGTGGTTTTTCAATACCATTATGACACTAGCTAATGAGGTTTAATGGTGTCTGGCTGATGATTGTTTGGTGAGTGATGGAGATTTCAATTAAAGCCATTGTATAAGTCATTTATCTCATATCGATCGTAATTATTCGAGAAGCTCCTTCTTCGGGGAGTGATGTGTTGATAGAGATTGTGATTTGTTAGGAAGAGAGGGTAAAAGCCCGAGCTGATTTTCGGGCTTTGCAATTCGTTGCTATAAAGAGAGTAGCTTTTCTATGATGGGTGTATTGGCTTCTGGAAAGTCATAGTCTTTGAGCTCGTCGAGTCTAGCCCATTTTACCTCTTGGCCTTCAAGCCCTTGAGCTTCACCAGAAAAGGATTTTACTGTGTGGATGTCAAGATATACCTGTTTATCCGGATAATCGTGGGAAATTGCCATTAAGGGGCTTGTGGAGGTAACTTTTATTGCAACCTCCTCCCTTAACTCTCTAATCAGCGCTTCGGAGGTTGTTTCACCGGATTCGACCTTACCACCAGGAAATTCCCACTTCCCACCTTGGTGTAGATGATCTGGACGTTTGGCAAGTAAGATCTGCTCCTGGTCATCGAATACTATACCTACCGCGACGTGCACACGTTTCATTTAGTGATCCTTAAAAAAGTCTGCTTCTTCATAGCCTAGTGAATCTAGGGCTTCGGGATCAAACTCGGGCTTTACTGGGATGGCGTGCTTTTCTGATGCCCAGTCGCCAAGGTCGATCAGCTTACATCTTTCACTGCAGAAGGGTTTAAATTGAGATTCTTTTGACCAAAGCACCTCTTTCTGGCAGGTAGGGCACTTAACTGTGGTTGGCATAATCATTCCCATTGGCCGATTTGTAACAGTCGGCTATGGTAAACCACTTTAGGTGCAGGTTGCCAACATAAAGTCTATCGATCTGTCTGAGTGTTTTTGTTGGTCAAATAAGACGAAATGTATGGCGTAGCGGTTACGGTTGCCACTGATGGTGGGATAGCATCCTTGAGCGGGATCTATCTTCACTCGGATAAGTGAGAGGGCTTGAGTGCTCGATCCTTGATAAAAGCCAGCGGTGGCTGTTGCAGGGTTATAAACGGTTGTTTTACGGGTGAGCTCTAGCAGTAACTTAATTGGCGTCAACAGGCATTCGAAATGTTCTGTCCAGTTCTTGTACTCTTGCTGGCGTACTTCCCAGGGTTTGGCTAACCAGTAATGTAGCTGGGGGAGATCGAAGTTACAGCAGGCTCCTGGCATGCCAAATCGCTGGCGTAAGGCTGAGAGAAATCTGTCTTGCTTTAGTTTTTGACCGGGTCGTTCGCAGCGGATGAGCTTAATTCTCGCCTCTTGCATCTGATCGATATAGCCTTCTACCTGCTGTTCATCGATGTGGGGCAAGTGCTGCCATTTTTTTAGGTTTATTAGCTGCTTATCGATGTCTTTTATAATTTCACTGCGATAGTCACAACGTTCGGTGAGTTCACAAAGAGAAAATAACGGGTAAAAACAGCGGTGTTGATGGTCTTGATCTAAATTACTTCGCACCTGATTAGCGAGGTACTCTAGCCTAAGGTAGCTTCGAGTCTTCTCGTTTAGCGGTTGTTCATAGATCAATTCATTCATGACGATTATTAAGTCTGAGCGGCTAATTTTATGTATTTATTATGTAATGCAGTGACTTTTTCTTTTAATGCCGAAATATCACCTTGATTATCGATAACATCATCGGCTTTAGATAGTTTTTCGTCTCTGCTTGCCTGGCTAGCTATTATATTTTTTACTTGCTGCGCATCGACAGCATCCCTTTCAGTGGTTCGCTTTATTTGTAACTCTGGCGAAATATCAACCACTAAAGTGCAATTGACTAACCTATCTAAACCGTTCTCAAATAGCAAGGGGACAACTAAAATTGCGTAGGCTGAAGTCGCATTTTGCAATTGTGTTAACATTTCCGTCCGAATTAACGGGTGGAGGAGGTTATTCAACCACTCTCTTGCGGATGGGTCGTTAAAAATTTTTTCTCTTAAAGCGGTGCGATTGAGCTCACCATCTTCGAGGAGGACGCTTGGACCAAAATGGTGAGCAATTTCGGTTAGCCCTATACTTCCCTTTGTGACAACCTCTCTGCTGACAACATCTGCGTCAACAAGATCGATACCCATTTCACCAAACAAGTTGGCGACAGTCGTCTTGCCGCTTCCTATTCCGCCGGTGAGGCCTACAACAAATTTCGACATGATTTTTTCTTAGCTAACGCCTATAAGGTAGATAGGTACCAGTTTACGATTTTCTCACCCCAAATCATGGCTATCCAACCTGCTAAGGCGATATAAGGGCCAAATGGTATGGGGTTGCCAGAATTGATTTTCTTATTGACGATGAGCAGCAAGCCAACTAGTGCGCCGACAATGGAGGATAACAGGATGATGAGGGGCAGTAATTGCCAGCCAAACCAGGCACCGAATACGGCTAATAGCTTAAAGTCGCCATAACCCATACCTTCCTTGCCGGTTAATATTTTGAATCCCCAGAACACGCTCCAAAGGCTCATATAGCCTGCAGAAGCGCCAATGACCGCATCTGTAATCGAGACAAAGGTGCCATTTAGATTTATAAGTAGGCCAATCCATAAGAGTGGCAAAGTGATCTGATCCGGCAGCAGCATCTCATCGAGATCTATTCCTGTTAAGGCTACTAGACCAAAGGTCAGAATGGTGGCAAAGACAAATTGCCAAGTTGGGCCAAAATGGTAGGCCAGATAGGCAACCGCTAATCCAGTTAAGGCTTCAATGACTGGGTATCTTGCTGAGATACGTGCTTTACAATGAGCGCATTTCCCACCAAGCATCAACCAGCCTAATACTGGTAGATTATGCCAAGGCTTTATGCTTGTTTTACATTTTGGGCAGGCAGAGCCAGGTACCACAAGATTGTATTTTTCTGGATAGTCATCGATCGGCTGAGCTAATTTATCTTTAATATCCGCAACGGTTGCGTTGTGGTATTCATCGAGATATTGGTTACATTCTAGCTGCCACTCTCTTTTCATCATCACGGGAAGGCGATGAATCACCACATTTAAAAAACTGCCAATTGTAGAGGCGAAGACAAAGGAAATTGCGGCAAACAGCAAAGGGTACTGAGCCATTAATTGGAGAGATTCTGTCATTTTAGTGTTGGCTGTAATAAAGTAATAGTCTTCTGGACTAGTTTTAAAATTAAATTATTAACCAACTACTTTACCTAGTTGGAAAATAGGAAGATACATACCTACAATTAAGCCTCCGACGAGTGTACCAATAACGACCATCATGATAGGCTCAATGAGGCTAGATAGGCCGTCAACGGCATCATCAACCTGCATTTCATAAATATTAGCGACTTTGTTGAGCATCTCGTCGAGTCCGCCGGATTCTTCACCAATCATGACCATCTGGATGAGCATATCGGGAAAAAGCTCCGTAGTACGCATTGCAACATTCATCTGCATACCTGACATAACCTCAGTTCTAACTTTATGAAGCGCACTACGATAAACATAATTGCCAGATGCCCCGGCAGCTGATTCCAGTCCATCAATAAGAGGTACACCAGCTGCAAAGGTGGTTGCAAGGGTGCGAGCAAATCTTGCCATAGCCGCTTTATGGAGGATGGGGCCAATAGCTGGGATCTTTAAAACAAACTCGTCGACTCGATCACGAAAGTGTTGAGACGTAAGATGTGCTCTTCTAAACATGAAGACGAAAATGATTAATCCAATTACGAAGAAATACCAAGAGGATTGTAACCATCTTGATATGCCGACAATCATCTGAGTAAAGGCGGGGAGCTCTGCTCCAAAACCTTTAAAGATCTCTTCAAATTGAGGAACAACCATGAGCAATAATAATGCTGTTACACCTATAGCGACTACTACCACTGCTGCAGGGTAAAACATGGCTTTTTTAATTTTTGATTTTAGGGCTTCTGCTTTTTCTCGGTAGGTGGCAATACGATCGAATACAGCATCTAATGAGCCAGAGTGTTCGCCAGCAGCGACAAGGTCAACGTATAGATCATCGAAATATTGTCTATGAGGTCTTAAAGAGTCTGAGAGTGGAATTCCTGACTGTACATCGTTAACGATAGCACCTAACAACTCACGCATTTTGGGTTTTTCATGACTTCTTCCAAGCATTTCGAGTGTTGTTACAATTGGCACGCCAGCAGCTAGCATGGTTGCAATTTGACGAGTGATCATAGCGATATCCATCGCTCTGATTTTAGGGTCATTTTTGAATAGAGGGTCAGCTTTCTTTTTGACTACCTTGGGATTCACTCCTTGGGATTTTAGCTGAGCTTTAATTTCAGCAGATGAAATGCCTCTTAATTCACCGGAAGTTTTCTTTCCATCACGGTTTGTACCTTTCCATTCGAAGGTGACAACTTTGGGTTGCGCTTTGGCTGTCTTTTCCTTTTTGCTTTTTGCTTTTGCGAGTGATGCGCTAGCCATGGAAAGTCCTCAGAGATTAAAATGTATTAGAAGCTTGTAACACGGTTTATTTCGGCGATACTCGTCACGCCTGCAATGACCTTGCGTAATCCAGACTCTCTAAGATCTCGCATGCCTTGTTCTTTTGCTTGGCTGGCTATTTGCAGTGAATTGCCTCCTTCCATAATAGTACGGGCAATTTCATCTGACATCTTCATTACTTCGTAAATACCCACGCGGCCTTTGTATCCACCGGAGCAGAGGTCACAGCCAACGGGTTTATAAACAGTGAATCCATTATCAATTTGAGCCTGGGTAAAGCCCAAATTGATTAGTTCATGTTCCGGTACTTCTTCTGGGTGACGACATTCGGTGCAGAGTCTTCGGGCGAGACGTTGAGCAATAATCAGGTTGACTGAGCTAGCAATGTTATATCCGGGGACCCCCATATTGATCAGACGTGTGAGGGTTTCTGCGGCGGAGTTGGTATGGAGTGTTGATAATACCAAGTGACCCGTTTGAGCAGCCTTGATCGCAATTTCTGCCGTTTCTAAATCACGTATCTCACCCACCATCACCACATCTGGATCTTGACGTAAGAAAGAGCGTAGAGCTGAGGCGAAAGTAAGGCCTGCTTTTAGGTTAATGTGAACTTGGTTCACGCCTTCCAAGTTTATTTCAACAGGATCTTCTGCTGTAGATATGTTGCGTTCTTCTGTATTTAGGATATTGAGTCCAGTGTAAAGGGAGACCGTTTTTCCCGAACCTGTTGGCCCTGTGACTAAGATCATTCCTTGCGGTTTGGCTAACATTTCCTCGTACAGTGCCCTTTGGTCATCTTCATATCCGAGCTTTTCGATACCTAGCTGTGCAGAAGATGAGTCCAAGATACGCATTACGATTTTTTCACCCCAGATGGTGGGCAAGGTGCTGACACGAAAGTCGATAGACTTTGTGCGAGACAGTTTCATCTTGATTCGACCATCTTGAGGGACGCGGCGCTCTGCAATATCGAGCTTAGACATTACTTTTAGACGCGCGGAGATACGTCCTGCTAAATTAACGGGGGGTTCAGAGACTTCGTGTAGAATGCCGTCAATACGAAATCTAATGCGATAGCGTTTTTCATATGGCTCAAAGTGTAAGTCAGAAGCACCCTTTCGTATGGCATCTGTGAGGATTTTATTGATATAGATGACGATAGGAGCATCGTCACTAGCATCGCCTTGTTCTTCCTGGCGCTTGTCGGTATCTGTAATTTCAATGCCGGATAGTGAATCTTCATCTATGCCATCTAAATCGAGCGCAGAGATATCTTCTTCTAACACCTTCTCAAGAGCGACTGTTAGTTTGTCATCTTCAACGAGAATCGCCTCCGCATGTAACCCTGCACTAAATTGAAAGTCTTCTAATGCTGCAATATTGGTAGGATCGGAAGTCCCTATATACAGACGGTTTCCACGCTTGAATAATGGAAGACACTTATGTTTTTCAATTAACTTTTTGTTGATGAAGTCTTCTGGAATACCACTGATATCAAATTCGTTAAGATCGAGTAGGGGAGTACCGTACTCCTCATAGCATAGCTCTGCTATCTCTCTAGCTGAAATAAGCTTTTCAGATACTATGGTTGAAACTAAAGATTGTTTTGACTGGCGAGATTTGGTTATTGCTGATGAAATTTGCTCTTCGCTTAACAATTGTTTGCGAATAAATAACGTTGATAGACCGAGATGCAGACCAGTTGTTGGCATTTAAGACCTTGAAGATAGTTACTTTAATAGGATAAAGATGACTATTCTATTATTAGAACAAAGAGACTACACAAATAGTCTCTTTGTGTCATTTTGCGACTTATTACAGACCTGCACCTTCTTGACATTGTGCTGCAGTAGCACCTGCACCAGTAGAAGTTGCTGAATAAGACAATGCGCCGTCAGCTCCAATAGTTGCTGTAACAGAACAGGTTGCATCGTCATAAACTAGAGATGTTGCTGTTGCTTCGGCGACTGCTGGAGTAGCAGTAATTTTACTATCGTTAGTTATTTCAGTACCTATAGAAGTGCAGCCTACTCCAGTCTGAATACATGCTTGGGCCTTAGTTACGTAACCGGCTAAGCCTTTCATTGAAGCGCCACCATGTGACGTTGCAACATATTCCCTGTAGGCGGGTAGTGCAACTGCGGCGAGAATACCGATGATTGCAACAACGATCATTAATTCAATCAGGGTGAAACCCTTAGCGTTAGTCTTTTTGAAACCTTTCATTTTTACTCTCTCCATTTGACAGAACTCTGACTCGACTTGTCTCAATGCTGATTTTTTAGGATAACAGCACTTCATATTCTAGTAGTTAGCCCTTTAGTTATAGCCAAACTTGTTGCGAAACACTACTCAATTACCGCAACTTATCTGCTCTATGGCTAAGACCCTTTCTTTCGAATAAGCTGCTGAAACCTCTTCGGTCAGCTTGCTCCTACCTAGCTTAAGACATCGTCCTTGGTCAAATCGTTATTGCTATCAACTAGTATTTTATGAATTCCTGAATGAGTTAAGTGCTTAGGTAGTTTTACCATGGCTTACTTTTCATTTTCGGCTTTCACTCTAAGTTTGATTTATCTTCAATCGGCAAACTGCACCATTTGGCAATTTAGCTTGTCAAAATCATCATGTTACAATTAATGTTTCTCGTCTAATCCAGCACAGCTAATTTGCTGCTACTCATTCAGTGGCACTCTTGCATAACGCTTCCAGTTAATATGAAAGTGTTAATGACATGTTTCATTGAACTTGTCGCTAGTCTAGAAAATCCTCAATTAACGATAATTAATGCTTTCGACTTACTAAGTCGGTTTACCTTCATGGTAAGCTGGCCGAAAGGGCCATCTCGCCTAAAGCCAAAGTTAGTACAAAGTTAATAAAAAGGGAACCGTAAATCGCATCAAAGTACTAATTTAATGGTGAATTTGTCTAATAAAGTTTTTTTTTGTAAAAAAAGTTATAGCGTAATTATGACTTTGACTGAAAAATTGGCGATCGAGATAGTAGTGTCAATTTTATAGCGGTTAAAACACCGCATTTGGCCCGCTCATTTTACGTACAAGATTTAGTGGTAATAGGATTTGTTGCGCAAATGTTGCTCAGCTCGAATGAAGGGGATTAAGCTGAGCATTCGGTTTGCTATCTACTTTCCAATCACGATCAATTAGTCTTTGAGTCGTAGCGACAAATCCAGTGCCTTGACGTGTTTGGTTAGGGCTCCGACCGAGATGTAGTCTATGCCTGTCTTGGCATAATCTGAGATGGTGTCTAGCGTCACGTTGCCCGATACCTCGAGTTTTACCCGCTGGTTTTCGTTATAGCTATTATTTAGCTCTACCGCCTCTATCATCATGGTGACGTCAAAATTGTCGAGCATAACGATATCGGCGCCTGCGTCGAGCGCCTGCTTGAGTTCATCTATGCTTTCGACTTCGACCTCCACTAGCTTGTCGCTGGCAAGCCTACGGGCGGCATTAATTGCAGAGGCAATTGAGCCACTGGCCATGATGTGATTTTCCTTGATCAGGAAGGCATCGAACAGACCTATACGATGGTTCTTGCCACCGCCGCAGGTGACGGCATATTTTTGTGCCGTGCGTAGACCCGGAATAGTCTTGCGGGTATCTAATAGCTTGCAGTGAGTGCCCGCCAGTCTGTCGACATAGAGTTTGGTTAGGGTGGCAACGCCAGATAGTGTCTGGATGAAGTTCATCGCGGTGCGCTCACCGGTCAGGATGGCTCGGGCGGAACCTGACATTTCACATAACACTTGGTTTGGTAAGACGAGATCGCCATCGTCCACATGCCAGTGCAAGGCAACTTCACCACCTAGCTGGTTAAAGACTTGTTCTGCCCAGGCCTTACCACAAAAGACCCCTTCTTCGCGGGTGATCAAGCTAGCCTGTGCATACTTATCACTAGGAATAAGCTGAGCCGTGATATCCAGGCTTAACTTTTCTTCGGCGGTAAGATTTGAATCGGCCTGAAAACCTAAATCTTCTTCGAGTGCGACTTTGACGGCTAATCTAATGTCATTTTCCAGCATCTTTCTTTCCTCATGGCGGCTCGCCGCATTCCCTGAGCTTATACCAATCGTAATAAACAATTGATCATTCTAGCTTGTTAAAACGCTCGATAACTACATTAATATTTTTAATTGTAGAATAACTGCTTATCTAAAAATCTTGCTTTGTTCTCAAGCGTTTTTTCTGCGCTATTTCTGATCACATACTTACTGTGATTGGTATTACACTTAAGCTCGAATGGGTTATCTCTCTTGATTCAAAGGCTGCGAGCACTTAGCTATATGCCGTTAATAGTAACAAATCCCTGATTGAAAAAGCAGGGATATTTAGCATTACGCGGTGAAGATAGACGCAATTTGTGCCGATTTGTAATCATTGGTCTCGTGTGACTGGCGGCTATCATCCGAATTGGGTTAAAGTGCTAACGGCTTGATATTGTTTGGAGGTAGATTGGTCTGTGGGTAACATGACATTGCATAAAGGTTGGATTCGAGAGTGTCGACAGTGTGTCTCGCCACATTTTAATGCCCGTCCAGATGATGAGGTGAGCCTGCTGGTGATCCACAATATCAGCCTGCCTGCTGGCCGGTTTGGTTTGCCCTATATCGACCAGCTTTTTCAAGGTTGTTTGGATACTCAAGCCGATGAGAGTTTTTGCGACCTACAAGGATTAGAAGTCTCGGCGCATTTTCTGATCCGGCGAGATGGCGAGTTGGTGCAGTATGTCAGCTGTGATGATCGCGCCTGGCATGCCGGCGTCTCCTCGTTTGCAGGGCGAACGGGTTGTAACGACTTTGCCATAGGTATAGAGCTCGAAGGTACTGACAGCCTTGCCTATACCGATGAGCAGTATGAGCGGCTCACGCAATTAACCTTGGTCTTGTTTGACGCATATCCTATGCTCAATAGAAATCTTATCCTCGGGCATTGTGATATCGCTCCTGGGCGTAAGACAGATCCGGGCGAGAGTTTCGACTGGCACAGATATCGCGCCAGCCTAGTGACTGAATAAAACCGTTTAGTTGACCGACAAACACAATAATCAGATGGAAGGGAGAGGGGAGTAAGATGGCACTGTTTTCCTTATTGTTGGCGATCATGATTGAGCGCCTCAAGCTATTACCCCAGGCATGGCAGCTAGAAACCCTATTAGCCTTGTATGCCAAGAGTTTCTTTGGTCGCAAGCAGCTAACCAATGACCTTATGATGGCGATTGCGCTGATTCTGCCGGCGATAGCCGTCCAAGTGCTGGCCTGGTTCGTGGCTGGCATGTTTTGGGGGCTGTTGAGCCTCGGGCTCTGGGTCGGAGTGTCGATTCTCTGTTTCAGTCATCTCAAACAGCGTCAAGTCTTCAAACAATATATACAGGCAGCCTGTCGCGGCGATGCCCAGGCCTGTTATCATTTTGCCGATGAGCTCGACCCTTATGTGTCACTCAATGCCGTTTCAGAGCAAGACCTAGGTGAAAAGGTCGGGCAAACCGTTGCCTGGCTCAATTACCGCTTCTATGGTGCCGTGGCCTTATACCTTATCTTCTTCGGACCGGCCGGTGCCGTGCTTTACTGTACCGTGCGTTATTTCTCTGACGATGCCAAGAGCCGAGGCGCGGATCTTCCCTTAGTGGATACCGCCTTGATGCTACTAGACTGGCTGCCGAGCCGCCTGATCGCGCTGGGTTACGTACTAAGCGGCCACTTTTCGCTGGCATTTAGCCGTTGGCGCCAGCAGGCACTGTGCTGGCGCTGCCCGGCGCGAGATGTGGTCTCAGAGGTTGCCCTAGCGGCAGAGACAGTTGAATTTAATTCACCTACACCAATTTGCGTCCAATCGACCATCTCTTTGCTACAGTTGAGTAAGCGAAACTTTATCTTACTCGTGATCGGTCTCTCTTTGCTGACGATCTTCGGGGTGGTAGTGTAGGGACTGGGCGAGACCGGCGGCTATCTAGCGCCTGACTCGCCTCCTTGCTTCTACTCGAGTACGACCCTAGGTGTTTGGAGCAATGGTCAGACCCCTTAATCATAAATATAAGCTATTCTCACAAATCGTGAGTTTACATGAAGCAGATCACGAACTGGACATCTGAAATGTGATTTGATAAAGTGCGCTCAGTCAATTAAATTGGTAAGACCAATTTACAATAGGAGCTGAGGGCCATATGGCTTATAGCAAAATCAACCAGCCAAAAATTTCTGACGTGATCATGAATCAGCTGGAGCAGATGATCCTGGAGGGGAGTCTGCAACCGGGTCAGAAGTTACCACCAGAGCGTGAATTGGCACTGCAATTCGAAGTCTCTCGACCATCTCTTCGTGAAGCAATTCAAAAGTTAGAAGCAAAAGGCCTGCTGCTGCGTCGTCAAGGCGGTGGAACCTATGTCAAAGAGCAACTTTGGCAGAGTCTTGCCGATCCTATTGTGGAGCTGATGCACAGCGATTCTGAGAGTCAGTACGATCTTCTCGAGTTTCGTCACGCCACTGAAGGCATGATGGCCTATTTTGCGGCGCTTCGGGGTACCGATGCCGACATGCAAAACATCAAAGAAAAAATCCAAGCGGTAGAAGCTGCGTCTGACATCGAGGCGAAGGCAGAGGCGATCGTGTGTTTTTATCGCGCCATTGCCGAAGCTTCTCACAACGTGGCTATGCTGCACTTGGTACTGAGTTTATCTCCCGTGTTGCATAAGAATGTGGCGCAAAACCTAGAGTTGCTAAAGCGCAGAGCTGATGCCTCTAAAATGGCGAACGAGCATAGGCAAGATCTTCTTGCCGCCATCGTCCGTCGTGATCCCGAAGCCGCAAGAGAAGCCTCAAACGAGCATCTAAGCTACATTGAGGAAGTGATGTTGTCGGTGAGGGAAGAAGATAGCCGGTTGCAGCGTAGTCTGCGCCGTTTGAAGAGTGGTGTGTAGGCTTAGGTCTAACCGCCACTTTTTATTATTCAATTCATACAATTAATGTATATAGGGAAGGACTGCGAAATGTCTGAACATATGCTGCAAGATTTAGATCCGTTAGAGACTCAAGAGTGGGTCGATTCATTACAAGCCGTATTAGAGCAAGAAGGTCCGGAACGTGCTCATTTTCTTCTTGAGAAGCTAATCGACAAGGCTCGTCGTAACGGTACACATCTGCCTTATAAGGCGACCACCGCCTACCTCAACACAATTCCTGCTGGTCAGGAACCTCATATGCCAGGTAACCAAGAGATGGAGCGTCGCATTCGCGCCATCATTCGTTGGAACGCCCTGGCCATGGTACTGCGTGGTTCGAAGAAAGATCTTGAGCTGGGTGGTCACATTTCCAGTTTCGCCTCTAGTGCAACCATTTACGATGTTTGCTTCAACCACTTCTTCCGTGCACCAAACGAGAAGGATGGCGGTGATCTGGTTTACTTCCAGGGCCATATCGCTCCTGGTATCTATGCACGCTCTTTCCTCGAAGGTCGCCTGACTGAAGATCAACTGGCTAACTTCCGTCAGGAAGTGGACGGCAAGGGTCTATCATCTTACCCACACCCTAAGTTGATGCCTGACTACTGGCAGTTCCCAACGGTTTCTATGGGTCTGGGTCCAATTCAGGCGATTTATCAGGCTCGTTTCCTGAAATACCTGACCGACCGTGGTCTGAAAGATTGCTCTGAGCAAACCGTATACTGCTTCCTGGGTGATGGTGAGTGTGACGAGCCAGAAACGCTAGGTGCTATCGGTCTGGCCGCTCGTGAAGAACTGGACAACCTGGTCTTCATCGTTAACTGTAACCTGCAGCGTCTCGATGGCCCTGTACGTGGTAACGGCAAGATCATTCAAGAGCTTGAAGGCGAATTCCGCGGCGCTGGCTGGGAAGTGGCTAAGGTCATCTGGGGTCGCTACTGGGATCCGCTATTGGCTCGCGACACCAGCGGTAAGCTGCTGCAGTTGATGGAAGAAACCGTCGATGGCGAATACCAAAACTGTAAGGCCAAAGGTGGCGCTTATACCCGTGAGCACTTCTTCGGTAAGTACCCTGAAACCGCCGAGATGGTTGCTAACATGTCTGATGACGACATCTGGCGCCTCAACCGTGGTGGTCACGATCCAGTGAAGATCTATGCCGCGCTGCAACACGCTAAGAACACCAAGGGCCGTCCAACCGTTATCCTGGCTAAGACAGTTAAAGGTTATGGTCTTGGTGATGCCGGTGAAGGTAAGAACATCGCGCACAACGTTAAGAAGATGGACATTAGCGCCGTACGTTACTTCCGCGATCGCTTCAATATCCCGATCCCTGACGACAAGCTAGAAGAGATCCCTTTCTATCACCCAGGTCCAGATTCGGAAGAGGTGAAGTACCTTCAGGAACGCCGCGCCGCGCTGCACGGTTCTATGCCGGCTCGCCGTCAGAAGTTCTCTGAAGATCTCGAAGTACCTTCACTGAAGATCTTCGACTCTATCCTCAAGGGCTCTAACGGTCGTGAGATCTCAAGCACCATGGCGTTCGTCCGTATTCTGACTGCGCTGCTGAAAGATAAGAAGATAGGTAAGAACATTGTCCCTATTATCCCGGATGAGGCGCGTACCTTCGGTATGGAAGGTCTGTTCCGTCAGGTGGGTATCTATGCTCACGAAGGACAAAAGTACGTACCACAAGACTCGGATCAGGTGGCTTACTACCGTGAAGATAAGTCAGGCCAGGTACTGCAAGAGGGTATCAACGAGCTTGGCGCCATGTCTTCTTGGGTGTCTGCGGCGACCAGCTACTCGGTTAACGATATGCCAATGATCCCATTCTACATCTACTACTCTATGTTTGGTTTCCAACGTATTGGCGACATGGCATGGGCGGCAGGTGATATGCGTGCTCGTGGCTTCATGGTTGGTGGTACATCGGGCCGTACTACCCTGAACGGCGAAGGTCTGCAGCATCAGGATGGTCACAGCCACGTATTGGCTAACACTATCCCTAACTGTATCTCTTACGACCCAACCTATGGTTATGAGATTGCGGTTATCGTTCAAGACGGTATCCGTCGCATGTATGGCGAAAACCAGGAAGATATCTTCTACTACCTGACTACGATGAACGAAAACTATGTTCAGCCTGAGATGCCAGAGGGTGCCGAGGAAGGTATCGTCAAGGGTATCTACAAGCTGGAATCAGTTTCAGGTAGCGGTAAGGGTAAGGTACAGCTAATGGGCTGTGGCACCATCCTTGAACAAGTTCGCAAGGCGGCGCAGGCGCTGGCGAAAGACTTCGGTATCTCGTCAGATGTATTCAGCGTGACCAGCTTCAACGAGCTGACTCGCGACGGTCAGGCGGCAGAGCGTTACAACATGCTGCACCCAACCGAGACGCCTAAGCAGGCTTATATCAGCCAGGTGCTGTCTAGCGATTCACCAGCCGTTGTTGCTACCGACTATATGAAGATATATGGCGAGCAGCTACGCGCCTATGTTCCTACCGACTACAAGGTGCTGGGTACTGACGGTTTCGGCCGTAGTGACAGCCGCGAGAACCTGCGTCACCACTTCGAAGTGGACGCCAAGTTCATCGTGATCGCCGCACTGAAGTCGCTGGTTGACCGCAACGAGTTGCCAGTTGAAGTACTCTCGCAAGCAATTGCCGAGTACGGCATCGATGTTGACAAGATCAACCCACAGTTCGCGTAAGGGGATAGAGCATGGCTGAATTAAAAGAAGTTTTAGTCCCCGATATCGGTGGGGATGAAGTACAGGTTATCGAGATCTGTGCTGCGGTGGGCGATACCCTCGCCGCCGAAGAATCGATCATTACCGTTGAAAGCGACAAGGCGACCATGGATATTCCTGCGCCTTTCGCCGGTAAACTTGCTGAGATCAAGGTCGCCGTAGGTGATACCGTCTCTGAAGGCACACTTATCGCTATGATGGAAGCAGGTGAGGCGCAGGCCGCCGAGCCTGCACCAGCGGCAGCCGAAGTGGCTCCTGCAGCAGCACCGGCTACGCCTGCTCCGGCGGCCCCTGTTGCTGCGGCGCCAGCGTCAGCACAAGTCATCGAAGTGACAGTGCCAGATATTGGCGATGCCTCAGATGTCGACGTCATCGAAGTGCTGGTGGCCGTGGGCGACAGCATAGATGTCGACACAGGGCTTATTACCCTGGAAACCGACAAGGCGACCATGGAAGTACCAGCGCCGGCTGCAGGTGTCGTGAAAGAGATGAAAGTGGCCGTTGGCGACAAGGTCTCTCAAGGCTCTCTGGTCCTGATGCTTGAGGTGAGCGGCGGTGAAGCTGCGGCTCCTGCGGCAAGCGCGGCTCCAGCACCAAGTGCAGAGGCTGCACCAGCGGCAGCTGCCAGCATCGAAGTGAAAGAGATTAGCGTGCCCGATATCGGCGATGCGTCTGACGTCGATGTTATCGAGGTATTGGTCGCTGCCGGTGATGTGATTGAGGCCGACCAAGGCCTGATCACTCTGGAAACCGACAAGGCCACCATGGAAGTACCAGCGCCGTTCGCCGGTAAGCTGGTGTCTGTGACCGTTAAGGTGGGCGACAAGGTTTCTCAGGGTAGCGTCATCGCGACCATAGAGACACAGTCAAGTGCCCCTGCGGCGGTTCCTGCTCCGGCAGCTGCAGCTGCGCCAGCGCCACAAGCAAGCGCGCCAGCGCCGGCGGCGAGCAAGCCGCCTGTGCCGCATCATCCAAGTGCCGGTAGCAAGCCGGTAACAGGTGCCGTGCATGCCTCGCCAGCGGTTCGCCGTCTGGCACGTGAGTTTGGTGCAGACCTGACTCAAGTAACTGGTACTGGTCCTAAGGGACGTATTCTGAAGGAAGACGTTCAGGCCTTTATCAAGTATGAGCTGTCTCGTCCTAAAGCCTCTGCGGCCACTAGTGTGGGCGCCGGTGAGGGCGGTCTGCAGGTGATTGCAGCACCTAAGGTTGATTTCGCTAAGTTTGGTGAGGTGGAAGAAGTGCCGCTGAGCCGTATCCAGAAGATCTCTGGACCTAACCTGCATCGCAACTGGGTCACCATTCCACACGTGACTCAGTTCGACGAAGCCGACATCACAGAGATGGAAGCTTTCCGTAAGCAGCAAAACGAGATTGCTGCCAAGCAGAAGACTGGTGTTAAGATCACGCCGCTGGTCTTCATGATGAAGGCGGTTGCCAAGACACTGCAGCAGTTCCCAGTGTTTAACGCCAGCCTGAGTGCCGACGGTGAGTCGCTGATCAAGAAAAAGTACTACCACATAGGAGTGGCGGTCGATACGCCAAATGGCTTGGTTGTGCCTGTGGTTCGCGATGTCGACAAGAAAGGTATCATAGAGCTGTCAGCTGAGCTGATGGAGATCTCGGTTAAGGCCCGTGACGGCAAGCTTAAGGCGGCCGACATGCAGGGTAGCTGTTTCACCATCTCTAGCCTGGGGGGCATCGGCGGTACGGCATTTACGCCTATCGTTAACTATCCTGACGTGGCGATCTTAGGGGTTTCTAAGTCTGAAATTAAACCTAAGTGGAATGGTAAAGAGTTCGAGCCTAAGTTAATGTTGCCGCTCTCTTTATCTTACGACCACCGTGTGATCGACGGCGCCATGGCGGCGCGCTTCAGCGTGACCCTGTCAAGTATGCTGTCCGACATACGCACACTTATTTTGTAATGATGAAGGCTACTCACCATGAGTAGCCTTTTGTTTAACTCCTTGAAAGGTTAAAATGCGGCCACCTTACAAGAACTAACGTTCAAAAAGCTGGCGTCATAATGGGTTGGGCCGGAATTCCTCCCAACACAAAGAGAAAGAATAGAGGAAAACATGAGTAACGAAATCAAAACTCAGGTAGTGGTTTTAGGTGCAGGCCCTGCAGGTTATTCAGCAGCATTCCGTGCTGCCGACTTAGGCCTGGAGACTGTTATCGTAGAACGTTTCAGCACCCTAGGTGGTGTGTGTCTGAACGTGGGTTGTATCCCATCTAAGGCACTGCTGCACGTTTCAAAAGTGATCGAAGAAGCTAAGGCCATCTCAAACCACGGTGTGGTATTTGGCGAGCCACAGATCGATCTCGATAAGCTACGTGAGTTTAAGCAGAGTGTTATCAGCCAGCTGACTGGCGGTCTTGGCGGCATGTCTAAGATGCGTAAAGTCAACGTGGTTAACGGCCTGGGTAAGTTCACCGGTCCTAACACCATCGAAGTTGCCGGTGAAGATGGCGTGAAAGTGGTTCACTTCGAACAAGCGATCATCGCTGCGGGTTCTCGTCCAATTCAACTGCCTTTCATTCCTCATGAAGATCCACGCATCTGGGATTCGACCGATGCGCTTGAGCTGAAAGAAGTGCCTGGCAAGCTGCTGGTAATGGGCGGCGGTATTATCGGTCTTGAGATGGGTACAGTTTACTCATCACTGGGTAGTGAAATCGACGTGGTTGAGATGTTCGACCAGGTGATCCCTGCTGCCGATAAAGATATCGTTCGCGTCTACACCAAGAAGATTAAGAACAAGTTCAACCTGATCCTTGAGACCAAGGTGACTGCCGTTGAAGCGAAAGAAGACGGTATCTATGTCTCTATGGAAGGCAAGAAGGCGCCGACCGAGCCAGTTCGCTACGACGCAGTATTGGTGGCTATCGGCCGTACACCTAACGGCAAGCTGATCGACGCCGACAAGGCTGGCGTGAACATCGATGAGCGTGGCTTCATCAATGTCGACAAGCAGATGCGCACCAACGTGCCACACATTTATGCTATCGGTGACATCGTCGGTCAGCCAATGCTGGCACACAAAGGTGTGCATGAAGGCCACGTCGCCGCCGAGGTGATTGCTGGCATGAAGCACTACTTCGATCCTAAG
The DNA here is from genome assembly GCF_019457535.1 of Shewanella halotolerans. Lineage (NCBI taxonomy): Bacteria > Pseudomonadati > Pseudomonadota > Gammaproteobacteria > Alteromonadales > Shewanellaceae > Shewanella > Shewanella halotolerans. Next base: position 4,128,373 of record NZ_CP080417.1, on the reverse strand, counting down.
GTGATTCCATCAATTGCCTACACAGATCCTGAAGTGGCTTGGGTTGGTCTGACCGAGAAAGAAGCTAAAGAGCAAGGCATCGCCTACGAGACAGCAAGCTTCCCATGGGCGGCGAGTGGTCGTGCAATCGCCTCTGATTGCTCAGACGGCATGACTAAGCTGATCTTCGATAAGGAAACTCATCGCGTGATCGGTGGTGCTATCGTGGGTGTTAACGGTGGCGAACTGCTGGGCGAGATCGGTCTGGCTATCGAGATGGGTTGTGATGCCGAAGATCTGGCATTGACTATCCACGCTCACCCAACACTGCATGAGTCTGTCGGTCTAGCGGCCGAGATCTACGAAGGTTCAATTACCGATTTGCCTAACCCTAAGGCAAAGAAGAAAAAGTAATTGCTTCTGAAATCGGAAAAAGCGCTCACTGAGCGCTTTTTTTTTGGCTGGCTAACTTATATATTATATTTTTGTAACAATTATAAGTTTATCGCGCTATGCCCCAACCCCGTTGTGCTGTCTGTCTGAGATGGGATCCTCTATGAGTTTTACCCAGGCGTTACGCTTATTAGGCTGTTTGCTTTTCATGATTGGTTATACCGCGCCAAGTATGGCGGGCGATCTGGTGCAGAGGGTCTTTAGCGCGCGGGACGGCCTCAACAATGCCACGGTAAACGACATCAGCTTCGATGAGTATGGCTATACCTGGCTCTCCACCGAGCAGGGGCTGTATCGTATCAGCGATACCAAGGCGCGGCGTATCGACAAGGACGCCAACCATATCCGCCTCTCTGACGAGTATATCTATCTCGCCGAATCCCTGAGCAAACAGCACCTGTTGGTCAGCAGTTATGCCAACACCTATCTGTACGACATAGTCAAAGATGAGTTTGTCCAGCTGGGCAGCGACAAGCTGTTTCCCGAGTTTCATCAAAATGGGCTACAGGCGATCACCCGCCAGAAAGACGGTAGCTATGTGTTACTCAGCTATGTGGGGGAGCTGTACCGACTCGACTACAAGGCGATGACACTCACCTTTATCAGCGCCTTACCAAGCGATCCCGATATGCCCTGGTTCGTGCTGTCGCAATTTGGCGATGCCCAGCTGATCGTCGGCAAGAGTTACGAGCTGCAGCTTAGAGACAGCCTGGGGATGCTCAGAGGCATCTTCCCCTGGACCGAAGAGCAGGGCCAGATAAAGAATCTGTTCGAAGACAGGGCCGGGCGTTTGTGGCTAGGCTCGAGCAATGGTTTGTATCGCGTCTACCCCGACTCATTAACCCTTGAGAAGGTGGAGCAGATCCCCTTCTATGTAACCCAGATGGCTCAGGATAAGCTCGGCTTTCTCTGGCTCTCGGGTCGTGAGGGGTTGATCAAGTGGCACCCGGACACCCTGGAGATAAAGCTCTTTAGCAATGAGCTGAAGCTGGCGGCGGATCTCGACTACATCTATGACCTGGCGGTGGACGATAATGACCTGGTCTGGGTTGGTGGCTCGGGTGATGGCCTGGCGATCATCGCCGACGATCCCGATTTCGTGCTGGACAACTTTACCCGCAACGCCCCTTATCAGATTAGCAATGAGATGGTTTGGAGCATCTTTGCAGAGCAAAATAAGCTGTGGTTGGGCACAGACAAGGGGCTTATCGAGGTCGATCGTGACGCCAAGAAGAGTGAGACCTACCTGCCCGACGAGATGGAGGTCAACGACAGCGTCTATACGGTGAGCGAGTTCGACAAGCAGCGTCTGCTGCTGGGCACCACCAATGGCCTGTTCATCTACGACAAGCAGGCGCGCAAGACCATGCGTTTCGCCGAGATCAGCGGTGGGCGCACCTCGCTCGAAAATAAGATGATCTACTTTAGCTACAAGGATCCTTTGATCACCTCACGTTGGTGGTTCGTCACTGCCACGGGCCTGTTCTACTGGGACAAGGGGAGCCTGGAGCCGACTCGCATGCAGGTCAAAGGCGTTGACGGTACCCTGCATCAGATCCCGCTGCGCTCTATCTACCGGGCAGCCGACGGCAAGCTGTGGATCGGCGGTGAGAATCTGTTCGGCTATATCGATAGCAAGGGGCTCTTCTATTCGCGTATCGATCTGTTCGCCGATGAAAATATCTCAGTCGATGTCAGTTATATCAAAGAGGTGGATTCAGGCGTGCTCTGGCTGGGCACCTCACCCAAGGGACTGGTGGAGTATCACCCCAAGACAGGCCTGACCTATTTTCTCACCGACAACTGGCAGGTGGAGTGTAGCTCCGTCTATTTCATCGAGCAGTTGCCGGGCTATCGGGTGCTCGGCTGTGCCAACTCCCTAGTGAGGCAAGATCTCACCACCGGCGGGATCACGGTTATCGAGAAGCAGGACGGACTGATCAGTCACGAGCTCAACGACGGCGCCGCCTTCTATGAGCCAGGCGTCGGCCTGTATGTCGGTAGCCCAGATGGGGTTGCCCTGGTGGATGTGCCCCAGATGCGTAACCGCCTGGCGGAAGATGGCATCATGATGGAATCTGTCTCCGTATTCTACGAGGACAACACGGAAACCAAACTGGTGCCCGAGGCGGGTATGCTGATAAAACCCGGCGCGCGCCTGATCAGTTTCCAGCTGACGAGTCTCGACTATCTGACCGATATTCCGTTTCAGCTGCAGTATCGTCTGCGCCGCGGTAAGGCGCCAGAGGAGAGCAAGTACTTACAGCTGATGGGTCAGTCCCAGGTCAACGTTTCGGGCCTCAAGGATGGCCACTACACCTTAGACATTCTCAGTGAGCAAAACGGCGTCTGGTCGCAGACCCCTTATTCGTTCAACTTCGTGGTCGAAGATTACTGGTGGAACTACGACTGGTTCAGAGGCTTGCTGCTGATATCGCTATTGCTGGTGGGACTCTACTTCCTGCTGCTGCGTCAGAAGCAGATAGGCGCTTTCAGACGGGTCAACAAGAAGCTTAAGGAGAGCGAGGATAGGCTGCGACAATCGCTGCGGGGAAGTGATTCCGAGCTATGGGAGTGGCACAGCGAGAGCGAAACCTTCCTACTGGAAAACCGTGGTCGCTATTTCCCCGACAGGGGGGATGCCTTCGAGCTTAAGATGGATGAATTTCCCATCTACGCCGATGATCAGGAAAAGGTATTTACCGCCTGGAAACGCCTGCTCTCGAAGCAGGATGACAGATTGGATGTGGATTATCGTTACCGTCGCCCCGACGAGTCTTGGGGTTGGACCCGGGTGCGCGGCCGCGCATTAGAGTTCGACCCGGTTAGCGGCCGGGTGAAGAAGGTTGCCGGTATCTATACCGATATCACCACCCAGCGACGACTGGAGGATGACGTTAAACTGCTGGCCCAGGCCTTTGCCAACACCTCGGAAGGGGTGTTGATCTTAGATGCCGATGAACGGGTAAGGGTCTCTAACAAGGCAGCCCAGTCCATTTTGGGGATGAGCGCCGATGATCTTATCGACAGATACTTTGCCCAGCTGGTTCACAGCAGCGAAGACAGGAGCGATGAGATCAACATCTTGTTGGAGCAGGGGATAACCTGGACCGGCGAGCACGAGTTTCAGTGCGCCGAGGGGCTTATCTGCCCCGTGTGGCTGAACCTGTCCACCATGAAAGATGATCGCGGCAACATCAGCCATTATGTGGCGGTCTTCTCAGATATCACTGAGCGTAAGCAGACCGAGGCGGATCTGCGCCGCCTGGCTAACTACGACGTGCTGACCGGCTTGCCCAATCGCTCCCTGTTCGCCGCGCGCCTGGCTAAGTGTATCCATCGCGCCGAGCAGACCGAAGATAAGTTGGCGCTGATCTTCCTCGACCTGGATCGCTTCAAGAACGTCAACGATTCCTATGGTCACAGCATGGGTGATGCCCTGCTGGTGGAGGCCGCGAGCCGCTTGCAAGCCTGCGTGAGCGAAAACCACACTCTCTGCCGCTTCGGGGGCGATGAGTTTGTGATCCTGATGCGCGACATGGTGGATATCGACGAGGTCAACCATCTGTGTGAGGCGCTGATCCGCCAGATAGAGAAGCCCTTCGAACTCTATGGTCGTGAGTTCTTCATCTCAACCAGTATCGGGGTCAGCCTGTGGCCGGATGATGCCAAGCAGCCCGAGGTATTGATCAAGAACGCCGATCAGGCCATGTATCACGCCAAGGAAGAGGGGCGCGGCAACTTCCAATACTTCTCGGCCGAGCGTAACGCCGAGGCCCTGTATCACCTCAAGTTAGAGGCAGAGCTGCGTAAAGCGATGGACAGGCAGGAGTTTGAACTCTACTTCCAGCCGCAGATCGATATCCTCAGAGACGATAAGGTGGTGGGCATGGAGGCGCTGCTGCGCTGGCATCACCCCAAGGAAGGTTATATCCGTCCCGATATCTTTATCCGGGTGGCGGAGTCATGCGGCCTGATCATCGAAATTGACCGCTGGGTGATCAAGCAGGCCTGTCTGCAGGGCGCCAAGTGGGCCGAACATTTTGGCGACGAGCTGAAGCTGTCGGTCAACGTTTCGGCCGTGCACTTCAGGCAACCCGACTTTATTCAAGACGTGCAGCTGGCGCTCAAGGAGTCTGGCATGCCGGCTAAGATGCTGGGGCTGGAGATCACCGAGGGCGTCTTGATGAAAGAGCTGCATGTGGCCAAGGATCACCTTAAGGCGCTACGAGAGATCGGCATAGAGGTAGCGATTGACGATTTCGGTACCGGCTACTCATCGCTCGCCTATCTGCGCAGCTTCGATGTCAGCACGCTGAAGATCGACCGCTCCTTCCTGATCGATATCGCCACTAACGAGGCGGATCAGGCGATCGCCAGCAGTATCATAGAGCTGGCCCGTAACCTTAAGCTCAAAGTGGTGGCCGAAGGGGTCGAGACCCAGGAACAGCTAGAGCAGGTCTTTAGCCGAGGCTGTTACATCATTCAGGGCTACTATTTTGCCAAGCCGATGACCATAGATGAGTTTGAGAAATACCTCTACATCAAGTCTCAGTAGCGGCATTTTCATCGCGTGATAGGGCAAACTTTCTTGTTTTTTAAAAGGTTTGCTAGAATATCTTGTCCCTATTTTCAAAGGAAGATGCACCGCCGATGATGAAACCTTTTCTATTCTCTTTGCTGCTGGCAAGCCTCTCAGCCCCAGTCCTGAGCGAAGAACGCCCCAAGATAGGTCTGGCGCTCAGCGGTGGCGGTGCCAAGGGGGCGGCCCATATCGCCGTGCTTAAGGCGCTGGAGGCGGAGCATATTCCCGTCGACTACATTGCCGGGACCAGCATAGGCGCCTATGTGGGCGGCATGTATGCCTTGGGCTATAGCGCCGAAGAGATAGAAGAGATCATGATGGGTTCCAACTGGAACGCCGGCTATTCCGATACCATTCCCCGCGCCGCCCTCAGCTATCGCGGCAAGCAGCAACGGGACAGATTCAATATCCCTATCAATGTCGGCTACAGCGACAAAGAGGTGAAGGTACCTAACGGTCTGCTGCGTGGCCAGTCTATGTCTATCTTGCTGCAACACTCGACGGATCTGGTGCATAAGTTCGAACACTTCGATGAGCTGCCGATTCCCTATCGCGCGGTGGCGACCGACCTCGAGACCAGCGGCGCCGTGGTGATCGACAGCGGCAGCCTGGTAGATGCCATGCAGGCCTCGGCCACCGTACCTGGCGCGCTGCAGGCGGCCCAGTACAAGGGGCATATTATCGTCGACGGCGGTATCGCCAACAACATGCCAGTGGATGTGGTCAAGGCCATGGGCGCCGACATAGTCATCGCCGTAGATATAGGCTCCTCATTGGTAAAGCGGGATCAGCTTGAGAGCACGGTGGCGGTACTCAATCAGCTGTCGACCATGCTGACCAATGCCAGCACTGAGCGGCAGAAACAGCTGCTGACAGAACAAGATATTTTGATCCGCCCCGAGGTGGGCGAGCTCAGCACCACAGACTTTGCCATCATGCCCGAGGCTTATCGCCTGGGCGAGGTGGCGGTGAAAGAGCAACTGGAAAGACTCAAGCAGCTCACTGTGACTCCCGAGCAATACGCCGCCTATCAGGCCCACAAGGATGCCACCAGTGTCGGTTGGCTCTATAACCTGTCGCGCCCAGTGGTCGCCATACGTTTCGACAACAACTCTAAGGTGAGCGAGAAGCTGCTGGCCGAGACCCTAGGTATAGAACCGGGAGAGGTGGTCGATAAGGCGAAGCTGGAGAAGGGGATCAACAATGTCTACGCCTTGGATAAGTTTGAGCGGGTCAATGCCGAGTTTGTCGATACCGAAGAGGGGCGGATTCTGATCCTGCAGACTCGGGCCAAATCCTGGGGCCCTAACTATTTTCAGCTCGGCTTTAGTTGGGAAGATGACTTCACCTTAGACTCAGTCGTGGCACTGGATCTGGCCTATACCATGACAGATCTCACCGCCTATGGCGGCGAGTGGCGCAACGAGCTGCGTCTGGGTTTTGAGAAGCTGCTCTCATCAGAGTTGTATGTGCCGCTGGACTCCGACCAGAACTATTTCACCCGTGCCGAGGTGGGTTACGAGAAGAAAGACTGGACCCTGTATGAGGAAAACAATCGTTTCTTGGAGCTCAATCAGGTCAAATATCGCGCCGAGATGGGCATAGGCTTCAACTACATCAAGGAAGGGCTGATTGAGCTGGGCGTGATGGGCGACACTGGCTATCTCGAGAATGCGGCCCTCGATGGCCGGGCAGATTTTAGCTCCTACGGCGCCTATCTTAAATTTGGTTTCGATGACCTGGACAGCATCAGCTTTCCGACCTCGGGTAATCGCGTCACGGTCAACATGTACTATCGCCGTGAACACTCGCCCGACATCCTGGGAGAAGATCCATCCGAGACCTCCTTCCAGATCACGGCCGATTGGCGCGGCGCCCTGAGTGTCGGCAACCATGCCTTCGTGGGTAAGGCCTCGCTGGCGACCGTAGATAAGGAGCGCGGTTTCAGCGTCAACGTCTCAGAACTTGGCGGCTTCCTCAATCTTTCTGGCTATCACAAGAATGCCTTGGTCGGACCTCATAAGGTGTTCGGCGCCTTCGTCTATCAATATGACCTGGGCCGCGACGTACTTGGCATGACAGATTATCCTCTCTATCTGGGAGCCAGTCTTGAGGCGGGTAACGTCTGGTCGATCCGCGACAGCGTCAGCCTGAATGATCTTATCTATGGCGGTAGCCTCTATCTGGGGACAGATACCGCCATAGGACCGGCGGCTATCGGTTATGGCTGGACAGACGATGGCGAAAATACCGTCTTCCTCTTCCTGGGTAAGAACTGGTAGGCCGTTTGGTGCGTCATACAAAGTTACAAAATCGCCCTACAGTCGAGCAGGCTGGGGTGTTAGTGTGTCATTCGCAATGGTTTAACCAACCAGAAGATAAACAATAAAGCGTAAAAACCGGGGAATTCGAGATGAAAAAAGTCAGTCATTTGGCATTAGCCGTGGCGTTGGGCTTGGGCCTAGGCGCCTGTGGTAGCCATGACACCACTCAGGTAGAGAGTGTACAAGCGGCAAAGGTGTCGGGCGTTGAGAAGGAAAACTTCGACACTCAGGTGCGTCATCAGGACGATTTCTATTACAGCGTTAACGGTCACTGGTTGGCGAACACGCCGATCCCTGCCGACAAGTCTAACTACGGCGCCTTCTCTGTACTGTATGAACAGAGCCAGAATGCCTTGAAAGAGATCATCGACGAAGTGGCGGCCATGCCAAACAAGGCCGAAGGCACTAGCGAGCAGAAGGTGGGTGACTTCTACGCCAGCTACATGAATACCGATCTGGCTGAGCAGCTGGGTGTTACGCCGATTAAGGCGTCTATGGCGGAGATCGCTGGCCTCAAGAGCCACCAGGATGTTGCCAGCCAGATGGGTAAGTTGCTGGTGTCAGGCGTACAGATGCCGCTGGGCTTTTATGTCAACAACGACGCCAAGAAGTCGACCCAGTATGGCGTCTACTTCTACCAGTCAGGTTTGACCCTGCCGGATAGAGACTATTACCTGAAAGACGATGCTAAGTTCGTGGCCAACCGCGCCGCGCTGCAAAGCTATGTGACGGATCTGTTGGCTGCTGCCGGCTATGCGAATGCCAAGCGCGCCGCGAACAACGTTGCCGAGATCGAGCGCTTCCTGGCCGAGAGCCAGTGGACGCGCACCGAGTCTCGTGACGCTAACAAGAGCTACAACAAGATGGATATCGCTGGCCTGCAGAAGACAGTCAGCAACTTCGATTATTCACAGTTTGCCAATGGCGCCGACATGACAAAGGTCACCGAGGTGATCGTGCGTCAGCCCTCCTTCTTCGAGAAGTTTGGTAAGCAATTTAACCAGTTCAGCGTCGAGCAGTGGCAAGACTACTTGATGTTCCACCTGGTGGACAGCTATGCCGAGCTGCTGAACAAAGAGATGGTCGATCTTCACTTTGCCTTCCACAGCAAGACGCTGATGGGCATCGAAGAGCAGAAGCCGCGCTGGAAGAAGGCGGTCGATGCCGCGGATCAGGTGATCGGTGAGCTGGTGGGTAAAGAGTACGTTAAGCGTCACTTTAAGCCAGAAGCCAAGGCCCGCATGGAGAAGATGATCCATAACCTGATCAAGGGCTTCGAGGTCAGCATCAATGAACTCGAGTGGATGACGCCTGAGACTAAGGTGGCGGCGCAAGAGAAGCTGTCTAAGTTTAACTACAAGATCGGCTACCCAGATAAGTGGAAAGACTACACAGATCTGAGCATCAAGGCCGATGACCTTGTGGGTAACTATCAGCGTTATGCTCACTTTGAATACAAGACCATGCTGGACAAGCTAGGTAAGCCAATCGATCGCACCGAGTGGCACATGACGCCGCAGACGGTTAATGCTTACTACAGCCCTGTGATGAACGAGATCGTCTTCCCGGCCGCGATTCTGCAGCCGCCATTCTTCAACATGGATGCCGACGATGCGATCAACTATGGTGGTATCGGCGCGGTGATCGGCCACGAGATCAGCCATGGTTTCGATGACCAGGGTGCCAAGTATGACGGTGACGGCAACCTGAGAGACTGGTGGTCTGACAAAGACAGAGAAGAGTTCAAGAAGCGCGGTGCTCAGCTCAGCGCCCAATACTCTGGCTATGAAGCCCTGCCGGGTAAGTTTGTAAACGGTGACCTCACCCTGGGTGAGAACATCGGTGACCTGGGCGGTCTGACTGTGGCGGCACGCTCTTATCAGCTGAGCCTCAACGGTAAAGAGGCGCCGGTGATCGATGGCCTGACCGGCGAGCAGCGTCTGTTCATCGGCTGGTCACAGGTATGGCGTCGTAACTATCGCGACGAAGAGCTGGGACGTCGTCTGTTGACCGATCCGCACTCACCAAGCCATTTCCGCGCCATGGGCACGCCGCGTAACATCCCAGCCTTCTACGAGGCGTTCGATGTTAAGGCAGGCGACAAGATGTACCTGAGCGAAGAAGATCGCGTGAAGATCTGGTAAGCCAGACCTTAGCGAAAGGCGCAATCTAAACAAACGAAAGCCCATCCTAGGATGGGCTTTTTGTTGTCAAAATCGAGTGGCTTACTGCTATTTAGCGGCGCATAGTGCCAGGTAGTCGGCAAACTCCTTGAGACTGGTGAGCTGCTGGTGGGCGGCTGCCCATCTGGCCTGGTTTGCCTCATGGGGCGCCGGAATGACGACCGTATGCATGTTGGCGGCCCTGGCGGCAATCAGGCCGTTGAAGGAGTCCTCTATCGCTAGGCATTGCGAAGGTTCAACGCCTAGGGCCTTGGCGCAGTTGAGGTACACCTCTGGGTGGGGCTTGCCCAGGGCCAGCGCCTCGGCGCTCTCGATGACGTCGAACAGCTCTCTGATGGCCAGCTTTTGCATCACGGCATCGATTAGAAGCGTCGGCGATGAGGTCGCCAGGCCAAGCTTGAGTCCCCTTTGTTTGCAGGCCTCGAGGGCTTCCTTGACGCCGGACATCGCCTCGCCGTGACTCAGGATCTCTCCCGCCACCTGAGTGACTATGGCCTCGGCGGTCGCCGCATTGTCATAGCCTTCCCAAGGGTGGCGTCGATACCAGTACTCGACTACTTGGTCGATGCGCAGCCCTGTGGTCTGCTCGGTATCGCTGAGGCTGATGGGCAGCCCCAGCTGGCTTAGCACCTTGTATTCGGCGGCCTGCCAACTCGGCTCGGAATCGATAAGCACGCCATCCATATCGAAGATGACTGCCGCTAAATTTTTTTGGCTCATGGTTATGGCTCTTGCTGCTTCATATTGATTGAGAAAGTGGAATATTATGCGGATTCTTCGGGTATTTACGAGTCTCCAGGCAATTTTTTTGCGCGATTTTTTCTCCGGAGAGAGCCAGGTTTATGCGTTTGGAATGAATTTGTGTAGTCTTTGAAAAGCATTGTATTTCATGTGCTTAGTTTGTTATTCAAACTATTGTCTAATTTCATTTGTTTCAGGGCTGCGCTAATTTGCTGGGCACCCTAGGAAATCCCGGTAATTTCTCACTTCTAAGAGTGTGATCTGATTCATACTTTTGCAAAGCTGTAGTATAATGCGGCCGGAAATACGGGTTGAGCCTGCTTGACTGTGAGCTTCAGAATTGAAGACGTGCAGTTTCGCTGTTAGAACGCCAAACAAAGAGGAATGTTGCCGTGCTAGAAGCATATCGTAAACACGTCGCAGAACGTGCTGCAGAGGGCGTAGTCCCTAAGCCACTAGATGCCCATCAAGTGGCCGAATTAGTCGAATTAGTAAAGAATCCACCTGCGGGTGAAGAGGAGTTCATCCTCGACCTGCTAGAAAACAGAATTCCACCAGGTGTTGACGAAGCGGCCTATGTGAAAGCCGGTTTCCTCGACGCGGTTGCCAAAGGTGAGGCAACATCTCCTATCCTGTCTGCGGCGCGTGCCGTTGAGCTACTGGGTACCATGCAGGGCGGTTACAACATCGAGCCGCTGATTGCGCAACTCGACAATGACGCTCAGGCGCCATTGGCGGTTAAGGCACTGTCAAATACCCTGCTGATGTTCGATGCCTACCACGATGTGGTTGAGAAGATGCAAGCGGGCAACGCTCACGCTAAGCAAGTGGTTGAGTCTTGGGCGAACGCCGAGTGGTTCCTCAGTCGTCCTAAGCTGGCCGACAAGGTTACCCTGACCGTATTCAAGGTGACGGGTGAAACCAACACAGACGATCTGTCACCAGCTCCTGATGCCTGGTCTCGTCCAGATATCCCACTGCACGCCCTGGCGATGCTGAAAAACGCGCGCGATGGCATAGTACCAGACGAAGCGGGCGTGAAAGGCCCAATCAATGAGATCGAAGCCCTGAAACAGAAGGGTCATCCACTGGTTTATGTGGGCGACGTTGTGGGTACAGGTTCTTCACGTAAGTCTGCGACCAACTCAGTGCTTTGGTTCATGGGCGACGATATCCCATTCGTACCTAACAAGCGTGCCGGTGGTTTCTGTCTAGGTGGCAAGATCGCGCCTATCTTCTTCAACACCATGGAAGATGCCGGTGCACTGCCAATCGAGCTAGATGTAAGCAAGATGAACATGGGCGATGTGATCGACATCTACCCATACGAAGGTGTGGTTAAGCTACACGGCAGCGACGAAGTGATATCTGAGTTCAAGCTCAAGACTGACGTGCTGCTTGACGAAGTACGTGCCGGTGGCCGTATTCCGCTGATCATCGGTCGTGGTCTGACAGATCGCGCCCGTGAGACCCTGGGTCTACCAGCCTCTGACGTATTTGTACGTCCACAAGATGTGGCCGATTCTGGCAAGGGTTACACCCTGGCGCAGAAGATGGTGGGTAAGGCATGCGGCGTAGCCGGTGTGCGTCCAGGCCAATACTGTGAGCCTAAGATGACTTCTGTGGGTTCACAAGACACCACGGGTCCTATGACGCGTGACGAGTTGAAAGACTTGGCATGTCTAGGCTTCAGTGCCGACCTGACCATGCAGTCATTCTGTCACACAGCCGCTTATCCTAAGCCTGTGGACGTGAACACTCACCACACACTACCTGACTTCATCATGAACCGTGGCGGTGTGTCGCTACGTCCAGGTGATGGTGTTATCCACTCTTGGCTGAACCGTATGCTGCTGCCTGATACCGTTGGTACGGGTGGTGACTCGCATACTCGTTTCCCAATCGGTATCTCTTTCCCTGCGGGCTCTGGTCTGGTGGCTTTCGCCGCAGCGACCGGTGTGATGCCACTGGATATGCCTGAGTCGGTATTGGTTCGCTTCAAGGGCGAAATGCAGCCTGGTATCACGCTACGTGACCTGGTACATGCGATTCCGCACAAGGCGATCGAAATGGGTCTGCTGACCGTTGAGAAGAAAGGCAAGATCAACGCCTTCTCTGGTCGTATCCTAGAGATCGAAGGTCTGGAGAAGCTGAAGGTTGAGCAGGCATTCGAACTGTCTGATGCCTCGGCCGAGCGTAGTGCTGCCGGTTGTACCATCAAGCTGGACAAAGAGCCTATCATCGAATACCTCAACTCTAACATAGTGATGTTGAAGTGGATGATCGCCGAAGGTTACGGTGACCGTCGCACCATAGAGCGTCGTATCACTGCGATGGAAGAGTGGTTGGCTAACCCAGAGCTGATGGAAGCGGATGCTGATGCAGAATACGCCGAAGTGATCGAGATCGATCTGAACGAGATCAAAGAGCCTATCCTGTGTGCGCCAAACGATCCAGATGATGCCGTTCTCCTGTCTCAGGTGAAAGACACTCAGATCGACGAGGTGTTCGTTGGTTCTTGTATGACTAACATTGGTCACTTCCGTGCAACTGGTAAGATGCTGGACAAGTTCGCCAAGACGCTACCAACTCGTCTGTGGATCGCACCACCAACTAAGATGGACCGTGATCAACTGACAGAAGAGGGTTACTACGCCATCTTCGGTCGTGTCGGTGCACGCATCGAGATCCCAGGTTGTTCTCTGTGTATGGGTAACCAGGCACGTGTTGCCGAGGGCGCGACGGTAGTATCGACTTCTACCCGTAACTTCCCGAACCGTCTGGGTACTGGCGCAAACGTCTACCTGGCGTCTGCCGAGCTGGCCGCGGTTGCCGCACTTCTGGGTCGTCTGCCAAGCGTTGAAGAGTATCAAGAGTATGCGAAAGAGATCGATGCCACTGCAGCCGATACTTACCGTTACCTGAACTTCGACCAGATCGATTCATACACACAAAAAGCGGGCGAAGTGATCTTCCAGTCTGCTGTGTAATCAGGATTGATAACGCGAAAAGGCCAGCTGATTAGCTGGCCTTTTTTATTGGGCTTTGCCGTTAACTTTGCAAAGTGAGCGGCTTGTTCTCGGTTATGAATATTTAGCGTGTAAGGCTTCTAATAGCTGATCTTCCAGCTGGAAGCGGGTTTCCATGGCATCGCCGAGTGAGGAGAGATCTTTGTCCAGCTGATAGAGGATCTTGTCGTCGCTGGCGCTGGTGTATTTGTCGTTGAAGTCCAGGGCCATATCTGTGGTTTCGCTGATCTTAGGCACTATGGTCTGTGCCAGCGAATGGCTTGATTCACCGTTTTGCTCGCAGGCTGTCATCACTCGGTCGTAGACTTCGAAATGGCCTTCGGAGACATAATCGACCAAGAGATCACAGAACTCTTTCACCGATTTGAAGGCGGGAAGTGACTTGTCTATCGCCTCGTAGGGCGGCAGCCCGGCGATTTGGCAGTAGTTAATCAGCAACTTACGACGGTGGTTTAGCCATTGATCAATCAGGGTATTGGCGCCACCCCATTTCTGTTCGGCCCGTTCCAATTGCTTTAGCATGATGGTCCCCATCGCAAGTTATTCTATGACTTCTAATGTAGGTGAGAAACACTGCTTTGATCAACCATTTTTTAGTCGATCCGGGCGATCTTTCAGCTGGTCGAATCTGCTTGTTTTGTATACAAAATGACGGGGGAGGCACTATTGAGAGGGCCGGAAATAAAATGCCCAGCGATAGAAATCTATCGCTGGGCGAGTAAAGTTTTTGCGGGCTCGATGCGACGAGCTTCTTGATTGTTCTTGCTAGCGCAGACTTTTTATACCAAAGGCAAAGAGGGGGTGCAACTTTTTTCTAACGAATTGCGGGCTGAAGCGAGCAATTTGCGCCCCAGGCCAAACCCTGAGTGAAAGCGCGCGGGGATAAAAAAATAATCAAGCGGCGTTTGTCACATAAATGCGCCGATGGAGGTTACTTTACTCGCGTAAATGCTAAACTACTGTCCCAGCGAAAATCAATAAGCGTAGGAATAGAGCCTTATGGCAGAACTAAAAAATGATCGTTATTTACGTGCCTTACTAAAACAGCCTGTTGATGTGACTCCTGTGTGGATGATGCGTCAGGCGGGTCGTTACCTTCCTGAATACAAAGCAACCCGCGCACAAGCCGGCGACTTCATGTCACTGTGCCGCAATGCCGAGTTGGCCTGTGAGGTGACGTTGCAACCACTTCGTCGTTACGATCTCGATGCTGCGATCTTATTCTCTGATATTTTGACTGTGCCAGATGCCATGGGCCTGGGTCTCTATTTCGAAACCGGTGAGGGTCCTCGTTTCGAGCGTCCAACCGATACGCTAGATGCCATCAAGAAGCTGGCCGTACCGGATCCAGAAGATGAGCTTGGCTATGTGATGAAGGCCGTTAGCACCATTCGTCGCGAGCTGAAAGGCGAAGTGCCGCTGATCGGCTTCTCTGGTTCACCTTGGACACTGGCGACCTACATGGTTGAGGGCGGTTCAAGCAAGACCTTCGAGAAGATCAAGAAGATGGCCTATGCCGAGCCTGCGGCGCTGCACATGCTGTTAGACAAGCTGGCCGATTCTGTGACTCTGTACCTGAACGCTCAGGTAGCGAACGGTGCTCAGTCGTTGATGATTTTCGATTCATGGGGTGGCGCACTGTCGCATACTGCCTATCGTGAGTTCTCGCTGCGCTACATGCAGAAGATCGTTGATGGTCTGACTCGTCATGCCGATGGCCGTCAGGTGCCTGTGACGCTGTTCACTAAGGGTGGCGGACTCTGGTTAGAGGCGATGGCCGAGACTGGCTGTGATGCACTAGGTCTTGACTGGACAGTGGACATTGCCGATGCACGTCGTCGCGTGGGTCACAAGGTTGCGCTGCAGGGTAACATGGATCCATCTATGCTTTACGCCTCACCAGAGCGCATCCATGAAGAAGTGCGTCAGATCCTGGCCGGTTACGGCGAAGGTTCGGGCCATGTATTCAACCTGGGTCATGGTATTCATCAGCATGTGGATCCAGAGCATGCGGGCGCCTTCATCAAGTCAGTTCACGAACTGTCGGCGCAATACCATAAGTAATAAATATCCAGATTGAGATAGCCAGCCAGGGGCAACCCGGCTGGCTATTTTTTTGCCCACGATTCTCTGTCAATTCTTCCTCCTTAACCTATTAATAAATCGAATAGTAACTAGTGTGAATTGTCGGGGAACATCTGCTAACCTGAATTCAGTCAGGGAAAAACAAGGATTTCGATATGAAAAAGTTTATAGCAATCAGCGTGATATGTTTCGCAGTATTCTTCGGTCTGCTTAATGGTATTCACCACATCTATGTTGCTAACGCAGACACTATTCTGGGCCAATATATGGTTGCCGCGCTGGTGGTGGTCATGTGGGCCAGCCTCTTCGCCTCGCTGGCTAGCCTGGCGTACCCCTTCCTCCGTCGCCATCTGGTGATCTCCCCGCAATAACCCCCGCCTCATCGATATCGGGGCAGTGCGATCATGAATCGGCTGCCTCGATCGGTTGCACTCTGTACCTCGATACGACAGCCGAGTCTGGCCAATAGCTGCCTGACGATTGCCAGGCCAACGCCCAGCTGTGGTAGCGTTTCGCCCCGGCAATAGTAGAGCTCGGGCTGGCTTGGACTAGGAGTATGCTGCAGGGCGGCAATGGCTTCGGGTTGCATGCCGCTGCCCGAGTCTTGGATCACCAGGTAAGAGCCCGAGGCCAACGTCTGGGGATAGACGGCTATCTCGCCGCCCGGCGGCGTGTGGCGTAGGGCGTTGTCCAGCAGGTTATTGAGCACTCGGCCCATGAGTTGGGGATCTGTGTAGAGAAACTCACCCTTGCCCTGACCCTCACTGTCACCCTGGTCTAGGCGGAGGCTGACCTCGGCCCGCTTAGCCTTAGGGGCGAAGGTCTGGGTGAGTTCATCGAGAATCGACTGCAGCGAGACGCGGCGCATATCCGCCTTGATCTGACCGTTCTCCAGCGCCGCCAACTCGAGCATCTGCGCCAGTAGCTGCTGTAGTCTCTGCCCCGAGGCCGCTGCGTACTGCAGCAGACTGTCGTCGCGTTCATCGGCCGGACTTAGCAGCCAGGTATCCAGGTATCCCAGCAGGGTAGTGAGCGGCGTCTTGAGATCGTGTGACAGGTGCAGCAGGAACTCCTGCTTGGCCGCCTGCTGCGCAGTCACCTGGCGCTGTTTCTGGGCTACCTCTTCTAACAGACGATTGATCTGCCCATTGAGCTGGGCCATCTCCTGGCTGCGGCTCGGCGCCAGGGGCAGGGCGAGGGGCTGATCTATCGGTTTGTGTTCCAGCTCGCCCAGGGCCTGGGTGAGGCGATTGAGGGGCCGGGTCAGGTAGCGCAGCAGCAGGGCAAATAAGATTAGGGTAAACAGGGCCCAGCCGCCCAGGGCGACGCCCCAGCGCTCGGGCAGGTCTTTGGCCTGGATAAGCGACTGCCAACTATCGAAGGCTTCGCCGCCGATGATCACATAGAGGTAGCCGCTGAGGGTGCCGCTCGGGCCTATAAGTGGGCTGACGGAGAAGATCTTTTGCTGGTCGTCACTCCTGGGATCTGTGCCCAGGATTGGCAGGGTGTCACCCTTGAGGAAGGAATGTATCTTGGTTGTGTCTACCCTGTGGGTCTTGATCTGCTCCTCCCTGGCGTCGAAGGCGATCACCCTGCCTTGAGTATCTAAGGTGTAGATCTCGAAGCTGGGCCCCAGCAACATGAGGTCGTGAAAGGCCTCCTTGAGGGCGGCGTCCGAGGTGATCCCTTGTGACAAAAGCGGGTTGATCTCGGCCATGTGGGTTGCCAGCTCTCTGTGCAGGGACTGCTGTACCAGGCGTTGGCTGTGTTGCTGACTCAGGCTAGACCACTGCCAGAAGCCGAGAAACAACAGCAAGACACAGGCACTGGCAAGCAGCAGGATGCGGCCAAACAGGCTATTAACCATGGCTAGTGCGCCGCCGGTGGAGCGAACTTATAGCCCACGCCCCATACCGTTTGCACCAGCTCGTTGCTACTGGGACAGCAGGCCAGCTTGGCCCTGAGGCGATTGATGTGGCTGTTGACCGTGTGTTCGTAACCCGCATAGGAGTATCCCCACACGGCTTCCAGCAGCTGCATGCGGCTGAATACCTGACGTGGATGTTGGGCCAGGTAGTAGAGGAGATCGAATTCCCTGGCGGTGAGAGTCAGGGGCTGATTAGCGGCGGTGACCTCACGCGTCTTACTGTCGATCACTAGCTCGTCGAAGGTGAGGGCATACTGGTCGGCGGCCTGCTGGGCGGAGCGTCTGAGTAGCGCCTTGACCCTGGCCCTGAGTTCCAACACGCTGAAGGGTTTGACTAAATAGTCGTCGGCGCCGGACTCCAGGCCGAGGACTATGTCTGCCTCGCTGTCTCTGGCGGTGATCATCATGCAGGGTAAGCTCTTGCCCTCCTGTCGGAGTTGCTGGCACAGGGTCAGGCCATCGCCGTCGCTCAGCATGCGATCCAGCAGCAGGAGATCGAAACACTTGCTGCGCAGCTGTTGCCTGGCTTGGTTCAGAGTGCTGACCTGGGTCACCTCATGTTGCAGAGATTCCAGGTTGAGACGGATCAGACGGGCGAGGTCTGGCTCATCCTCGACCAGCAAGATGCGTCGCCCTTCACCTAGCGTCCTGTCACCGTTTAACACAGACATAGCAAACTCCCTCTAGTTGGCCTACATCCAGTAGACCCAGCCCAGAGGGAATTTATTTCGTCGATGCTAAATATAGCTTGTCGGTTAGCTTGTCGGTTAGCTTGGTGTGCTAGCGGGTGCGCTGAATGGTCACCTTAAGTACAGGGTTGTCAAACCTGTGACTGGCCTTGAGCACAGAGTCGCTTAGGCCATCGTCCTGGCTGATCACCCCTGGGTGCAGGTGCACACGATTTACATCGTCACGGCCGGCATTAAAGCCTTCACCGCCATCCGCCGGCCCAGGGATGCTTCCCTTGATTTCGCTGTTGGCCTCTGTGCCGGCGTCATAGGCGGGCGTGTAGAAGCTCTGGCTCTGATCCACAGCCATCAGACTGATATCAATAGCGTCAAGGCCGCTAAAGGCGTCGTTGGTGTTGACCAGCATGGTCAGCAGTGACAGGGAGGCAGTTGCCGCCTCGGTTTGGGTCAGGGTCAGGCTTTCACTCGCCCCGGGAGGGAGTATGCCGGCGCCGCTTACGACCATATCTATGCCGTCCATCTCGGCGCTATAGCCCGACTGATCGCCGCCCTCGGCCAGTTGCTCCAGCGCCAGGCTGGCAGGCTCGCCGTTTTGCCAGGCATGATAGCCGTTGGAGGTTGCCAGCAGCGCCAGGGGAGACATAGGTTGATTCGCCGTCAGGTTGGTCACCGTCAGGGTAAAGCTGCGCTCCACAGGCGCTGTTGGCGGCTCTGGCATATTAGTGTCATGGTCGTTGTCTGAGCAGGCGCTGAGCAGCAGCCCCACGCTCAGTGCCACCGCCGTCAAGGGGAGGCCACTCTTAAGCTGTTGCAGTTTCATCATGGCCTCCTACTTAACTGTGATGGTGACGCGGGCGACCGGGTTGAGCCAGCGGTGTACCCGGCTGTCGAGATCGCTCATGCCGCCCGCAGGGTCTGTGTCACCCAGAATGCCGGGGTGGATATGCACCTTGTCGTTGGGACTGGTGTCGGCCACGCCGCTAGCATTGCTGCCGCCATCGCCGCCCGGCGCCGCAGGGATCCCCGGCACGCCTGGCATGCCGCCGCCATTGATCACCTCATCGTTGGCCTCGGTACCTGCGTCGTAGGCGTTGAGGTTCAGGGTATAGGTGCCGGGCGTGGTTGGGATCTCCCAGCTGTCCAGGCCGACGAAGGCGTCGTTGGTAGGCAGTATCATGGCGACCAGGGACAGATGAGTCATCGCCTGGGAGTCAAAGCTGATGCTGGCGACATTCTGTCCCGGTGCCATCAGGCCGCCGGCCGGGTTAGACAGGGTGACGCCACTGGCGCCGTCAACCATGGCGGCGAGATCGGCGATATCCCCCCCTTCCGCCATCTTCTGCAGTGCGCTGGTGGCAGGTTCGCCCGCCTGGAACAGATGCATCTGTGCATCATGGGCGGCGATGAGGACTGGGGTGAAGTGGTTGCCATGGGTGAGGTTGCTGATGCTGATGGTGAGTTCGGCTGCGCTGATTGGGGTGGCGACTAAACCGGCTAGAATTAGGCCGGCGCTGATTTTGCGTAGGGTCATGGGTGTTCTCCTGATTGACATGATCGAATCCTAGCTTCAAGCATGGCGTTTGGAGTTCACTTAAGTATCGCCAAATTATCACAAAAGTTTCACAACTGCCCCTTGGCGGTGAACTGGCTCTCAATTTGTCCTTAGAATTGCCCCTCAATCGTCAATTCCTGCGCTAAGTCAATGCAGCGGCCGTTCGCCGCAGGCAGGCTATTGGCTAGTTTTGCAACGGGCAGTCGCCCGGCGGTTTAAACCCTAGGGCAAATAGGGTATTTTCCTCGCCGATTCAAACCTAGCCCCAAAAAGCGATACCGATAGGATGGCTCAGAGACAAGATGCGCATTAGCAAGAAAATTGTGGTTTTTGTGGCCGGCTTCTGCCTGCCCGCCATCATGGCCATCTCCTATGGGTTAAACGCCTGGTACGAACTGCGCCTGAGCGATCTTCGCCAGGAGATGAGTCAGCGGGCGCAGCAGAATATCGCCCACCATCTCGAGGAAGATCTGGGGCAGTTTGAGATGTTGGCCCAGCTCTACGGCGTGCCCATGGCGCTCTTGCCTGCCGACCAGCGTCAGACCCTGTCGGCGACCTGGCATGCCATGGCCCTGTCTGCCCATGTCAGCCTCTATGGCGTAGAGGACGATGGCATTCGCGCTTTTGCAGAGCCCAGCCCGGAAACCCAGGTATTGGATCTCGATGCGCTCTGGCCCGATCTCCTGACTCTGGATGGCGTTCGCACCGGTTTTCTGCTCCAGGGCAAGCAAGGTTTTCTGGCCTGCGTGATCCCTCTGTCTGACAACAGGCGCCTGCTGATGGTGCGCCGGGTCGACAATCAATTATTCGAACACTATCAGGCTTATTCGTCGCTGGCGGGACTGAGGCTGGCGACCACCACGCCGAGCCTGCTGGCGCAGACTTCGCCACAGCGGGTGACTCTGGAGGTGCCCAGCCTGCTCGGTGACCATTCGCTGCTATTAGATATCGAGCTGACACAGAGAGACAGCCTGGTGCAGAGCGGTCCGGCGACCCTGGTCTATCTCATCGGTGGCATTAGCCTGTTGCTGCTGTTGCTGGGCTACCTCTGGCTGCGTCATGGGGTGGTCAATCCCCTCAAGCAGTTATTGCGTCAGCTCTCGCGGGTGGATCCGACGGCGAAGACCTATCAACCCATCCGGGCCAAGGGCACCTCAGAATTTATGGTGATCTCCGAGCAGGTCAACAGCCTGCTGGCGCGTATCTTTCAGCAGAAGGAGCGCTCCAAGATCACCCTGGAGGCGATTGCCGAGGCGGTGATCCTCACCGATAGCTGGGCCAAGGTGATCTACCTCAATCCCCAGGCCGAGCGGCTGCTCAAGGTGAAGGCCGAATCTGCGGTGGGGATGAATCTGGATAAGGTGTTTCGCAGCGAACCCGAGCTGAATCAGTCGCTGTTTGCCTTCATGGCGAGTGGCACGCCGACGCCCATGCTGAGCAAGGTCAAGTTTACCAGTCATACCCCCAGGCTGATGGAGCGCAGCATCAGTAACCTCAAGGGGCCGAACAACAAGATCATCGGCACCGTGATCGTGCTGAGGGATATCACCCAGGAGGAGCTGCTCAAGCATCAGCTCAGACGCAGGGCAAACTTCGATAATGTCACCGGCTTGCTCAATCGCTGCGCCTTCGAGGAGCGGCTACAAGCCTTTGCCGAGGACGCCCAGACCTTGGCGATCTGCTATTTCGACCTGGAGCAGTTTAAGCTTATCAACGACTCCTGCGGTCACAACGCCGGCGATGCCATGTTAAAGATGGTGGCCAAGGCGATTCAGGCCAGCCTGGAGGGGCAGGGCTTGTTGGCCCGCCTGGGCGGCGACGAGTTTGGCCTGGCGCTGAAAGACTTAGGCGTGGTGGCACTGGCTCAGCAGGTGAAACAGATCATCAATGCCGTCGGCAAACAGGTGATGGAGCATCACGGCTGCCATTATCATGTGGGGATCAGCGCCGGGGTGGCATTGGCCAGGGCACCCTATATCAATGCGCTGGAGCTACTCAAAGATGCCGATATTGCCTGTATCGCCGCCAAGCGCAAGGGCAGCAACCAGGTGCATTTCTATGATGATAAGGACAAGGAGCTCACCTATCAGCGCAACGCCCCCAAATGGGCAGTGCGTATCGCCCAGGCGATCGAACACAACGAGCTACTGCTCTACTATCAGCCCATCAAGGCGTTGGGGCCTCAGGGCAAGCAGCGCATGGAGGTTCTGCTGAGGATCCAGGAACCCTGTGGGCGCATCCTGGCGCCGGCGCAGTTTATAGCCGCTGCCGAACGCTTCAAGCTGATGACAGATGTGGATAAGGAGGTAATACGTAAGACCTTCCTCTGGCTCTCTCTGCATGAGGAGTTGTGGGCAGATCACTGCCTGTCGATCAACCTCTCGGCCAATAGCTTAGGGGCCGAGGGCATGGTGGACTATATCATCGCCCAGTTGGAGCGTTTCGCCATCCCCAGTCAGTGCATCTGTTTCGAGATCACCGAGACCAGTGCGATTCAGAATCGTAACCGGGCGATGGAGATGCTCAATCAGCTGAAGAAGCAGGGCTTCTCCTTCGCCCTGGACGACTTCGGCACCGGGTTTGCTTCTTATGGTTACCTGCGGGAGCTGCCGGTGAACTATGTGAAGATCGATGGCTGCTTCATCAAGTCCCTGGCCAGCAACGCCAAGGACTATGCCATCGTTAAATCGATACACGACGTCTGCCGCGTGATGGGCATAGAGACGGTGGCCGAGTTCGTGGAGAACCAGGAGATCATCGAGCGCCTCAAGTCGATCGGTATCAACTATGCCCAGGGCTATGCCATCGGTCGTCCCAAGAGCCTGGATCAATACCTCACTGCGCCGACCGACAATGTGCATCGGCTGATGGCCTAACTGCATGGTCGACCCGTTTTAAGGCTTGTACTTTGGGCTTAAGTGTGTGAATTTGTGGCTTATCCATCCATTCACACCTTAGGTTTTCGATGCAAACTTTAGCCGATAAGGTCGTTATCATCACGGGTGCCTCAGAGGGAATTGGCCGCGCCCTGGCCAAGGCGATGGCGCCCTTGGGATGTCGCCTGGTGCTCACCGCCCGCAGTCAGGGGCGACTGCACTCCCTGCAGCAGGAGCTCTCGTCCATCGCCAGTGTACCGCCCTTAGTGATCCCTGCCGATGTCACCGACGCCGCTGCCTGCCAAGGCCTCATCGATGCCTGTGTGGCCCATTTCGGCCGCCTGGATATTCTGGTCAACAATGCCGGCATGACCATGTGGTCGCGCTTCGATGAGCTCGAAGATCTCTCCATTCTCGAACGTGTGATGCAGGTTAACTACCTGGCCCCGGCCATGCTGACCCATTTTGCCCTGCCGCACCTCAAGGCCAGTCGTGGTCAGATTGTGGTGGTGGCCTCGGTGGCAGGCCTAACCGGTGTGCCTACCCGCAGCGGTTACAGCGCTTCTAAGCATGCGGTGATGGGGTTCTTTGACTCACTGCGCATCGAGCTGGTGGAACATGATGTGGCCGTCACCCATATCTGTCCCGATTTCGTGGTGTCTGAGATCCATAAGCGCGCCCTGGATGGTCAGGGTAAGCCTCTCGGTAAGAGCCCGATGCAGGAGGCTAAGATCATCACCGCCGAGCAGTGCGCCCAGATGATGCTGCCGGCCATCGCCGGGCGTAAGCGGCTGCTTATCACCTCGACGCGGGGGCGCTTGGGCCGCTGGTTTAAGATCATCGCCCCAGGCCTTATCGACAAGATCGCCCGCAAGGCGATCGCCTCAGGACATTGATTAGATTCGCTAAGGTCCTAGCTGGCAGGCTTAAAATTTCTGGTAAAGCAGAAGCGGTAGAGCAATAAAAAAAGCCCAGTTTAAACTGGGCTTTTTTTGTAAGGAGTAAAGACGAGCTTACTTCTTGGTGATATCCAAGTTAATCAGCCACCAGGCTCTGGCCTGAATGTCACCCGCCTCGACCACGTCGCCGCTGCGATATGGCTTGGCAAAATGTGTCACCACGATAGGCTTGAGGGTCTTAAAACGTCCCGGGTTGACGAACCAGGCGTTGTAAGGATCGTCGCTATGCATGCTGACGCTAACCTCGGAGCTGACTGGCTGGCTCATGCCCGGGCAGGTGTAACGGCTGTCAGAGGCGATCGGATAGGCGACTCTACTGCCATCACTGCACAGGCTGGTATTTTGCAGCCTGAGGGTGATCAGCGTGCAGCCCTTATAATTGTCCGGATCGGTACACACCTGAGTCACCATATTGGTGTAGCCACCGTCTAGTTCATCGTCGCCATCCTTGCTGAGGGCATCGCCTCGTCCACCTATGGCGGTGAAGTAGGAGACATCACCTGAGGCAACGTCAGCGGGAGAGACTAGCTGCAGCTCGCTGCCATCGAAGGTCAGGCTGGCCTCTTCGCCAAGGCCTGGCTCGATATCTTTAAGGAATACCTTGTAGTTCAGGCTGGTGCTCTGATAGTTGTTGCCCCCATCGTCGGTGACTATGATGTCGAAGTAGTCGTTATCGCCAGAACGTGGATAGGCATGCAGGGTGAGCTCGCCCGTCGAGGTGAGCTCGGCATATTCGGGTGATACCTGTAGGCCGAAGGCATAGGTGAGTTTACCAAAGGCGTTGGTAAATTCTGGCGGTAGCACCTTGCGATCCGGATAGTAAACCACGGACTGGCTGATCTCATCCAGGCTTAGGCCAGGGTGAACCGCCTTGGCGACGCTGACGTTGAAGTCGCGCAGGGTGCGCTCGTAGTTGCGGCTCTGCTCGATCACAGTCACCTTGGCCATGCCGGCCGCTAGCACCGTCATCTCACCTGTCGTATCGTTCAGGCTTACCACCTTACTGGATGCCGTATCCGTATAGTAGCTGATCTCGCTGTCGATGCCGCGACCGCTGACGCCAGGTGCCTTGAGGCTGGCATCTGGGCTATAGGCACTGCTGACCAAGGTGCTTGAGAGTGCCAGTTCAGGGTTTTCGGCTCCCTTGTCTATCACCACATTTAGCTCGGCCTTCTGTGACAGGTGACCGGCATCGCCGCTGTCTGTCACTATGTAGGTGACGCTGCCGGCGTTCTTAACCGTCAGGGTCTTGTTGGCTAGGTCGACACCGACCACATCGTCCTGACCGCTTTTTAACGCCAGGCTCAGGCTGCCGATGGCGCCCGACATGGGAATAGTGAGTGTCTTGCCCGGCGCGTATTGGCTGCGCACGGACGATATCTGCAGGCTACCGTTTAGCGGTGCCACATCGACGAAGAAACGGCTGCTGGCGGGATGATAGAAGTCATTGCCCGCATCGGTTGCGGTGATCCAGCCTCGGCCTGCGCCGACGATAGTGATTGCCTTGGTACCGGCATCCTGGCTTAAGACGCCGTCGCCGCCATTGTCTACCTGGTAGCTGACCTGGCCCTGATTATGGCTAGGTTGAGGGACGAAGGGCGCGTTAGCGGCAAAGTCCACACGGCTATTTTCCACCACAAACAGGCTGTTATCCTGCTTGTCTATGGTGACGCTAAACTGTTTCTCTTGCGCCGTCCACAGCTCGCCGCCATCATCTTTAACGATCACCGCTACCGTGCCTGGCTTCAACACCTGCATCTGGCCGGTTTTGGTATCCAGTGTGACTACATCTGTGGCACTGCTGGCGGTCAGGTTGTAGCTAAGGCTGCCCTTGGCACCGACAACTTGCGGCGTCAGGGTTTGATTGGTCTGATATTGGGTGTTGATATCGATAGCCTGTAGAGAGCTGGCGATCATGGCCTCGACCTTGACCTTAATGGTGCGACTGGTACTCAGATAGTTGTGGTTACCGGTGTCGGTTACCTCGACCTCAGTTTCGCCGACGCCCTGGAAGCTAAACTCACCCAGCTCGGCATCAGTGATGCTGATGACATCCTCGGCCGCACCCGCCTTGATGGCGTAACGTAGCTTGCCCTGGACGCCGGTGACATCGAAGCTCGCCGTCTTATCGGCGTCGAAACGTGTGGTGACATCGCTTGCCTTGAAGGCCAGGTTCTGCGCCTTGTCGACCTGAACGCTAAAGCGTTGAACTGGCACCTGAGTATGGTTGGCCGGCGCGACTTGCTGCACCTCAACCTGGGTCTCACCGGCGCCAAGTATGTTCATCGCCCCCGTGGTGGGATGCACCTGAACCACCTGAGTATTGGCGCCAGCAACCAGCTGGTAGTGAGCCTCTGTGGTGGGCGTGCCGCTGTAGACGGGCAGTAGCTTACCGCCAAAGATCAGTGGCTTACCTGCGATATTCTGATAAGTGGCGTAGGCGGTCTCGGCAGGCGAGATGTTGACCTGAAATTCGCGCGAGTCGGCCTGGAAGTTACGACCGCCATCATCTTTGGCCAGCAGTTTGACGCTGCCAGTGCCTAGCACAGTGATCTTACCCTGGGCGTCGACTGTCACTACATTTGCGGGCTGACCCTCGGCCAGCATCAGGCTGAGGCTGCCTTTGACACCGCTGATGCTAGGAGAGAGCTGGGCGCCGGCGACATAGCCCTGGCTGATATCGTTAGTCAGTAGCGGCGTGCGAGGTGCCTTATTGATGCTGATGCTAAAACGTTGGCTGACCGGCTTGGTTTGGCTGTTGCCACTATCTGTGGCGATCAGTTCTGTGCTGCCGGCATTGAGGATAGTGAGATACTGCTTGTCGGCAGAGATCTTGACCACATCGGTAGGAGCGCCGTTAACCAATTGATAGCTGATGCTGCCTAACTTGCCCGTGATGGCCGGGGTGAGGCGCTGATCTGGCGCATAGGTTTGCACCAGTTCCTGAATTTGAATGCCAGGGTGCGCTAGTTTTTCGGCTTGCGGTGCAGGACTGTCCGAGTCGCCTCCGCCACAAGCGGTAAGTAAAAGGGTGAACAACAGGATGAAGTATCTCATTAAGCCTCCAGCTTAAAAAACAGAGGCGGCGAGTATACAGATGTGAATATTCTGCTGCAATATGAGGGTAAAATATTGAATTATGCTAATATTGTGGTTTTTATTGTATAGAAATAATGTATTCAGGCTATTTTTAATACATGATTCGGAATTCGCAGTTAACTTATTGAGTCGTATAAAAAAGCACCTAATACCCTTATGGAGTATAGGTGCTTTTATGCGATTTTATTGCATGAAAACTGAGCGTGACTTAGATCTCAATTTTCTATGAATATCCCTTTATGGGTATTAGGCCTGCTCGTTTTCCCGGGCGATGGCGCGATAGGCGATATCGGTACGGAAATAGACGTCATCCCAGTGGATCTCATTGACCAGTTGATAGGCACGCTGCTGCGCCTGAGTCACATCTTGGCCCAGGGCGGTGGCACACAAGACGCGGCCGCCGTTGGTGACCACATGGCCATCCTTCATGCTGGTGCCCGCGTGGAACACCTTGGCATCATCGCTGCCCAGGCTGAGTCCCTCGATCACATCGTGTTTGCGATAGGCATCTGGGTAACCACCGGCAGCCATCACCACGCCTACGGCGGCGCGGCTGTCGAACTCTGCGGTCACCTTGTCCAGCTCGCCACGGGTGGCGGCCAGGCAGAGCTCGACCAGATCTGACTGAAGACGCATCATGATAGGCTGGGTCTCTGGGTCGCCGAAGCGGCAGTTGTATTCCAGTACCTTGGCGCTGCCATCTGGCGCAATCATCAGACCGGCGTAGAGGAAACCTGTATAGACATTACCTTCAGCAGCCATGCCATCTACGGTTGGACGAATGACGTTTTCAACAGTCCAGTCGTGAACCGCCTGAGTGACCACTGGCGCCGGAGAGTAGGCGCCCATGCCGCCCGTGTTTGGGCCGTTGTCGCCATTGTCTCTGGCCTTATGGTCCTGGCTGCTGGCCATGGCCAGAATATTCTTGCCATCGACCATGACGATGAAGCTGGCTTCTTCGCCCTTGAGGAACTCCTCGATCACCACGCGAGAACCGGCCTCGCCAAACTTGTTACCGGCCAGCATATCTTCGATAGCCGCATCGGCTTCGGCCTGATCCTGAGCTATGATCACCCCTTTACCCGCCGCCAGGCCGTCGGCCTTGATGACGATAGGGAAGCCTGTGTTGGCGGTGACTTCTGTGACGTAGGCCTTGGCAGGCTCGATCTCGGTGAAGTTCGAGTAGGCTGCCGTCGGAATGTTGTGACGGGCCAGGAAGTCCTTGGTGAACGCCTTAGAAGACTCTAGCTGCGCCGCACCTTGGGTTGGACCGAAGATAGGTAGCTTAGCTTCGTTGAAGGCATCGACCACGCCCAATGACAGCGGCACTTCCGGGCCGACGATAGTTAGTTCGATCGCCTGCTCCTTGGCGAAGCTTACCAGCTCAGAGATGGCTTCGACGGCAATCGAAACGTTCTCAAGCTTAGGCTCCAGCGCCGTGCCGGCATTGCCCGGTGCCACGAAGACTTTCTCGACCAGCGGTGACTTGGCGGCCTTCCAGGCCAGCGCGTGTTCGCGTCCGCCGCTACCTATTACTAATACGTTCATGCTATATCCTTAAAACGGCGCCCGGGCTTGTGACCCAGGCGCGAAAGCAAATTAATGACGGAAGTGACGCATGCCGGTGAAGACCATGGCCATGCCATGCTCATCGGCGGCTGCGATGATCTCTTCATCGCGAATCGAACCGCCCGGCTGGATGATGCAGCTGATACCGGCGGCCGCCGCGGCATCTATGCCATCGCGGAACGGGAAGAAGGCATCGGATGCCATGACCGAACCTACGACTTCCAGATTCTCATCGGCAGCCTTGATACCGGCCACCTTGGCGCTGTAGACGCGGCTCATCTGGCCGGCGCCCACACCGATTGTCATGCTGTCTTTGGCGTAGACGATGGCGTTAGACTTAACGAACTTGGCCACCTTCCAGCAGAACATAAGATCTTTCATCTCGGCGTCGGTAGGCTGACGCTTGGTCACTACCTTGATGTCGCTCATCTCGACCATGCCTTGGTCTCTGTCTTGGATCAGCAGGCCGCCGTTGACGCGCTTGTAGTCCAGGCTGCGGGTCTTGCTAGCCCATTGACCGCACTCCAACAGACGAACGTTGGCCTTGGCCGCCACAACGTCGCGTGCCGCCTGGCTGACGACTGGCGCGATGATCACTTCGACAAACTGACGCTCGACGATGGCGCTGGCGGTCTCTGCATCCAACTCACCGTTGAAGGCGATGATGCCGCCGAAGGCTGAGGTTGGGTCGGTCTGGTAGGCGCGGTTGTAGGCCTCGAGCAGATCCTTGCCGATGGCGACGCCACAAGGGTTGGCGTGCTTGACGATAACACAGGCTGGCTCGCTGAACTCTTTGACGCATTCCAGCGCCGCATCGGTATCGGCGATGTTGTTGTAAGACAGTGCCTTACCCTGTAGTTGAGTCGCGCTGGCAACCGAGGCTTCATCGATATTGAGATCCACATAGAAGGCCGCGCTCTGGTGGCTGTTCTCGCCGTAACGCAGATCTTGCTTCTTCACCAACTGAGTGTTGTAGGTGCGTGGGAACTTAGAATCCTGGTGGCATTCGTCCTGGCTGTGAGCCGGTACCCCATTCACCGCGTGCGGTGGCACTTGGGTGCCGAAGTAGTTGGCGATCATGCCATCATAGGCGGCCGTGTGTTCGAAGGCGGCGATAGCCAGATCGAAACGCGTCTCCAGCGTGGTGCTGCCCTGGTTGGCCTGCATCTCTTGGATCACGCGATCATAGTCTTTGGCGTTAACGATAATGGTGGTGTCTTTGTGGTTCTTCGCGGTAGAGCGCACCATGGTTGGGCCGCCGATGTCGATGTTTTCCACGGCGTCGGCCAGGGTGCAGCCTTCTTTGGCCACTGTCTCGGCAAAGGGGTAGAGGTTAACGGCAACCAGATCGATAGGCTTAATGGCGTTCTGTTCCATCACTATCTCATCGATACCGCGACGGCCGAGGATGCCGCCGTGCACTTTAGGGTGCAGGGTTTTTACGCGGCCGTCCATGATCTCAGGATGGCCCGTGTAGTCAGAGACTTCAATGACAGGCACACCGTTGTCTGCTAGCAGACGAGCGGTGCCGCCAGTAGATAGCAGTTCAACACCTTGAGCGTGCAGGGCTTGTGCAAACTCCAGGATTCCGGTTTTATCAGAAACGCTTAACAGCGCGCGACGAATAGGTCTGGCATTATTCATTTTAGGTACAGGGTCCAGTGGTTATTTTAAGGATCTTTCGGAAAACAGAACAGTTAGTGCCAACTAACCCGGGCGTATTGCTTTCCAAAAGCCCCTCAATTTTTTACTGACCATCGCGGCGCGCGTATTTTACCGTAAAACTGTGTGCCATGCTGTTTTTTTCTGTGCGATTTCACAATACGCCATGGCGAACAAGCAACAGATTGTAATTTACG
This sequence comes from Shewanella halotolerans, assembly GCF_019457535.1. Lineage (NCBI taxonomy): Bacteria > Pseudomonadati > Pseudomonadota > Gammaproteobacteria > Alteromonadales > Shewanellaceae > Shewanella > Shewanella halotolerans. The sequence continues at coordinate 4,098,464 of NZ_CP080417.1, read as the reverse complement.
GCAGAATAACCCTTGACCTTAGATTTAACTCTAAGGTTTATACTGGCACTATCGCAATGAAAAAGGCGCCGTGGAGGCAAGATGTTTCGTATTGGAGAGTTAGCCAAACAGTGTGAGGTCAAGGCCGATACCCTGCGTTTCTATGAGAAACATGGCCTGTTGTCGCCGTCGATGCGCAGCGACTCGGGTTATCGCCTCTACACAGAACAGGACGCCGAGCGTCTGCGCTTCATTCTGCGGGCCAAGGCGGTGGGCTTCACCCTGTCGGAGATCACCGAGCTGTTATCTATCGATCTGGACAAGTCCAACTGGGCCTGCGCCGATGTGAAGGGGATGGTGGATATCAAGCTTGCCAATGTGGAAGAGAAGATCGCCGAGCTGAACCATTTTCGCGTCTCTCTGCAGCGGCTATCCGATGCCTGTTGTGGCGGCCCGGAGAGCGCCGAACACTGCTCCATCCTGGAGGCGCTCGAGTCTAACGTCGAGGTGAAGTGTGAGAACCACAGCCATGATCACGGCGAAACCGAATATAAAACCAGTTGTAAGCTAAAGGGTTAACCTATGTTGTTATCTAATTTTATCGATCTCTTTCTCGATTCCGCGCCCTGGCTGCTGCTGGGTCTGGTGCTTGCCGGTATGTTGAAGATGTTTGTGCCTATGACCTGGATGCAGAAGCAGCTGGGAGGCCACGGGGTGAAGACCACTATCAAGGCTGCCGTGTTAGGCGCGCCCCTGCCGCTGTGCTCCTGCGGGGTGATCCCTGCCGCCGTCGGCCTACGCCGCTCAGGCGCCTCTAAGGCCGCCACCACCTCATTCTTGGTGTCCACCCCAGAGACGGGCATCGACTCTGTAAGTGTCTCCTATGTGCTGCTCGGCCCCTTCATGGCGGTTGTCAGACCCATCGCCGCGGTCACCAGCGCCATTGTCGCTGGCCTGCTGGTGGGGCGTGACGATGATGAAGCTAAGGCTGGTGAAGTCGCTCACTTGGCTGATTCTAAGCAAAACGGGGCAGAGAAGGCTAAGGCGAGCAGCAGTTGTTGCAGCAGTAAGGCTACCGAAAAGCCTGATGAAAAGTCGCTCGATAAGGCTGAGTCATCGAGTTGCTGCGGTGATAAGCCAAGTGCGCCTGTACGCATGACGGCGGATGCCTCGCCCGTGATGATGCGCCCCGTGAGCTCAGATTCCATTCTCAAGCAAGAAGCCTTGGTTAAGCCAGTGGCCGCTCCGACGTCTGTGAAGCCCGCGAGCGGTGTATGCTGTGCCAGCAAGGCGGCGCCGGAGCCGGTCAGCTCATGTTGTAGCAGTAAGCAAGAGATGAAGGCGGCGAGCTCATGCTGCTCGAGTGTTAAAGCCGATAAGCAGAGTGCAGATCAGGGCGAGAGTTGCTGCGAATCGACCAAAGATGTCGCCAGTGAACTTAAGGGCACTTCGGTGCTGGCGCGCATGGGCAAGGGCCTGCACTATGCGGCGACTGACTTGGTGCGTGACACCACAGTCTGGCTGTTGATCGGCCTCTTTTTCGCGGCCCTGGTGCAGACCTATGTACCGGGTGACTTCATGGCCAAGTGGGGCGATGGCATCTTGGCTATGCTGGTGATGGTACTGATCTCTGTGCCCATGTATATCTGCGCCACGGCGTCGACGCCGATTGCTGCCGGTCTATTGCTGGCAGGGGTATCGCCAGGCGCGGTGCTGGTTTTCATGCTGGCGGGGCCGGCGACCAATATCGCTACCCTAGGTGTGGTGACCAAGGAGCTGGGTAAACGCGCCCTCTATGGCTACCTGGGTGGCGTCTTGGGTGTGGCCTTGGTATCGGGCGTCTTGGTGAACTATCTGGTGGCGACCTTTGGTTTCGAGGTGATGCCTCAGGTGGGCGAGCAGCATAACCTGTTGCCTTCCCTGGTGGTAAATGCCTCGGGGATCATACTGGCGATTTTGATGCTCAAAGTCTTGCTGGCCAAGCTGCCGAAGAACTGGTGGCGCCGGGATTGCTGTTCTTAATATCGAGATAGCGCATTAAGCCAATAAAAAAGGCACTCATGAGAGTGCCTTTTTGCTGTCTGTATATTGGTTACTTCACAAATAAACGCTTAATCCAAGGGCTTATGGTGCAGGTACTTCGGCAGCGTCGAAGTCACGCTCGGTGGTAGTGCCTTGGGTAACGGTCACGTCCTGCTCATCCACATGAATGAAGAAAGGCGCGTCGACGTCATCTACGCCGTTGGCCATTTCAGGATCGTCATTCTGTGCCAGACAGGTGTAGCCCAGGCTGTAGTTGGCGGCGGCAACGAAGCCAAATTCATACTCGTAGCCCACCACTGTTTCTGTCTCGTCGGTGACTGGATTAACGCGCGCCGAGGCGATAGGTGCCACTTGCGGTTCGGCAATGTCGGCTTCGGGGCGGAAGTCCAGCATGTTATCCAGCACGGTCGCCGTTGGGTAGAGGTAGACGGCAGGGCTGAACTCTGAACCGCCGGCGGCGGCTTCACACTCTTCCATCACGCTGGTGTCTACCATGCCGTGAATGGCGCCGACTTCGGCGTTGTTAACCAGCTGTACCGCGGTAGGCTTAAGGGTCCAGTAGTCCTTGTTGCCGTGGGGTGCCTGCAGGCCTTGAGAGAGGTTAAACTCGGCGACGAAGTTGTTTACACCGGCCGCAATGGTGAAGGCCTTGTTGAAGAAGAGACGACCCGTGCCTTCCTCTTCGGCGCCTACGCCGCCACAGCTACCGTTGCTGTTGGTGACCAGACCCGCGTCCATGTCATCCATGGTTTTCACGTAAGAGCTGTTGGTGTCGGCCACTTCGCTGTTTTGCATATAGATGCACATCTGGTATTCGCCGACCGGAATAGACTGGCCGCTTACCAGCGTCTCGACCTCTTGGCCTTGTACCGTCAGCAGGTCAACGTGTTTCAGCTCACCATTTTCTGATACATCGAATGACAGGGAGCCATCGCTTCCTTTGAGTACCACCTGTTTGAAGGCGATATTTACCACTTTAGCATCGGCAGGGTTGTCCGATACCCCCAGGCTGAAGACACCTGTCTTAGGTGTTTCTGGTGTGTCATCGCTGCCACCACAGGCCGCGAGTAGGCTGGTGAGTGCGATGGCGATAATCGATTTTGAATACTTCATAGGTTACCTGTTTATCATCTTGGTTAATCAAGGTGGCCAAGGTCGCGATGCCCTAAGGGGAGGCAGCGAGTCTCGGCGGGGTTGATTCTTGCTTTTATAAGTCAGCTATAAGAATAGGCGAACAGGCGCTCAAGTCCACCTAAAACAGGGCTAAAAGGTGCACTATGAATAAAGTTTAATTGCCAGGGTGGTGAGCACTTACTCTAAACGCCAAGGCCTTGGCGAGAGTCAAAAAACTTACGGGAAAATCACGATCGGATTGGCTAAAAAAAGAGCGATTCATCAGCGGGTTCGACGAATCGCTCTTGGTTTTATTTCGACCAGATTGGCTGGTCGAAGAGGCGTTAACTCGGTTTCTGCTTATGCCTGAAATTAGGCCTTGATGTCGGCGTTGTGGTAGACGTTTTGTACGTCGTCACAATCTTCCAGTGCGGCCTGGAATTTTTCGAACTGGGCGATCACTTCTGGGTCGGTGAGTTCTGTCATGGTCTGTGGTACGAAGGCGATCTCTTCCACTTCCAGCTCAGTCTCAGGGAAGGCTTCGTTCAGCGCCGTCTTGGCCTTGTAGAACTCAGTATTTGGCGCGAACACGCTGATGATACCATCTTCTACCTCGATGTCGGCCACATCTACGTCGGCCATCATCAGGGCTTCCAGTACCGCTTCTTCATCTTCGCCCTTGAAGGCAAATACCGCTTGATGATCGAACATATGACCAACAGTACCTGGGCTACCCAGCTTGGCGTCGTTCTTCACGAAGGCCTGACGTACCTCGGTAAAGGTACGCTTGCCGTTGTCGGTTAGACAGTCGACGATCACCATGGTGCCGCCTGGACCAAAGCCTTCGTAACGAGCCGTTTCATAGTCTTCACCGCCGCCGCCTCTGGCTTTCTCCAGGGCGCGTTCGATGACATGAGCAGGAACCTGATCTTTCTTAGCCTTGGTGATCATGTGGCGCAGTGCCAGGTTGCCGTCAGGATCGAAGCCACCGTTCTTTGCGCAAACATAGAGTTCTTTGCCGTAGCGAGAGTAGAGTCTCGTCTTTTGCCCAGCCGTTTTGGCCATAGATTCTTTGCGGTTCTGGTATGCTCTTCCCATCTTGCGATATCTCTTTAAGCGAAAAAAATTGGCCCAATGTTAGCAGCTTTGTCGACGATTTTGCAGACTCCGCTGCTTATTTTGTCAAAACTGTGGCGCGGCAACTCCCTAACGCTGGGGCGGGGTGATGAAATCTGGGATCTCCAGTATCTCGCCGGGTCTGCGGTCGAACAGCGACAGATAGATATACTCGATGAAGGCGCGATACTTGCGCGGCAGGTAGGCGCGGCGGGGAAAGCTCAGGGTGATGGCGGTCTGCGCCATGGGAAAGTCGGTCAACAATGGGATCAGTTGCCCCTCGTCGATGGCAGCCTGGGCCACCAAGGTTGGCGCCGTGGCGATCCCCAATCCTTCGATGGCTGCCTCACGGGCCAGGGTGACGTTGTTGACCGTCAGCTGGGCCTCGGGCTCTATGGTGATCCACTGTTGACCATCGAACAATCTCCAGCCACCGTCGATGTGGGTCGATTTGAGGCGAATCGCCTTGTGGTCGATCAGATCCTGCGGCGCGGCTGGTGTACCATGGCGGGCCAGATAGTCTGGGCTGGCCACCAGAGATTTGTCTGTGTTAAGCACCCGGTAGGATTGCAGCCTAGAGTCGCGCACATCTGAGACCTGAAACAGAATATCTATCCCTTCCTCTATCATGTCGACCTTGCGGTTGGTCAGTTCGGCGTCCAGGGTCATCTCGGGATGCGCCTCGAGAAAACGGGCGAAGATGCGGCCGAAGAACAGCTGCCCCAGCTCTATCGGGCAGACGATTTTAAGGTTGCCCTTGATGGTCTCCTGGCTGGCGCTGAGCTGGTCTTCGGCGCTCTGCAGATCCATGAGGATCCGCTGGATCTTGTTGTAATAGATGCTTCCCGCCTCGGTAAGCTTGAGGGCGCGGGTGGTGCGGTACAAGAGCTGCACTCCGGTATCTGTCTCCAGCTCGGCGATCTTACGGCTCACCGTCGCCTTGGTGAGTCCCATCGCCTTGGCGGCCGAGGTGAAGCTGCCTTTATCCACCACCTGGGCGAACATCTGAATGCGATTCAAATCCATCTATTGTTACACCTGTGAAACAGTTGGTAATTTTTTAACTGACTAATAAACATTATAAGACAGTAGTAAACTATCAAATACTAATCAAGGTGTTTATCCGTGGGGATTGGATGTCAAAACGTCGCATATTTATCGTGCTACCACTGCTGTTATTGGTTGTGGCAGTTGGAGGCTACTACTGGTGGAGTCAGGTTCGATTTATCGAGTCGACCGACAACGCCTATGTAGAGGCCGATATCTCTAATATCAGTGTTAAGGTGCCGGGCTATGTGGTGACCGCTAAGGTGACAGATAACCAGCATGTGGAGCAGGGGCAGCTGCTGGCCGAGCTGGAGTCGAACCAGTACCGTGCCAAGGTGAGCCAGAGTCAGGCGAGCCTGGAGAGTAGTCTGGCAGAGCTGCAGACCCTGTCGGCCAAGGTGACGCTGCAACAGGCCATCATACGCCAGGCGGCCGCCGGTGTGGCCAGCGCCGAGGCGGAGAAGATCCGCGCCGAGCAGCAGCTCAAACGCACCACCAAGCTAAAGCACAGAGATTACAGCTCACAAGATGAGGTGGATCAGGCGACTGCCGCCTTCGATTCGGCCGTGGGCCATCTGGATGAGGCCAAGGCGGCCCTGGTGGCCAAGCAGGCTGAGCTGGCGGTGCTTAACGCTCAGCTGAATCAGAGTCAGTCACAGGTGGCGCAGGCCAAGGCGGGCCTTGAGCTGGCAGAGATCCAGCTGGCCGATACCCAGATTCGAGCTCCCTTCTCGGGGGTGATCGGCAAGCGCGGCGCCCTGACCGGCCAGTATGTGCAGCCGGGGCAGTCGCTCTACAGTTTGGTGCCGGATGGCGCGGTGTGGATCACCGCCAACTTCAAGGAGACCCAGATCCAGCATATGCAGCCTGGGCAGTTGGTTCAGGTTCATCTCGACGCGTTTCCCAACCAGAGCTTTACTGGTGTGATCGATAGCCTGGCACCCGCCTCTGGCGCCAAATTCAGCCTGTTACCGGCGGAAAACGCCACCGGTAACTTTACCAAGATAGTGCAGCGTATTCCGGTGCGGATCCGTTTGGATCTGGATGACCAGACCAACATAGTTCCCGGCCTCAGCGCCGTGGTGAAGGTGGATACCCGAGGTGCGCCGAAAGACACAGTGATCGCCAGCAATCGTAAGCAGGTTTCGGTTAAGGCCACCCAATGAGCAGCGTGAGTGTCGCCCAAGAGAGTCCTGCCGAGGTAGCAGAGCAAGTCGCTACACCGCAAGTCGCTGGCCCCCAGGGCTATGAGCGCGGCAGTTTTCGCTCCTGGGTCGCCGTGTTTGCCGGTCTGCTGGGCGCCTTCATGGCGATCCTGGATATTCAGATCACCAACGCCTCGATGAAGGAGATCCAGGGCAGCCTGGGCGCGACGTTAGAGGAGGGTTCCTGGATCGCCACCGCCTACCTGGTGGCCGAGATGATCGCCATCCCGCTATCGGGCTGGCTGAGTCAGGGGCTGTCGGTGAGACGTTATCTGCTGTGGACCACGGCGGCCTTCATCTTAGCCTCTTTCCTCTGTTCGCTGGCCTGGAACCTGGAGGCAATGATCGCCTTTCGCGCCCTGCAGGGCTTCTTCGGCGGCGCGCTGATCCCGCTGGCCTTTCGACTCATCCTGGAGCTGCTCCCCGAGGAGAAACGCGCCACGGGCATGGCGCTGTTTGGCGTCACCGCTACCTTCGCGCCATCTATCGGCCCCACCCTGGGGGGCTGGCTCACCGAGCAGTTTAGCTGGCACTATCTCTTCTATATCAATATTCCTCCCGGACTGCTGGTGATGGTCATGTTGGCCTATGGTTTGAGAGCTCAGGCTATCGATTGGGATAAGCTGAAGAACGCCGATTACTCCGGCATAGTCACCATGGCGCTGGGCATGGGTTGCCTCGAGGTAGTGCTGGAGGAGGGCAATCGTAAGGATTGGTTTGGCTCAGAGCTGATCCAGAATCTAGCGATCGTCGCCGCCATCAACATAGCCCTGTTTGTCTTTATTCAGCTGCGAAAGTCATCGCCGCTGGTGAACCTCAGGCTACTGGGGCAGCGTGATTTCGCCCTGTCGACCCTGGCCTATTTTTTGCTGGGGATGGCGCTGTTTTCGGCCATCTACATGATCCCCCTCTATCTGTCGCAGATCCATGACTATAGTCCGCTGGAGATCGGCGAGGTGATCATGTGGATGGGCTTTCCTCAGCTGTTGGTGCTGCCCCTGGTGCCGAGATTGCTGCAGAGATTCGACGGGCGGTACCTGGCCGCCTTTGGCTTTAGCATGTTTGCCCTGAGCTACTACATGAACAGCCATATGACGCTGGATTTTGCCGGCGAGCAGATGATCGCGGCGCAGGTGGTCAGGGCCCTTGGTCAGCCCTTCATACTGGTGCCTATTGGCATCATTGCGACCATGCACATCAGTGCCCAGCAGACGCCGTCGGCCTCGACTGTGCTCAATGTGATCCGTAATCTCGGCGGCGCCTTCGGCATCGCCCTGGTGGCCACCCTGGTCGATAATCAGTCGCGCACCCATCTGGCGGACATGAAACAGACGGTGGCGGCGGTGAGCGGCCAGGCCTATCAATATCTGCAGCAGACCAGTCAGCTGTTTGTGCAGGCAGGCTCGGATCCCGTGACCGCCCAGGCGCAGGCCAAGGCCATGTTGGCCAAAACCATGACCCAGCAGGCCTACATTCAGGCCTACAACGATGTGTTTCTGATCATCTCAGTGCTGCTGATGCTGGCCGTGGTGGCCGTGCTGATGATCCGCAAGCCTAAGCCCGACGCCGCCTAGCCATTAGTTCTTTGCCAGCTAGAGCATAGAGAGTCTAGAGCATAGAGAGGCTGATCTGCCCGAAGGGGTAAACCTGGCCGCCAAACTCGGCGGCAAAGGCCTCGGCATCCTCCCGCTCACCGAAGCTGGCTAGCGTCTTGCCCATGGCACCTGTCTGGCTCGAACCCACCACATACCAGGCCTGTCTGGCATCGATGAAGTGGCTGTCCAGTGGTGCCTGCCAGGGGCTTTTAGCCATGTCGTGCACATAGATCTCCTTGACCTGCTTGCGATACTCGGGGTCCAAAAGGAAGCTGAACAGATCCCGGGTGGAGCAGAACTTCTTCACCGTCTCTTCTGTCTTGAGATAGAGTTCGCCCTTGGGGCCGGGGAAGTTACCGATCAACATGCCGCACAGGTGACACTCGTCGCCGTGCTCCATGGCCACCGCCTCACGAATAGCGTTATGCTCACTCTCTTGCCCGCAGGCGCTCAGCCCCAGCAGGAGTAGGCTGACGAGACCCATGAAAAGTGGCGAATTGGTAAGCTTGGTTTGGTGCATCTTGGTTTGGTGCATTTGGGTTTGGCGCATTAGAGTGTCTTCCTGTTAAAGATGAGGGCGGCTAAAGAGAGCGGGGCGAATACCCAGGCGAGTAGTAATGAGAATAGGCCGCCGGCCGACATGCTGCTGTTGATGGCCACCGCCAGCACACCGTTGATATCCTTGGTATCCAGGCTGGCCAGATTCACCAGGCGGAAGAGATCCGCCGGATTGAGCATCATCAGCTGCACCAGCTGCTGCTGACTCAGTCCCTCCTCTATGCCGACCAATACCGCCAGCAGGGCGAGGTCGAACACCAGCACGAAGAAGAACCAGAGCATCAGCGCCAGCCCGGCGGCCTTGGACTTCTCACTCACCGACAGGCTGATCACGTAGGCGATGCTGATAAAGCAGAGGCCGAGCAAGATGGCGGTGGCGATGAAGAGGCCGAAGCTCTGCAGCACGGCGCTGGCGTCGGACTGGCTGGCCAGTAGCACAGCGGCGCTACCGAAGCCCAGGCTGGTGGCTAGGGCCATGATGGCCCCCTGACCCATAAACTTGCCCAGCAAGAGCTGGGTGTGGCTGATAGGATAGGTGAGCAGCAAGAGCAGGGTGCCGGCCTCTTGCTCGCCGACGAAGCTGTCGTAGGCCAACAGCAAGGCGATCAGCGGGATCAGAAACACCGCCAGGCTCGACAGGCTGGCGATGGTGGACGACAGCGATGCCGTGCCCAGCTGGCCCGATGCGACCGAGCCATAGTAGCTGAGTCCCAGGGAGAGCACGGCGAAGATAAGGGTGATGGAGATCAGCCAGCGATTACGTAGCCCGTCCTGAAACTCCTTGATGGCGACGGCGAGAATGGCATTCATTGTATCTGCCCTCCTTGATGGCTAATCTCTATTTCGTTATCCCCTTTGTGCGCCTTACTTGGGCGCTGACCCAGGTAGTGCTGGTAGACACGTTCCAGATCCGCCGGTTCGACACGAATATCCCCCAGCTGATCCAGTTCTACCAGCTGACGTATGATGGCGAGCTTCTCCTGCTCGGGCACCAGCAGCTGATCCGGGGCGATGAGATAGGGGGTGAAGCGGGCATCCTGTTTCAGGGCGCCATTGAGTCCCTGAGTCTTGATGGCGACGGGGAGCTGGGCCTGCTGTCTGAGCTCGTTCAGGCTGCCCTTGGCCAGCAGGCGACCGCCTGAGATGATCAGCGCACGGTCGATATGTTGCTCGACGCCCGGCAGCACATGGGAGCAGAGTATGATGCTGGCCCCCTCGCTCTTGAGCTTATCGACGCTGGCGTAAAACTCCTGGGTGGCGATGGGGTCCAGCCCCACGGTAGGTTCATCCAGCAGCAGCAACTTGGGGCTGCCGAGGAAGGCCTGAGCCAGTCCCAGACGTTGACGCATCCCCTTGGAGTAGGTCTTCACCTGACGATCCATGGCGTGGGTCAGGCCTACCTGCTCCAGCAGCTGGGTAATCGCCTGTTTGGGTACAGACTTGAGACGGGCGAAGTAGCGCAGTACCTCGCGGCCGGTGAGTTGATCGTAGAAGCTGACATTCTCCGGCAGGTAGCCGACCTGCTTACGCGCCTCGAAGGCCTGCTTGGAGAGGGGATCCTGGCCGAATACCTTTACCTGACCGTCCGAGGCCGGGATGATCCCCAGGATCAGCTTCATTATGGTGGTCTTGCCCGCGCCATTGTGGCCGAACAGCCCCATGACTTCGCCGGGAAAGAGTTCGAAGTCGATACGCTCGAGGGCCGTTACCTTGGCATAGCGCTTGGCGACGCTGCTCAGGGAGACGATGGGCCTTGAAGGAGAAGATGCTTGCATTGTGTCACTCTGCCTCATTGATTACTGCCTGCTGGCCAGCCAGAGGTGGCGCCTGCATGAGTGGAAAACTGTCTTTGACGCCCACGGGTTTGAGCACGGGAAACTGGGTCTGAATCCAGCGCAGGATAAGCACCGCCGGGCTGTCCAGTAGCATCTTGGCCTCAGGGTATTGCCATATCAGCTTGTCGATGCCGTCGTTGGGTTCGAAGGGGCGATCGCCGAAGCCGTCGTTGTCGAGATCCCAGCCCAGGTAGTTGCTCCAGAAGTTGCCTCTGCCGTCCTGGCTCCATTCGGCCTGACGGTTGGCCACATATTTGACCTGCACCGGGTTGTTGATGAAGCTGTTGCCAAATACTTTGGTGTGCTCCGAGCCTGCGGTGAGGTGGATGCCGATCTCGGCGGTGTCGATCAGGTTGTGATTAATGCTGTTGTAGGCCGAGTTATAGACAAACAGCCCCTTGCCCTCGCGGCCCAGTACCTTGTTTTCTGGCTTGGTCCAGACCCGGTAGATGCGGTTATGGCTGATCTCCGAGTAGGTGATGAAGTTCATTAGGAAGCCGTAGTCCTGGCTGTCGCGGCTCTCGTTGCCGCTCACGGTGAGCTGACGTGAACTCATCAGGGCATAACCGGCGCGGGTGTCGTAGGCCAGGTTGTCCTGCACGCGATTGCTGTGGGAATACATGTAGTGGATCCCGTAGCGTAGGTTATGCATGGTGTTGTTTTTAATTGTGTTGTGTTGGCTGGAGATGATGTAGATGCCGTCGCGGGTCTGGCTGACCTCGTTGTCGCTGACCTCGACGTTCTGCACTATGGAGAGCTGAATGCCGTTGCCTCTGTCGGCGGAGCGCAGCCCCGGGTTGCCCTGAATGCGGTTATGGTGAACCTTGATCTCCTTGCCTTTTTGCAGCCAGATACCGAAGCCGTCGCCCTGTAGGCGGTTCTCTCTGATGACGAGTTCGCTGGCGCTCTGATCCGAATAGATGCCGGCATCCTGGGCGGTGAGATCGTCGCCCCAGTTAACTATCTTGAGTCTCTCTATGGTGACCTTGGAGCTTTGCAGCAGCAGGGCATTGCCCTTGCCTTGGGCGTCTATGATGCTGGTATAGTCGTCGGCGCCAGTAAGGCGTACCCCTTGTTTGATGACGAAGTTGCCAAGGTAGCGACCCGGCTGCAGCTGAATATCGTCTCCCGCCTGGGCGCTATCCAGCACCTGCTGAAGGTCTTGCTCTGGACTCACCTCGATATAGGCGGCCTGGCTAAGAGGGCTGAAAGAGAGCAGGCAGAAAGAGAGTAGGCTTGGTGCAATCAAGCCACAGAACTGCACAATCTGTAGGCCGCAGCACCCCAGGCCATCAGCTAGCCTAAGCCTCAATGCCATGGAGGAGATACCGGGGTTGGTGGTGGATCTGTTTGGCTTGTGGTTCAAGGTCAGTTACACCTCTGGTGTCTGTCGTTTTGGTTGTTATCGTATTCGTTGCTTTCGTTTTCGTTGTTATCGCTTTTATTTACGCTAGCCCTTGGTTAAGGCAGACGCCTGACGCGGGGGCATCAGACGCCTGTATTTCACTTAGGCTTCTACCAACATGCGGCCACGCATCTCCATGTGCAGGGCGTGACAGAACCAGTTGCAGTAGTACCACTGTACCCCTGGCTTGTCGGCGATGAAGGTGACAGATGCCGTGGCCTGTGGGCCAATCTCCATCTGCACGCCATGGTTGGTCATACAGAAGCCGTGGGTCACGTCTTCCACCTGATCCAGGTTGGTGACCACTACGGTAACCTCGTCGCCCAGCTTGACCTTAAACTCGCTCATGCCGTAGTTGGGCGCGACCGAGGTCATGTAGACGCGAACCTTGTTGCCGTCGCGGATCACCTTGTTGTCCATCATCAGGCGCACGCCATCTTTCTCGGCCATGGCCACAGTATCGGCAAACAGCGGATCGTCACGGGTCCACAGCTTCTTCGGCTTGAGCTTGCTACGGTGCACTATGATGCAGTCGTGAGGCTCGGCGAAGGTTGGGCCGTCGTGCACCAGCTTCATCTCATCGCCTGAGATGTCGATCAACTGATCGTTCTCGGGGCGCAGCGGGCCAACGGGCAGGAATCTGTCCTTGGAGAACTTACACAGAGACACCAGCCACTTGCCATCGGCGTCGCGGGTTTCACCCTGAGAGGTGTGGTTGTGGCCTGGCTGATAGTGTACGTCCAGCTTCTGGCGCAGGTAGTTGACCTTCTTGCCTTGGTAGGCCTGAATCGCCTCTTCCACGTTCCACTTGGCGATCTGGCTGTCGAGGAAGAGGGTGGTGTAGGCGTAGCCCTTGTTGTCGAACGCAGTGTGTAGCGGGCCTAGGCCCAGCTCTGGCTCACCGACGATGGCGTCTCTTGGCTTGATCTTGTCGTCGAACAGGTCGTCCAGCTTCTCGATAGAGATGATAGAGACGGTCGGCGACAGCTTGCCGTTGGCGACGAAGTACTTACCGCTTGGCGAGGTGTTCAGGCCGTGTGGTGACTTAGGCACGGGAATATAACGGGTGAGATCTGAGCCCTTGCGACCATCCAGTACGGGGATCTTGTTGCCATTGTAGGTCTTGAACTTACCGGCCTTGACCGCAGCTTCACAACGGGCCAGGTTGAAGATCACCACATGGTCGCGCTCGGCGGTGATCATCTCGCTGAGGTTCATCCCCATCTCTGAGTTGTAGCAGGTTGAGGCGAAGTACTTGCCGTCGTAGTCGGCATCTGTGTTATCCAGGTTACCGTCTACCATCACCTGGAAGGCGACCTCCATCTTCTCGGCATCGATGACGTTGAACAAGGAGCGGTAAGTGCTGACATCTTCAAGCGTCTCCTTACCATTGTTGTTCAGCGGGACCTCGAACTCGCCGTTACAGATGACATATTTAGTGTATGGCACCTTCTGTACCCGCAGACCGTGGATGGCCTGGGCATTGGGGATGGTGATCATCTTATCTGTCTTCATCACGTCACAACGGATACGGGCCACGCGGGTGTTGGCCTTGTCGTTGATGAAGAGATACTTACCGTCGTAGCGACCGTCCTGCATGCTCATGTGTGGGTGGTGGGCGTCGCCAGCCATCAGGTGGGCGCTTTCGCCCTTGACCGCCTTACTCTCGTTGGTGATGCCCCAGCCGGTGGCGCTGTCGATGTTAAATACCGGGATGCGCATTAGCTCGCGCATCGAGGGCAGGCCCATGATACGAACTTCTCCAGAGTGTCCACCGCTCCAGAAACCATAGTATTCGTCCAGCTCGCCCGGATGAACCACTGGGCTGTTATTGGCCTCGGCCGCCTGGGCCTTGGCCATCGAGGCGAACATGGCGGCGCTCATGGGGGCGGCCACTGCACCCGCCCCCAGCAGGGCCGTCTTGCCCATAAACTCGCGTCGACCAGCGTTCTCCAACTGATTGGCTGGTTTGTTATTCTTATCTTGCATAGTCCATCTCCATCTTAGTTATGTTACCTGCACTTATATGTGTTGATTCGTCCTATACGGCGGTGACCGTTGGGATCTCTTGGTCTTTGTATTGCTGGCGTTTGCGCGCCAGTTTTTTCAGCGGTGGGCACTTCTCTTCGTTGAAATAGGTCACCTGACAGTCGAGGCAGTAGTGGCACTCGCGCATGTTGATCACCCCGTTGGGATGAATCGCCTGGATCTCGCACTCCTTGGCACAGGTCTTACAGGGGGTGCCACACTCGGGGCGGCGCTTGAGCCAGTCAAACAGACGCACGCTGTTGCTCACCGACAAGGCCGCGCCCAGCGGGCAGAGATAGCGGCAGAAGGTCTTGCGATTAAACAGGCTGGAGAAGATCATCAGCAGCGCCCAGAGAATGAAGGGCCACTCGCGATCGAACTTGAGCAAGAAGGTGGTCTTGAAGGGTTCTATTTCGGCAAATTGCTCCGCCATGGCCAGTGAGTCTAGCGATAGGCCAAACAGCGCCAGCAGGATCAGGTACTTGATGGCCCACAGGCGCTCATGTACGGCGAAGGGCAGCTCGACCTGCGGCAGCTTGAAGTAGCGGCCCATGACATTGACCAGCTCCTGCAGGGCGCCGAAGGGGCAGAGCCAGCCGCAGTAGACGGCGCGCCCCCACAGCAGCATGGTCACCGCGGCGGCGCACCAGAGGATGAAGATGATGGGATCGAGCAGGAAGAGATCCCAGGAGAAATCTTTCATCAGGGCGTGCAGGAAGGTAAACACGTTGACCACAGAGAGTTGTCCGCCCCAGCTCCAGCCGATCACCACCACGGTAACCACCAGGAAGCCGTGACGCAGGCGATGCATGAAGCTAGGGTGGCGCACCAGAATATCCTGGAAGAAGAGGATCAGCAGCAAGACACCCATGAGGATCAGCAGTAGCACCACCTCCAGCTGTCTGTCGTGCCAGATCTGCTGCACCATGGTGAGCTCCGGCTCGGGTACTATGGCCGCTGGAGTGTCGACATACTTGTCCAGCGGGTCGTACTGCCCCTTGAAGCTGGTGAAGATGCTGTCGATAGGACCGGTCTGGCGGCGCACCAGTAGTTCAAACTGCCAGCTGCTACCTGGGTCGAACTCGTGGTGCTGGGCGATGCGAAACACTGACATCTCGTTAAATTTGGGGGCGCCCTGGATGTAGAGATCGCTGATGCGGTTGTGGTCCAGATCCCTGAAGGAGATGGCGTTATCTTTCTGGTGCACCTGGATGCGATCGAAGATGCCGCCACGCACATAGCCAGAGCCCTTAAAGGAGTAGCCATTGCCCATGACGGCCACCAGGTGCTCGCCGGGCTGCAGCGTCTGCATCAGCCACTGATAGTCGGCCTCGCCGAAGAGGTTCTTGCCTATGGTAGGGATGTCCGCCAGGGTGTAGTAGATCTCGGCAAACATCTCCTGCTTCTCATCGTCGCTGGCCTTGTCGACCTCCTCGGCGGCGGTGCCTGCGAAGGCGTCATCGACGGCGCCGCGGGTCAGGTAGAGTTTGCGAATCGAGCCGTCGCCGGTCAGCTCGGTCCAGTTGGCCGAGGTGAAGAGTTCCTGCTTGATGGTGGAGATTGGCTGGATCTGGTCGGCCTGCTGCTCGATGATCCCGAGTGCGATGGCGGCCTGGGTAGCGGCCTTGGTGATGGCGACGTTCATCACCATGACGGTCACGGTTGCGCCCGAGAGGCCGTCGATGGCGACTATGCCCTCCTTCTCGTTGCCGCCCACCTTGAGCCTGTCTTTGACCGACAGCCCGGTATATTGCTCGGCAAACTTCCACAGCTTGCTCTCTGGGATCCCCGCCAGGATGATGGGTTCGTGGTGCTCGAGCACCTTGGCACCCAGGTATTTACCCTCTGGGTCGATGGCCACCAGGATATTGACCGGCTCGCCAGAATAGGCCGGGATGCGGGCGATATCATTGGTCTCGAAGCCATAGCCCAGGATCTGCTGATCTTTGTAGATGGTCCACAGGGCAGGCTCGCCCTGTTTGTCTGAGATGCGTGTCGCCTCCGGGAACAGCTCACGCAGAATGGGTAGGGGATCTTTGGGCGGGCTGACGAACAGGGCATAGCTGGGCGCAGCCAGCATGAGTGCCAACAGGGTCAATAAAATCCATTTTGCTTGCCTCGCATGGTGCATCAATCTTGCCACTCGAACGCTCCTACAGTCAGTCCCTGGGTGTGTCAACCTAGTGTTATTTATAGTGCATCCTAAATGCATCTTTAAAATTGTGACGTGACTGAGATCAAATAAATCGCGATTTTGTTAATTTGACACGCATTGAGGCGAGGCGGATTGGGGTGGCGATCACCCAAAAATTGGGCATCGGCGACTCTGTAGAAGGGGGGGAAGGATCGGGGAAAAGACAGGCCGCGTCACCTGAGCGACGGGGCGCGACCTGTTGGGAGAGTGCTGTCTTGCGAGGACGAGAGGGCTTACTTGAGGCTCTCGTAATAGGCGGCTAGGTTGGCAATATCTTCGTCGGTCAGTGGCATGGCCATAGGCGCCATCACTGGGTCTTGACGTGTACCTTCCTTGAAGGCTTTCAGTTGTTTCTCAATGTATTGAGCCTTCTGGCCTTTGAGGTTAGGGTAGATGGGCGCCAGAGAGATACCGTCGGCACCGTGGCAGGCGGCACAAAGCATAGATTTGGCTTTACCGGCTTCGATATCACCGGCGTGGGCCGTCAGAGACATTAGGCTTGCAAAAGCGATGAGGGCAATCTTTTTCATATGAACTCCATTAGAATAAGTTCTTTATTTTTAAGAACAATTGTTGTCGCAATATCTGATGACAGACGACTTTGGTCATCTAAATGTAGGCGGCGTCAATCGAATGCTTCCTAGTTTAGAATGGGGTAAATTGGGCATGTGAATCTTAGGTGTATTTATAATGCATGTATTTGACCGAGGTCAAGTCTCGCCGAAATTTGCGGTGAGCGTCACAGCCTGTCACCTCTTTTGGGGCACTGGTCAGGTGCTTACAGAGCAGGCGTATACCGAACAGACGCTTACGTGGGTGTTGATGGCCGCCGAAGCGGTTAATCTGTAACGGCTAGGCAAAAGCAATTGAAAAAACGGCGATAGGCGCCGGGATTAACAAATGAGGGGATAGCTGTGCGTTGGGAGAGTGTGGCGTTTGCCGAGCTGAGCCTTGAGCGGCTCTACGAGCTGTTGAAGTTAAGGGTCGATGTGTTTGTGGTGGAGCAGGCTTGTGCCTATCCCGAGCTGGATGGCAAAGACACCCTGGCCGAGACCCGTCATCTGTTAGGTCTGGATGAGCAGGGACGGATAGTCGCCTATGCGAGGATCTTAGCCCCTGGGGTGAGTTACCCCCAGGCCAGTATCGGCCGGGTCATCGTCGCGCCATCGGCTCGCGGTGCGGGCGTTGCCAAGCCATTGATGCAGGAGGCCATTGCTATAGCCAAACAGGCTTGGCCTGAGCAGGGAATACAGATTGGTGCGCAGGAATACCTTAAGGGCTTCTATCAAGGAGTGGGCTTTCGAACCGTGTCTGAGGTCTATCTGGAAGATGGTATTCCCCATCTCGACATGTTGCTGGATGCCTGATGCAGAGCTGTGGGCACACTAAGGGTCTAAAGAAAGGGACTAACGAAAGGGTCTAACGAATGGGTCATAGAGACGTGCAAATAGAGGAGCACAGGGTGTGCTCCTCTATGTTCGGGCAATTAAGCCGTTAGGCTCGTTAGTCTCCGAGTCGGTGACTAATCCCTGAGTTGGATCTTAGGATCATGTTCAACTTCGCCATATCTGTCTATGGTCGACAGCTGGCTCTGTTGGGCGATGACCGCTAGTGGACCCGAAGGCAAATGGCGAACAAACAACAGCCGATACCCGTATCGATGCAGGCTATAGAGGGCCATCTTTTGTTCCGCACTCATCGAGCTCCAATGCTCATCATGATGCAGGACGTTCCCTCGCCTGTCTTGCAGTTGCTGTGCTATTTGCATGTTATTATCTACACGTTTGTCGGCCGATGTAGCCAATATTTCTTTCTATGCTGGCACCGCCAGCCAGTTTTAAAAGATTAATCTTAATTAGATTAACGTCAGTCATTTTACTGACTTTAATTGAACATTAATTGAACGAGATCAATTTATGGGGCGAGAAGTGGGCCCGAAAGCGAAAAATTATGAAAATGCTCACATCTTGGTCACATTTTGAGACAGGCATAAAATGATTAATTATATCGAGCCGTTATTTCGGCCGCCTTCCGAGTGGAAGTCCCTCATACTCCAGGTAACCAATGGTTGTAGCTGGAATCGCTGCCACTTCTGCGACATGTATACCGCGCCGCAGAAGCAATTTCGTGCACAAAAAATAGATAAAATTGCAGAGGATATTCAACGGGTCGCCCAGCGAAACCTGCCGATCTCACGGATATTCCTCGCCGATGGCGATGCCATGAGCCTGCCCTTTAATCGTTTGGAGGCTATCTGTCTGTTGATCCGTGAGCATCTGCCCCAGGTGACCCGCATCAGCAGCTACTGTCTGCCGCGCAATCTCAATAATAAGACGGATGCGCAGCTTGCCCGGCTCAGAGAGCTGGGGCTAAGCCTGCTGTATGTGGGCTGTGAGAGTGGGGACGATGAGGTGCTGGCCCGTATCGAGAAGGGCGAGACCTTCGACTCCTCGCTGCTGGCCTTGCAGCGCATACGCGCCGCCGGCATCAAGTCCTCAGTGATGATACTCAATGGTCTGGGGGGCGTGGAGCTGTCGAGGCAACACGCGCTCAACTCGGCGCGCCTGATGAATGAGGCGCAGCCCGACTATCTGTCGACCCTGGTGGTGACTCTACCCCTTGGGAAGGCGCGAATGGACGCCGGGTTCGACGGTGATTTTAAACTGCCGGATCAGCATGGCCTGCTGAGCGAGATGCAGCTGCTGCTGGGTGAACTCGAGCTGGAGAAGACCATATTCAGGTCAGATCACGCCTCTAACTATCTGGTGCTCAAGGGGATACTGGGTCGTGACAAGCAGAGCCTGTTGATCCAGGTCGAGCAGGCTATTCAGGGATTGGTGCCCCTGCGCCAGGAGTGGCAGCGAGGCCTCTAGGGCTACGCCGCCTTATCTTTGGTGCTAGCGCTCGATATGAATTTCGCGTACCGGGCAAGGGATCTCTATGTCGGCCTGGCGCAGCGCGTTGATCAGCTCAAGGTTGACCTGGTATTTATTCTGATAGTAGCGATTGGTGGGCACCCAGTAACGCAGGCCTATCTCTAAGCCAATACTGTTGAAGCCGTTGATCCCTATCTGAGGGGCACGCTCCTGATTTACCTCTTCGTTGGCATCCAGCACCTGTTGGGCGATGGCCAGCACCTGGTTGGCATCGCTGGCGTAGCTGATGTTGAAGCGTATCTCGACCAGCTTGTCGCTGAAGGAGTTGTGCAGGATCTCGCCGACGATATGTTTGTTGGGGATGCTGATCACCTCGCCTTCCTCGTTGGTGAGCAGGGTCAGTCCCAGGTGGATACTCTTGACCACGCCGCTGACCCCTTGGATCTCTATGGTGTTGCCCACCACGAAGGGGCGGGTAACGATTATGGTGACGCCCGCCGCGTAGTTAGAGAGCATCCCCTGTAGCGCCAGGCCGGCGCCCAGAGAGGCCGCACCGATAGCCGCGACCATAGGCGTGATGCTGATCCCGAGCTTGCCCAGGGCGATAACCCCTACCATGACTATGATGAGAATGCGCACCAGATTGGAGACGAAGTTGCTCAGGGTGATGTCTATCTCATGCTTCTCAAACTGCTTGGCCACCAGGTTGGAGATCTTGTTGGCGACCCAGAGGCCCAACAGGAAGATCAGTAGGGCGCCGACCAGCTGGAAGCTGTACTTCACCAGAAACTCGGTCAACAGGTTGTAGACATTTTGCAGTTGCGCCAGCTCCTGCTCCAGACCATTTTCGTTCATCACATTCGTCCTAAAATTTGCCGCGAACCACTATCGCGCGGGCATAGAATCCAACCTGGGTATGTTACTTAATATTCAATGGCTTGATAACCAATATCTCATTTATGTCCCATGACACTCATTAGCGTGAAGCATATCAAGCAATTGGCACGCATCCGAGGGCATGGCGGCCAGTATAAGATATAGTCTAGTTCACCCCTAAGTAACCTAATCCTTAGTAAAAGAGGCATTATGAAAGCGCTATTCTTGGCTGTGGGCGTGCTGTTTTCGGCCGCCAGCCTAGCCAGCAGCCTGACCACAGGCGATCGTATCGAGGCAATCACCCTGGCGGATCAACACCAAGCCGTGTGGGAGCTCAACAGCAATACCCAGGTTTTACTCTTTAGCCGCGGCATGAAGGGGGGCGAGATCATTCAGGAGGCACTTGAGTCCCTAGAGGGCCCCATGCCGGGGAACTGGCGTTATGTGGCAGACATCAGCGGTATGCCATCGCTTATCGCCAAGTTCGTGGCCATCCCCAAGATGCAAGATCTCAACTTCGCCATCGGCCTGGATCAGGAGGGCGAGGCGACCCATCTGCTGCCTGGTGACAAGGAGACGGCGACAGTGATCACCCTGGATGGGCTCAAGGTGATCAAGGTAGTGAGCGTCGATTCCGCCAAGGCCCTGCTCGAGGCGGTGAAATAGCGCGAAAAGTGCTAACCGATGGTTAGCATAATTTAATTTAAAAATTAATAACTTAGCTTGGATTTTGCACCGATGAAAATCAGGTTATCCGTTTTGGAATAAAAATTTATTTATTAAGCATAAAAATTCGTTGATCTCAACGAAAAAATAGCGTTTACTTCGCAGCGATTTTTAACCGAATCACGCTAAATTATTTTTATTCTGCTACGGAGATACTGGCGAGATGAGCCAATTTCAAGCGATTGATGTTAATGAGTATTATGACCAAGCTACCTTTGAGCGTATCAAGGCGTTTGCTCAGGATAAACCGACACCTTTCGTGGTGATTGACACTAAAATCATTGCAAAACAATATGATGACATGGTGCATAACTTTCCTTATGCCAGTATCTACTATGCCGTCAAGGCTAACCCGGCCAAGGAGGTATTGACCCTGCTGCGTGACCGCGGCGCTAATTTCGATATCGCCTCTATCTATGAGCTGGATATGGTGAGCGACATCGGCGTGACGCCTGACAGGGTCAGCTATGGCAATACCATCAAGAAGCGTAAAGATGTGCGCGCCTTCTATGAGCGTGGCGTGCGCATGTACGCCTCTGATTCCGAAGCCGATCTGCGTATGATTGCCGAGGAAGCCCCCGGTTCTCGCGTCTATGTGCGCATCCTAACCGAAGGCACCCACACGGCTGACTGGCCCCTGTCGCGTAAGTTCGGCTGCCAGAATGAGATGGCCTTCGAGCTGCTGGTGCTGGCCAAGACGCTGGGGCTGGAACCCTATGGCATCTCATTTCATGTGGGCTCACAGCAGCGCGACATAGGCGCCTGGGACTCAGCCATCGCCAAGGTGAAGAGTATCTTCGAGCGTCTGCGTGAAGAGCATGGCATAGAGCTGAAGATGATCAACCTGGGTGGCGGTTTCCCGGCGAACTATCTGGACAAGACTAACGAGCTGGGCACCTACGCCGAGCAGATCACCCACTTTCTCAAGGAGGACTTTGGCGATCAGCTGCCGCAGATCATCCTTGAGCCTGGCCGTTCGCTACTTTCTAATGCCGGCGTGCTGGTGTCTGAGGTGGTGCTGATCAGCAAGAAGTCGCAGACGGCATTGGAGCGCTGGGTATTTACCGACGTGGGTAAGTTCTCTGGCCTGATCGAGACCATGGATGAGGCGATCAAATTCCCCATCTATACCGAGCGTCAGGGTGAGTTGGATCGCTGCGTGATCGCCGGCCCGACCTGTGACAGTGCCGACATCATGTATGAGCACTACAGCTACGGCCTGCCGCTGGATCTGGCTATAGGCGATCGCATGTACTGGCTAACGGCCGGCGCCTATACCACCACCTACTCGGCGGTCTGCTTCAACGGCTTCCCGCCGCTGAAGGATTACTATCTGTAGTAGATAGAATTTCTAAGAGATAAGAAAAGGGCGCCTAGGCGCCCTTTTTAATGTCTGATGTCCGCACTATTTGTCGTGGGACTTGAGGATCTGATGCAGTTCCTCTTTGATATGCAGTTTCTGCTGTTTGAGTACCTTGACCTCTGGGGTGAAATCGCTGGCCGCATGTTGCTCTAGCTCTTTAATCTCGTCGTCGAGTTCGTTGTGTTTGTTAAACATCTTAAGAAAATGCGCGTCTTTTGATTTTAGTTCGCTGATCAGGTCTCTGTATTCTGGAAACATATTGGCCGTCCTTCTTGGTCAAAATGGGTGAGAGGTCATAGCAAAAGTGGTTAATTTCCCTTTGCTATGGTTTCAGCCTAGCGCGATCTGTTTGCTGGTTTTGTGATCGACTTCACCGCCTGGGATTTCGTTTTCGTGGCTTTACTACAGCTGATTTAACCTGTTGTCATACAAGCTTATTTTATCATTCTTATTTGGGGGTAAAACCAGGTTTTCGGCGACGGCTCTGGGCAAGTGATAAATTTTCCCGGGTGGCTGGCAGCCTAGGTGGGACTTGCTATATTTTCAGTGCTGCTAGCGAAAATGCTTTGGTAAATTCATTACAACAAATTATCTAACTACTGGCGGGGAAAGTGTGATCAGGTTAACCTTAATGGCTTTCATACTAGGTTAAAGTCCATTTTATAAGAATTTTATAATCAAAATTGAAAGGGGTTTTCACAATGTCAGATGTATTTCATTTAGGCCTGACGAAAGAGATGTTAGATGGTGCAACACTTGCTATCGTTCCGGGCGACCCAGAGCGTGTGAAACGTATTGCCGAGTTGATGGACAATCCAACATTCCTGGCCAGTCACCGCGAATACACCAGCTACCTTGCCTATATCGATGGTAAGCCGCTGGTGGTCTGCTCTACCGGTATCGGTGGTCCATCGACCTCTATCGCCGTGGAAGAGCTGGCTCAGCTGGGTATCGACACCTTCTTGCGCGTCGGCACCACAGGCGCTATTCAGCCACAGGTTAACGTGGGTGATGTGATCGTGACTCAGGCGTCAGTGCGTCTAGACGGTGCGAGTCTGCACTTTGCACCTATGGAGTTCCCAGCCGTGGCGAACTTCGAATGTACAACCGCCATGGTGGCGGCGAGCCGTGAAGCGGGTCTTGAGCCTCATATCGGTATCACAGCTTCGTCAGATACTTTCTACCCAGGTCAAGAGCGTTACGATACCGTGACGGGTCGTGTGACTCGTCGTTTTGCCGGTTCGATGAAAGAGTGGCAGGACATGGGCGTACTCAACTATGAGATGGAGTCATCGACTCTGTTTACCATGTGTGCGACTCAAGGTTGGCGCGCGGCTTGTGTGGCCGGTGTGATCGTTAACCGTACTCAGCAGGAGATCCCTGATGAGGCGACCATGAAGCAGACCGAAACCAGTGCCGTGTCTATCGTGGTAGCGGCGGCGAAGAAACTGCTGGCTTAAGCCTAGCTGCTTAACTCGCGAGATTAAAAAAGGCGCCTGATGGCGCCTTTTTTATGAGCAAAGCGTACTCAAAAACTTAGAAGTGATACTTGGCGATCACCGAGTAGGTGTTCTGATCTATGCCCTTAACACCATACTTGTTCTTCCAGTAATCGTATTCGATACCGACGAACAGCTTATCTTTCTTGTGGGCGCCGAAGATGGCCGCCCCCAGGTCATACTTAACCTGAGGGTTGAAGTGGAAGTTCTCTTCATAGCCAGTGTTGTCGGCCGAGAATACCCAGTCGATAAAGCCGTCGAAGACGATGTTCGAGTGGCCTACCGGGAAGTCCATACGAAAGACTGGGGTCAGCTGCCAGCCATCGCTCAGGTTGCCGGTGCTGATGGCATCGCGGCGATAGGTGTTTAGCTGGAAGTAGCTGAAATAAGGGATCTTGAAGTCGAGACCCACACCATAGAGGAAGCTCTTCACCGGGCCTTCGCCCTCTTCGTAGGTGAGTGCCAGTGACACGTCTGTGATGGCGCCTACGCCCACAGGCTTGCCTAAGATCTTGCTGGCGCTGAAGCGGGGCGAGATCTCTCCATAGGTGGTTCTGTCTTTGCCGCCGTTATTGCCATTGAAGTAGATGAAGTCCTGGAAGGCGAACCAGTCGCCATACTTCCAGCCGCCGGCGGTTTCTAGGGTAATAGTGGTTTGTCGCTCCGAGGGCGCCAGATCATACTTGTCGCCATAGAGGGCGGTGGCACTGAAATCCCACCATTGAATCATATCATCGGCCAGCGCGGGCTGGGCGGCGACTAGCGCGAGGAGAAGCCATTTCCTGTTCATCATCTTTTTACCTTTATCATTATTTTTTGGGGCAGCTTTTGACGCCGCTATTTGGGGCTGATTTGAAAACAATCGCGGCACTCTCAAGGTGTCTTTTCGGTTTGTTTTCACGCCCTATTATTTATGCGCCGCAAGTATACGGGATTTCGCCATTGTGCCCAATTCCAAAACAATGTCTTTTACCTAGGTAAATTAAATGTTTGTTGCCTGTGTCACATTTGTATCATGACATAATATGTCGCATTGCGAGAAAAGAGCTGATATAGTCTTGGCAGGGATACTCTCATTTCAGGGGGGAAATATGGAGTTTTCTAATCCTATCTTTATCTGGATTGCCGTCGGTTTAGTCTTGATGTTAGCCGAGATCATTCTGCCTGGCGGTATCGTTATTTTCCTGGGCGCCGCCTGTTTGGTGGTGGCGGGCGCATTGACCCTAGGTTGGGTCGAAGGCTTTGTGCAGGCCCTGACGCTCTGGTTCATCGCCGCTATCGTCTTGTTGCTGGCTTTTCGTCAGGTGACACAGCGCTTGGTGGGTGGTGATTCCCATGTGGATAATACCGATGAGGAGTTTGACCTTTATAACCAAGTTGCCGTCGTCAAGGCGGTGATCGGCCCGGCACAGCAGCAGGGACGCGTCGAGTTTCAGGGAAGCGAATGGCCAGCACTGGGTGATGGCAGCGAGATCCCCATCGGCGCGCGCGTCAGAGTGATCTGCCGCGAGAATATTGCCCTGGTCGTTGAACCTTTGACAGAGCAGGCATAGCCTGGCTGTTACTTTACAGGATGGAATCTATGTTCGAATTTACCATTTTTATACTCTTCGTTTTCTTTATTCTTTATAACTTATTGCTGATCGTTCCTATGCGCGAGGTACACGTTATCGAGCGTCTGGGTAAGTTTAGGGTGGTGTTGCAGCCAGGTTTTCACTTTTTAATTCCCTTCTTCGACCGCGTAGCCTATCGCCACGACACCCGCGAGCAGGTGCTGGATGTGCCGCCACAGAGCTGTATCTCGAAGGATAACACTCAGTTGGAGGTCGACGGCCTGGTCTACCTCAAGGTGATGGATGGCAAGCTGGCCAGCTATGGTATCGAAGACTATCGCCGCGCCGCGGTGAACCTGGCACAGACCACAATGCGCTCCGAGATAGGTAAGCTGAGTCTGAGCGAGACCTTCTCCGAGCGAGACAGCCTCAACGAGTCTATCGTGCGTGAGATCGATAAGGCGTCTGATCCTTGGGGAATCAAGGTGCTCAGGTACGAGATCAAGAACATTACCCCGTCTCACAAGGTGATCCACACCCTGGAGAAGCAGATGGAGGCCGAGCGTAGCAAGCGCGCCGAGATCACTTTGGCCAATGCCGAGAAGGCGGCGATGATCAACCTCTCCGAGGGGGAGCGCCAGGAGGCAATTAACCTGTCGGAAGGTGAGAAGCAGAAACGGATCAACGAGGCCAAGGGGACGGCCCAGGAGATCGCCATCGTCGCCCGCGCCAAGGCGGAAGCCATGACCATGGTTTCAGAGGCCTTGGCGCTGGAGGGCGGTAATGAGGCGATGAACATGCAGCTCAAGGAGCAGTTCATCACCCAGTTGGGTAAGATACTCAACGAAGCCGATATTTCAGTGGTGCCGGCCGAGATGGCCAAGTTGGAAGGATTCTTTGAGGGCATGGAGCAGGTGACTCAGAGTGTGGGTCAGGTAAAAGGAGGTCGCGCATGATCGCAGATATCAACACAGATTTAATCGTACTGGGCATTTGGGGACTGATCTTTGCCATCTTCATCATCAAGCTGTTTCAGTCGATTCGCCTGGTACCTACCAAGTCGGCCTATATCGTCGAGCGTCTGGGTAAGTATCACACCACCTTGGATGCCGGTTTCCATGCCCTGGTGCCTTTCATCGACAAGGTGGCCTATGTGCATGACCTGAAAGAGGAAACCATCGATGTGCCGCCTCAGGAGTGTTTCTCCAGCGATGAGGTGAACGTCGAGGTAGATGGGGTTATCTATATCTCTGTGGTGGATCCTGTGAAGGCCAGCTATGGGGTGACCGACTATCGTTACGCGGCCATTCAACTGGCGCAGACCACCACTCGCTCTGTGATTGGTACTTTGGATCTCGACCGCACCTTCGAGGAGCGTGACGTGATCAGCGCCAAGGTGGTAGAGGTGCTGGATCAGGCCGGGGCCACCTGGGGGATCCGGGTACACAGATATGAGATCAAAAACATAGCACCACCCGAGACGGTGAAGAACGCCATGGAGATGCAGGTGAACGCCGAGCGTGAACGTCGCGCCCTGCTGGCCAAGAGCGAGGGTGACAAGCAGAGCAAGATCAATCGCTCCGAAGGGGTCAAGGCGGAGATGATCAACCGCTCAGAGGGTGAGATGCAGAAGCGGATCAACGAGGCTGAGGGTAAGGCCGAGGAGATCCTCACCATCGCCAAGGCGACTGCCGAGTCTATCGAGCGCATGGCCCAGGTGGTGTCGGCGCCAGGCGGAAAGAACGTGGTGCGCATGCAGCTTGGTGCCCAGTACCTTAAGCAGTTCGATGGCCTGACCAACAGCGCCAATAAGATAGTGCTGCCGGGTAATATGATGGACTTCGATCACTGGATGGACAGCATAGGGCTGGAAGAGAGCAAGGACTAATCCTCACTTGGCGCCCTAACGAACCCCAAAAGCCCAGGCCCTTGCCTGGGCTTTTTTATTGCCTTGGGTTAGGTGTGGATGACCTATGGCGATGTGGTCGACGGTAGGATCGCGCAACGCCTCCTGTTATACTTGCCGCCTGATTTTTTGGAGGCAAGAATGGACGTATCTTCTTTACTCGACGGCTTAAACGACAAACAGCGCGAGGCCGTCGGCGCACCACAATCTAGCATGCTGGTGTTGGCGGGCGCGGGCAGTGGTAAGACCCGGGTACTGACCCACCGCATTGCCTGGCTGATGCAGGTAGAGCAGCAGAGTCCCTATTCTATTCTGGCGGTGACCTTTACCAACAAGGCCGCGGCCGAGATGCGTGAGCGTGTGGAGAAGGTGAGCGGTAGCAACATGGGCCGCATGTGGATCGGTACCTTCCATGGCCTGGCACATCGCCTGCTGCGCACTCACTATCAAGACGCCAACTTGCCCCAGAGTTTCCAGATCCTCGACTCAGACGACCAGCTCAGGCTGATCAAGCGGATCCTTAAGAGCCTCAACCTGGACGAGAAGCAGTATCCGCCCCGTCAGGCCCAGGGCTATATCAATGGCAAGAAAGATCAGGGGCTGAGGCCTAAGCATATCGATGCCGGTGGCTTCCCCATTGAGCAGAACCTGTTGAAGATCTATCAGGTGTATCAGGAGTCATGTGATCGCGCCGGCCTGGTGGATTTTGCCGAGATCTTGCTAAGGGCCCACGAGCTATGGCTCAACAAGCCCCATATTCTGGAGCACTATCAGGAGCGCTTTAAGAACATCCTGGTGGATGAGTTTCAGGACACCAACGCCATCCAGTATGCCTGGATCCGCGTGCTGGCCGGCAGCACGGCCAACGTGATGATCGTCGGCGACGACGACCAGTCTATCTATGGCTGGCGCGGCGCCCAGGTGGAGAACTTGCACCGCTTCCTGCAGGACTTCCCGGCGGCCCAGACCATACGCCTGGAGCAGAACTATCGCTCCAGCGGCAACATTCTTAACGCCTCCAACGAGCTGATCGCCAATAACCCGGATCGACTGGGCAAGAAGCTGTGGACCGAGGACAAGGACGGCGAGAAGATCGGCCTCTATTGCGCCTTCAATGAGATGGATGAGGCCCGCTTTATCGTGGGTCGCATCACAGACTGGCAGGATATGGGCGGTAACCTCAGTGACTGTGCCATCTTGTATCGCTCCAACGCCCAGTCGCGGGTGTTGGAAGAGGCCTTGCTGCACAAGGGAATGGCCTATCGCATCTATGGCGGCCTGCGCTTCTTCGAGCGTCAGGAGATCAAGGATGCCATGGGGTATCTGCGCCTGATCAGTAATAAAAATGACGATGCCGCCTTCGAGCGTATCATCAACACGCCGACCCGTGGCATAGGCGACCGTACCCTGGAGATCCTGCGTAGCACGGCGCGCCAGCAGGAGCTGACACTGTGGCAGACCTGTCTGCGCCTGCTCGATGAGAAGGTGCTCTCTGGCCGCGCAGCAAACGCGGTACGTGGCTTCATGGATCTTATCGTCACCTTGCAGCAGGAGACGGCGGAGCAGTCGCTGCACCGCATGACCGACCACGTAATTCAGGCCTCCGGCCTCAAGACCATGTATGAGGCGGAGAAGGGCGAGAAGGCCCGCGCCAGGGTGGAAAACTTAGAGGAGCTGGTCACCGCGGCGCGCACCTTCGTGATGCCGGAAGATCTCGAAGACATGGGCGAGCTAAACGCCTTTCTGTCTCATGCGGCGCTCGAGGCGGGCGAGGGCCAGGCCGATGCCTTCACCGATGCGGTGCAGCTGATGACGCTGCACTCGGCCAAGGGGCTTGAGTTCCCCATGGTGTTCATGGCGGGCGTCGAGGAGGGGATCTTCCCCAGTCAGATGGCGATGGATGAGGGCGACAGGTTGGATGAGGAGCGCCGTCTCTGCTACGTGGGTATGACCCGCGCCATGAAGCAGCTCTATATCACCTATGCCGAGTCGCGCCGTATCTATGGCCGGGAAAACTATGCCCGTCCGTCACGTTTCATCAAGGAGATCCCTGGCGACTATGTGCAGGAGATCCGCATGCGAACCAGCGTGTCGGCGCCGGCGAGCAGCAACAGATTCGGTCAGGCCCAGCCCGCCTTTAACGGTTCAGCCTTCAACGATTCCGGCTTCAATATCGGCCAGCGGGTGAATCATCCCAAGTTTGGCGAAGGCAAGGTGACTAACTTCGAGGGCAGCGGCGCCCAGGCCAGAGTCCAGGTGGATTTTCTCGACGTGGGCAGCAAGTGGCTGGTGGTCGCCTATGCCCGTCTCGAGACCTTGTAGGGCTGCGTTGACAAAGCGCTTGAAACTCTTAGGGTGTCAGTCATAATGCCAAAGGATATTGATGAGCTTGCCCACAAAAATCAAAGGCCAAAGCAGTCGTTAGGAGAGCCTAGAAAATGAGCTTAAGGGATAAATTGGACGCCTATTTGCGTCTGGCGCGGATGGATAGACCCATAGGTACCTTCCTGCTGCTGTGGCCATGTTTGATGGCGCTGATGCTGGCGGCCGGCGGCATGCCGGATCTTAAGGTGTTGATTATCTTCGTTATCGGTGTAGTGGTGATGCGCGCCTGTGGCTGCATCATCAACGACTATGCCGACCGCAAGTTAGACTCCCATGTGGAGCGCACCAAGAGCCGCCCCCTGGCCAGTGGCGAGGTAACGGTCAAAGAGGCGCTTATCCTGTTCGTGGTGATGGGCCTGCTGGCCTTCGCCCTGGTGCTGATGCTCAACCCGCTGGTGGTACAACTCTCCTTCGTCGGCATCATATTGACCATCATCTACCCCTTTACCAAACGTTTCACCAACATGCCGCAGATGTTCCTCGGCGTGGTGTGGAGCTGGTCGATTCCCATGGCCTATGCGGCGCAGCTAGGCACAGTGCCGATAGAAGCCTGGTGGCTGTTTGCCGCCAACTGGTGCTGGACTGTGGCCTATGACACCATGTATGCCATGGTGGACAGAGACGATGATCTTAAGGTGGGCATCAAGTCGACGGCGATCCTCTTTGGCCGCTTCGACCGGCAGATCATCGGCCTGTTTCAGCTGGCCGCCCTGGGCTGTTTCATAATGGCGGGGCTCAGCGCCGATCGCGGCCTGGTCTTCGCCCTGGGGATCCTCACCTTCATCGGCTTCGGCCTCTACCAGCAGAAGTTGATCTTCGACCGTGAGCGCGCCCCCTGCCTGCAAGCCTTCTTAAATAACAACTGGGCCGGCATGGTGCTCTTCGTGACCCTGGGCGCCGATTACCTCATCTAATACCATTAGGATGAAAAACAAAGCCATGACACTGCTTATAGTAGCGGCGCCATGGCTTTTTTAATGCCTGCCTCCTGCAAGTTAGCCCATTCACCAAACTGACATCACCTCCCTATAGCATCTTGTCTGACGAGCCAAGAAGGCTATTGCCTTCTACACTTACTTAACGCAATAGCTCAGGCTACAGGAAAGCTCAATGGGCGCAGCGTTGAGGTGAGGCAAGGGATGATGTCATATTCGAATCTGGTGTTTGAGGTGGGTGAGTGGCAGCTCTATGAGCTGGTCTTGCTGGGTGTCGGCCTGGGGATCTTGCTACTGAGTCTGCTGATTGGACATTGGTGGCCCCTGGGACTCTGGCGCTGGGCCCTGGTGTTGATAGTCAGTGGCGGCCTAGTAACCCTTTGCGCGCAGAGCCGTCTTCAGGTGAGTCAGCTCAGCGACCTGCTGGTAAGAGGCGCCAAGCTTGAGGTGGTCGAGGGCAACTTTCACTACGGCGACTATCAGTTTTCTAACGTGGCCAAACATGGCATAGATTACCGCGAGATCAGCCTGGATGAGCGTGCCATTAAGCTGTATCACTCAGGCTATCTCCCCAGTGCCCGCTGCTACCGCGCCCTGTATACTCAGAATCAGTTTCACCCCGACGCCCACCTGCGGCTCTCCATCTACTGGAGCGAGTATCACTACACCTATCGCAGCAATCGCTATACTCTCAAGGCGCCCTGTATCGTTAAGGTGGAGCAGCTGTTTGACGATGAAGGTATGGCGCTGGCCGCCAGCCGTTAACTGTCATCATTCAATTCGCGCATAGAGACAAAAAAGCCAGCGACTCGCGTCACTGGCTTTTTGTTTAAAAAGATAACCTTACTTGTTATCGGCTTCTTTCAGCCACTGCGCGGCGCGCTTGGCGAAGTAGGTCAGGATGCCATCGGCACCGGCGCGCTTGAAGCACAGCAGTGACTCCATCACGATCGCCTTCTCGGCCAACCAGCCATTCTCGATGGCCGCCATGTGCATGGCATACTCACCGCTCACCTGATAGGCGAAGGTCGGTACGGCCAGCTCTGTCTTGACGCGGTTAACGATATCCAGGTATGGCATGCCAGGCTTAACCATCACCATGTCGGCGCCTTCCTGAATGTCCAGGGCGACCTCGTGCAGCGCTTCGTCGCTGTTGGCCGGATCCATCTGGTAGCTGTGCTTGTTACCGCCCTTGAGGTTGCCGGCAGAGCCGACCGCATCGCGGAAGGGACCATAGTAGTTAGAGGAGTACTTGGCCGAATACGCCATGATCTGGGTATTCACGTGACCCGCTGCTTCCAGCGCCTGACGAATCGCGCCGATACGGCCGTCCATCATGTCCGATGGCGCCACGATATCGGCACCGGCCTCGGCGTGAGACAGGGCCTGCTTCACCAAGATCTCAGTGGTGATGTCGTTCAGGATATAGCCATCTTCGTCAATGATGCCGTCTTGACCATGGGTGGTGAAGGGATCCAGCGCCACGTCTGTCATCACCCCAAGTTGTGGGAAGGCTTCTTTCAGGGCGCGAACCGCGCGCTGCGCCAGTGCGTCGGCGTTGTAGGCCTCTTCGGCCATCAGGGTCTTCTTCTCGGCTGGGGTCACAGGGAACAGGGCCACCAGAGGGATCCCCAGCTTAACGAGTTCTTCCGCTTCCTTGAGCAATAGATCGATTGAGTAGCGCTCGATGCCAGGCATTGAAGCGACCTGCTCTGTGCGGTTATTACCTTCGAGCACGAACATAGGGTAGATCAAGTCGTTTACCGACAGCTGGTTTTCGGCCATCAGACGGCGACTAAAGTCGTGTTTACGCATGCGGCGCATTCTGCGCTGAGGGAAAGCACTGGTAATGATGTTCACATTCGACTCCTAATTTAGGGTTGTTTGCTTTATTGGGCTACACACTTCACAGCTCATCCGTGGATGGGGCATAGCCACTAAGTCGGTTACTTTATTCTTCGAGTTCGGGCGAATAGACGCATACGCGATTTCGGCCCTCATGCTTGGCACGATAGAGTGCCTTGTCTGCCTGGTCGACCAGCAGCTGAGTGTGCTGATCATCGACGATCACTTCGGCGCAGATCCCTATACTGATGGTGAGCGGAATAGCCTGCTCTCCCCATGCCAGTGGCAACTCACAGACGGTGCTGCGCATCAGCTCCGCCACCTGTAGCGCCCCGTCACAGGAGGTATTCGGCAGTATCATAGCAAACTCTTCACCACCGAAACGTGATACCAGATCACTTGGGCGTCTTAATTTTTCCTTTAGCGCCTGGGCTATGGTCTTGAGCGCCTGATCCCCGGCCAGGTGGCCATAGGTGTCGTTGATCGCCTTGAAGCGGTCGATATCTATCATGAGGATCGCCAGCGGCGTCTGCTGACGACGACTCAGGCGGCCTTCGGCCTGTAGGCGTTTCTCGAAGGCGGCGCGGTTTTTCACGCCTGTGAGACTATCGACCGTGTTTTGTTCGGTAAGTTTCTGGTTGGCCTCATTTAATTCTCGAAGTGCGATCTCGAGCTCTAACGTGCGCTCCTGCACCATCTGCTCCAGGCGTTCGTTGCTGTCGGCCTCGATCTGCAGCGCCTCCTCCCGGGCCTGACGGATCCGCTGGGCCTGCAGCAAGGCTTCCTGCTGGATCTTGAGCTTGGCCTTACGCTCGTCGTTGTAGCGAATCGCCAATACCGCCGCCATGAAGACGATTTCGAAGCTCAGGCCGACCATTATCGGTGTCTGATGCATGATAGGCAGGTAGATGACCCCCAGATACATCATGGCGGTAACGAAGGAGCCTATTAGCATCCCAGACCAGGCCAGGGTGTAGAGCCTGGCCAGCTTGTGGCCTCGCAGGCTCAGCAGCAGGGCGATCAGCATCAGCATGCTGGTGGTGATCAGCACGGCGACTATGTTGACCTTGAGGGCCACAGAGTAGCTTAAAAACGGCGTGACCAAGGTGAGAAACAGCCCGGTAGCGGCGCTGTAACGACAGAGCCTCAACATCTTGAGGTTGTGGTACTTGAGCTGCAGCACCTTCTCGGAAAACATCAGCACGAAGGTGAGGGCGATCGGGATCAGTATGGGGATCATCACCGCCTGCAACACGGGCCAGTTGGGCCAGAGATAACGGAACGACAGGCCGTGAAGGCTGGCCACCAAGAGGGTCACCGACAACACATAGCCAGAGTAATAGCTGTAACTGTAGGAGCGCGAGGTGAGTGCGATAAACAGGCTAAACAGGCCAATCGCCATCAGGGCGCCCAGCTGGAATCCCTGATAGAGGGACTGTGTCTCCGTGGCCTTGACGATATGGTCCGGCGACAGCAGGGAGATGGGCAGGTTGGCACTGCCCTCGGTATCGACCCGAATATAGAAGCTGTGCACTACCTCGGGCGCCAGTTCGAAACGATAGAGGAAATCGTTGTTGATGATGGGCCGTTGGCTGAACGGATAGCTGTCGCCCATCTCCAGGTGAACTGTCGGCTTACCTCTCTGTAGGTGGTACAGGCTGACCCTATTCAGGTGCGGGTTGCCCAGCTTGAGATATCGCCGCATCTGGGTATCAGTGGCGTTGTAGAGGCTTATCTTGACCCAGAAAGGCTCTACCCCCAGGTGCTGGTTAAATTCCGGGGTCAGTCGTTGCCAGTGGCTGGAGCTTAGCTTGCTGACCTGCTCCAGGCTGGTCAGCGAATCATCTTGCACATAATAGAGCCAGGAGGCGAGCTCGATAGACTGGTTTTTATTGACCGCCAGCAGCGACTCCCCTTGGCTAAAGCCGGGGAAGCTCAGGGTGATAAGCAGTAACAACAGCTTAAAGGGGCTCATAGTCCGCTTCTAGGCCGAAGAAGGCGCAGCTGTTGTGATAGGCCTGACGGGCAAAGGCCTCCTCAGTTTCGCCCCTGAGCTGGGCGATGACCCGGCTGATGTAGGGCAGGTATTGCGGCTTGTTCTTGCTCGATTTCGGCTTGGGTCGCATGCTGCGAGGCAGCAGATAGGGACTGTCGGTTTCTATCATGATGCGCTCGGCGGGAATGTCGACCACCAACTCGGCCAGCTCTTGGCCACGGCGCTCGTCGCACACCCAGCCGGTGATCCCTAAGTGCAAATCTAACTCTATGTAGCGCTCCAGGCTGGCGCGGTTGCCGGTAAAGCAGTGCAGTAGAGCACCCTTCAGATGCGGGCGATAGCGCTGCAGTATGGCGGCAAAGTCCTCATGGGCATCGCGCTCATGCATCAGCACAGGCATCTCCAGCTCGACGGCCAGGGCCAGCTGGGCCTCGAAGGCCTCGCGCTGTTTCGGTCGGGGCGAGAAATCACGGTTATAGTCCAGGCCACATTCGCCGATGGCCACAACGCCTGGCTGCCTAGCCAGCTGTATGAGTCGATCACGGCTAGTGGCGTCCCACTCGCTGGCATGGTGCGGGTGCACGCCCGCCGTGGTGTAGAGGGCGTTTGGATAACGGGCGATGCAGGCGATCGCCTGCTGACTCTCGTCTAGGCTGGAGCCAATAACAATGAGCGGCGAAACCCCATGGGCCGCCGCATCACTGATTAGCGTGTCACATTCTTGTTCTAACGGGCTGCCAACCAGGTTGACAGCTATGTCTATGTAGCTGGGCATTAGTCGATGCGCTTGACCCTGATGGTGGCGTTAGTGTCATCTTTACCCAACAGGAAAGAGCCTAGGGCGCCCTTCTCGATAAATACGGTTTCACCCGCCTTAACCTTGAAGCGATTGGTGTCATTCTGTTTCCAGACCTGGCCATTGTCGAAGCTGATGGTCAGGATGCCACGGGGATTCTTCTTCACCGACTTGACCGTCATGACAATCTTTTCGACGTCGGCTTTATCTTCCTTGTAGACCTTACCGAAACTGGCTTCTGCCGAAGCGGGTGTGCTGGCAACTACGGCTGCTGCCTGTGGTGCTGGCTTAGGTTGTGCTGCAGGAGCGGGTTTAGAGACGGGCGCCATATGGCTGCTGGTTTGAGACTTATTGCCTACCTTGGCTGCCAGGTTGTCGTAACAGATCAGTCTGTCTAGCTTGTCCTGTTTTGCCGCACATTGGCTGAGTTGCTGCTCGATACCGGCAGAGGCGTTGAGTGAGAAAAGAAGAGTGGAGAGTGCTATCCAGCTGGTCGGTGCCGCAAAACTTAAGCGCATATAGAGTTCCTTTTTATTATGGAGGGCTCGCGGCGAGACAGGCTGATGATGGGGTAATAAATAACAACAAGCTATCCGTTGCCGGATAGCTTGCAGCAAGATTCTGTTTTATTACTCAGCGTTGTCTTGCTCGGAGAGCTCGTCTTCGTCAGAGTCCTTTTTACTGTAGAAACGCGCGGCAATCAATCCCCCCTCAAACAATATCAGCATAGGCACGGCCAACATGGTTTGTGAGATGATATCTGGCGGCGTTAACAGCATGCCGACCACGAAGGCGCCGACAATAATATAAGGACGTTTCGCCCTGAGATCTTCAACCGTAGTAACCCCCGCCCAACAGAGCAAGATCACAGCGATCGGGATCTCGAACGCCAGACCGAAGGCGAAGAACAGCTTAAGCACAAAGCTCAGGTAGCTGCTGATATCGGTCGCCACCTGCACCCCTTCGGGGGCCACGCTGGTGAAGAAGCCAAACACCACGGGAAATACTATGTAGTAGGTGAAGGCGATACCCAGGTAGAAGAGTATGGTGCTGCTGGCCAGTAGCGGCACCATCAGACGCTTCTCATGCTTGTAGAGGCCTGGCGCGATAAAGGACCAGATCTGGTACAAGACATAGGGAATGGCGATAAAAAACGCTAGGATCAGCGTCAGTTTAAAGGGAGCAAAGAAGGGCGCGGCCACATCGGTCGCAATCATACTACTGGACTCGGGTAGCGCCTGCATAAGCGGCGTGGCCATGTAGTGATAGATATCGTTTGCCCAGTAGACTAAGCAGATAAAGACCAGGAGGACACTGCCAATGGCTTTGAGCAACTTGTTGCGTAACTCAAGCAAGTGGCTGATTAACGGCTGCTGTTGCGACATGAACTACCCGTCAGATTTTTCGGTTGAATTGCTGGCCTTGGCTGTCGTGGTCTCTGCAGGTTTCGCCTCGCTGCTGGCGGGTTCGCTGCCAGTGGCAATATCTTCTACCTTATAGGGACGATTAACAGATTGGGCTGCTTCTTTTAATTGATCGATTGAATCCTGTAACTCGGGAGAGAGGTTCTTTAGCCCCTGGCTTTCCGCCTTCTTAAGATCTGCGTGCAGCTGCTCAATTTTAAGCTCTTGCTCCAGCTCGTCTTTTACCGAGTTAGCCATGCGCTTCATGGCACGAATCCAGCCTGTAATTGAGCGCACTGCGACCGGTAGTCTTTCGGGGCCGAGTACGACCAGCCCCAAAACACCAATCAACAGCAGCTCCATAAAGCCGATACCGTCGAACATAAGGAGTTACGCCTGTTCTTTATCCTTGGACTCAGTCTTTTTCTCTTCAGTCTGAGCTGTTTTTTCTGCGCTGGTGTCTTCGATAGCCTTCTTCTCATCTTCAGAAGACATAGCATTCTTGAAGCCTTTAACAGCACCGCCGAGGTCACCACCTAGAGAGCGCAATTTCTTAGTTCCGAAAAGCAAAACAACGATTAAAGCAATGATAAGAAGTTGCCAAATACTGATGCCACCCATGTAACTTTCCTCTTGATGTAATACTGGTCCTATTATGACCCTTTGGTTATTTAGTGCTAGCTAAAATTTGCGATTCTTTGGTCTAGATCGCCATCCGAGTAACCACAAGGTTGCGCCGATGCCGATACAAGCATAAGAGGCCCATAGTGTAGCGTTTTGAGAAAACAAAATACTGCCACAGATCACTAAAACTGCTGATGTGATTAAAAGGTAGTTGCTTTTATGGGCTTTTTGTTGCTGCTTCAGGTAGCGATCAAGCAGCTGATTCTGGCTATTGACGAAGTTTTTACCCATTTTCAGGTTGTCATAGACCAGTCCAGGCAGCTCCGGCAGCTTATCTGTCCAATAGGGGAACTGCTTCTTGATCTTCTTCGCCATGCCTAGAGGACCCATCTGCTCGGCCATCCAGCTTTCCAGGAAAGGCTTGGCCGTCTGCCAGAGATCCAGCTGAGGATAGAGCTGACGTCCCAGGCCTTCGATATAGAGCAGGGTCTTCTCCAGCAGCACCAATTGCGGCTGCACCACCATGTCGAAACGGCGCGCGGTGCGAAACAGCTCCAGCAGCACATGGCCGAAGGAGATCTCATCTAAAGGCTTGTTAAACATGGGCTCGCACACCACCTTGATCGCCTGCTCGAAGGCGACTAGATCTGTGTCGGCCGCCACCCAGCCCGACTCGATATAGAGCTGGGCGATACGGGTATAGTCGCGGTTGAAGAAGGCGAGGAAGTTCTCCGCCAGGTAGCGCTTATCCTGCTCTGTTAACGTGCCCATGATGCCGCAGTCCAGCCCTATGTAGAAGGGATCCTCCGGATGCTCGGTACTGACAAAGATGTTGCCGGGATGCATGTCGGCATGGAAGAAGTTGTCGCGAAATACTTGGGTGAAGAAGAGCTCGACGCCGCGTTCGGCCAACAGCTTGAGGTTAGTGCCCTGGGCTTCCAGTGCCGCCCTGTCTGACACGGGCACGCCATAGATGCGCTCCATGACGATCAGGCGGGTAAAGCAAAATTCTTCATACATCTTAGGGATGTAGAGGGCGCCCGAGTCGATGAAGTTGTTTCTGAGTTTGATGGCGTTGAGGGCCTCGAGCTTGAGGTTCAGTTCACCTTCAATGGTGGTGCGATAATCCTCTACCACCTCGGCGGGGCGCAGGCGGTTGCCGTGGCCAAGCAGGGTTTCCAGTACCTGGGCACTCTGGGTCATCAGCAGCAGGTCGGCGTGGACCTTCTCTTCCACATTGGGTCTGAGCACCTTGAGCACCACCTCTTCGCCGTTAGACTTGAGGGTGGCGGTATGTACCTGGGAGATGGACGCCGAGGCCAGTGGCGTGTCGTCGAAGTTATCGAAATAGGTCTCTATGGGGGCGCCGAGTTCGGCCTCTATCTGGGCGCGGGCGATGGCGGAATCGAAGGGGGGCACCCTGTCTTGCAACATGGCGAGCTCTTCGGCCCACTCATCGCTGAGCAGATCCCGGCGAGTCGACAGCATCTGGCCGAATTTGATGTAGACGGGGCCCAGCTCCTGCATCGCCAGCTTGAGACGCTCGCCGCCCACCTTGTCTTTATGTTGGTTGGTTAACCAGAAGAAACTCCAGCGTAGCAGCCTGAAATACCAGGGTTTGAGCTTAGCGGGGATAAGATCATCCAGACCATATTGAAGCACCGTCTTTACGACTTGGTATGCGCGCCGCATGCTTTTGATTGTCATCTGTTGCTGTTTGCCTTGTTTATGAGTCGCTCAATCCGTTGGCTTAAGGCGTTGGTATCTGCCTCAAGTTGCTCGATTCTATCACTAAAATGCACAAGTTCTATCTTGTGGGGGCTCAGGCGATATTCTTCTGTGGCCAGCTGGCCCATATGATCCCAGCTCTTGCTCAGTACCTGACTCAGCTGTTGTTTCAGCTGCTTGGCGCCCTCGGTGAGCAGGTGAGTCGGCGCATCGCCTATGTAACGCGACAGAGGTTCGGCAAAGTCGAACTCCACCTGCTGCATGAAGTGGCTAAAGCTCTGTAGCAGGTTGAGATCCCCTTCCAGAGTCAGCTTGTCTTGCTTGATCAGCTCGGTAAGGTTGGCGCCTTCGGTGAGCTTATAGAGGGTGGTCAGATCGGCATACACCTTGGTGGTCACCTCGCCATCATACTGGCTAAAGACCTGAATCTCTTTGGCAAAGAGTAGGTAGATGGGCCAGCCCAGTTGGCTGAGTTCGAGGCAGAGTACTCGCCCCTGCAGGTTGTGGAGTTTGGCGTAGGCGCCGGGAGACTGCTGAGTCACTTTTTTGAGTGCGGTTTCGAGGGCCGCACAGATCAGCAATGCAATTTCACGTTTCATGCGTTACCTAAGACCTGAGAATCATTGGCTGCTGGGCTCATCATCAACTGATGACGGCGCAAAGGTGACGCTATTCTACACTAAACTGGCGACAAAAGGGCTAGGTAAAAATGTCATTTATTCAGTGAGATTGAGGCGAGGCGGCCAAAGTAGGCGACAACAAATAGGCGACAACAAAAAGGCCCCGATTGTGCGGGGCCTCTTTCGGTATAAGAATTGGTATTCGAACCAATATTAGAACTTGTAACCCTTGTGCAGGGCGACGATACCGTCTGTCATATTGGTGTATTCCACCTGCTCGAATCCGGCATCTACCATCATTCCTTTAAGGGTTTCCTGATCCGGATGCATGCGGATAGACTCGGCCAGATACTCATAGCTGCCGGCATCCTGGGTGATGATATCGCCCATTTTAGGCAGTATCTTGAAGCTGTAGAGATCGTAGACCTTACGCATCAGGTCGTGCTGTGGCTTAGAGAACTCGAGGATCAGCAGCTTGCCACCTGGCTTAAGCACGCGCAGCATAGAGCGGATCGCCGCATCCTTGTCGGTCACGTTACGCAGACCAAAGGCGATGGTGATGATATCGAAGTGGTTGTCTGGGAAAGGCAGCGCCTCGGCGTTTGCCTGCACATAGTTGACGTTACCCACAACGCCACGGTTACGCAGCTTTTCGCGGCCCACTTTCAGCATGGAATCGTTGATGTCGGCCAGGGTCACCTGACCTGTGTTACCCACGATATGGGAAAACTTGGCGGTTAGGTCGCCTGTGCCACCGGCGAGATCCAGTACCTTCATGCCCGGACGCGCACCCGCACTCTCTATGGTAAAACGCTTCCACAGACGGTGAATACCAAAGGACATGACATCGTTCATGATGTCGTATTTGGCGGCGACCGAGTGAAAGACGTCGGCCACTAGGTCTGCTTTCTTCTCAGCATCGACCGTCTTATATCCAAAGTGGGTACTGTTTGAGCTGCCCTCTGACATTACTGGCTTCCTGTTTATTGCTGCTGTTAACCGCGAGTGTAAGTGATTGACTCAGTTTGCTGAATCATTGGTCTATCACTCTGTGATCGATGTAAATAATCCGTGCACAATTAATTGAAAAATGCGTGATAGCGCAGAGTTTCAACCAGAGTTTCAAAAACGAGGAGCGCATTACAGCACAATATTAGCAATATGCCAAATGCGCAGAGTGACTTACCCCAGGGGATGTTGTGCCAGTCGTCCCTGGATATAGGCGTAGATCAGCTCGCCGATGCTCTGGCCCGTCTCCCGGCGACCGGCCTCGACACCCGCCACGTGACAGCTTGGCGCCGCCTCGGCCAGATGCAGGTAAGCGGCTGGCGTCTTGCTGGCCACCTGATTCACATAATAGAGGGCGTCGAGTAGGGGGATCCCCGCCGCGGTCGAGGCGCTGCTGGGCATGTTAGTGATGGCGTCGAGATCCAGCTCCAGCGCTACCGGCAGATCGCTGGCGTTGAGGTCCTCGACTATCGTCTTGAGCGCCTGCTCCAGGCTTGTCTCGCGTCTGACCCAGATAGCCTGTAGCGTGTGCCACTTGCCGCCGAAGGCCGTTAGCTGCTCCAGGGTCTGCTGACTGTTTTTCAGCTCGTGCAGACCCAGCACATGATAGTGTCCCAAGGCGCCGCTGGCGGCGGCATAGCTGAAACCATTGCCGCTGTGGCG
Organism: Shewanella halotolerans; assembly: GCF_019457535.1. Taxonomy (NCBI): domain Bacteria; kingdom Pseudomonadati; phylum Pseudomonadota; class Gammaproteobacteria; order Alteromonadales; family Shewanellaceae; genus Shewanella; species Shewanella halotolerans. Next base: position 4,057,544 of record NZ_CP080417.1, on the reverse strand, counting down.
ACCCTCTCGCGGGCGAAAGTCTGAGTGGGGGTCTAAGTTAACCGCCGCTACCATTTTACCTGTCGCCTGCTTGGTGGCCATCAAGAGGCCGTAGGCGTTGTTATGCCCGCCGCCGATCACAATCGGCTCCAGCCCGGCGGCCATGATCTCGCCGACTATCTCGATTACCCGCTCATCTAACTTGTCGACGTTCTCTCTCAGGGCCTGCGCGCTGCTGCCTTCTGGCAGTTGTAGATCGTCTGTGGCGATCTGCCCCAGCACCAGGCAGTGGCCGCCGTCGAGAAACTGGTTCGACTGAAAGTTGCAAAACTGCGCCATGGCGGCCTCGAAACCATCGACGGCGCCGCCGCGTCCCAGGTTGGCCCTGGGGCCGATATCTTCGCCTATGCCAAGGATGACGAAGCGCACCCCGTCGGCCTTGGCATTGGCCAGCTGCTCGCCGAGTGGCGTCTTGCCTTCATAACAATGAATTGTCTGGCCTATCTTGGTTTCGCCCTCGCGCTTGGCGACAAAGCCCTGGCAACGCTCGGCGGTAAATGGGATTAGGGTTTGCATTATGGGTTCTGTTTTTTGTTGTTGATGCAAAGGTGGGGTAATTTTAATGGATAAAATTTAGAAAAGTTTGATTTTTTTGTGGGCTGCACAAATTTCAGTTTTTTGGATTAGTCGTGTTTGGTGATGTTTTCATTTGTTGAGTCAATTTGAAGGTCGTACCTTCATGGCAACCTATCACCTGCGGTGGGCTTATGTGCAAACACTATTTTGGCACGCTGTGAATATGTCCCTATACGCTCCACGGCGGCTTCCCTGCCGCCGAGGGCCAAAATCGTGTTTACACTGGGTATCCAACGTCTCTTCGATTTCGCCTTACTTAGATGATATTGAGACAAACTATTCTTTTTAATAAAAAACGCGCGAAAATGTGACTGAACATGTTGATTGCTGCCTGATCAATAGCTTAATGTGTAACCAATTAAGGACAGAGCTAGGCGAACTCGAATCAAACATCGACTACGTCTTTCAGGGAAGGAAAAGTCAACCACCATGCGCCAACCAACGCCCTCAAAAGTTTACTCTGACCCCATTCATTTACATGCTTGGTCTCCTACCATACAAGGTAGCGTACCTTGCAAGGTCTCACTAATAAGTTGTTATGAAGCCAAAGGTATCTGATGAACCTAGAGTCTCTTTACGAAGAATATGTCCAAGCAAAATCGGTGAAAGAAAAAAGTGCCGGTCATCAGGCAATTCAAAAAGTGATAGGTAAGGTTGCTTGTAATTTTCCGAAGGATAATCCTGAGGCTTTAGCGTGGTTTACAATGGCTTTAACTCATGACAGTAAAAAATGGTTTGTCGCAAAGCTACTTGAAAAGGTAAATCCTGTACCTAAAGCACTGTTTGATGATTTGGTTTTTGCATCACTAATTGAGAATGATCCGAGTTTTAATAAATGGTTTATCGCACCATGCGTAAGAACGTTTGGGGTCGATGCAGTTAAATCGAGAATAATGACTTTTTCGGTACATCCTCAAGTAATTGAAAATGATGGTGTAACCAAAGTAATGTACTGGATTCCGAGGTTGGCTTCATAACCAGTTGCTCAAGTTTACTACGCCAGCTTCGGCTGGCTCCATGGGACTGGCATGTGGCGCCAGCCCCTTAGCAAAGCGTTATGTTTCAGGATGAATCATGGAGATACTCGTTGACTGGAAAAAAATTGAGAAAGAGGAGGATTTCTACAACATGTTCCTCCCCCAGGTAAAAGCGCCAGAGTGGCACGGGAGAAACCTTGATGCCCTGGCAGATAGTGTGGTTACTGGGGATATAAACTCAATTGAACCTCCATATACAATTCATAGTATCAATACAGGTACCGCTCCAGAACATATGGCTGAATTTCAGCTAAAAGTACTCGCCATCTTCAATGAAGGTGTTGCAGAAAACAGAGGCATTAAAATTGTCTCGGAATAAAAACATAACAAACAAAGGCAGCATCGCCCTGCGGGCTGGACGCGCTAACGCGCGCCGCTGCTTTGGGCGTTAGCAGTCAAAAGGAATTTTATGCTTTATTTATTTTTAGGAAATGCAATTGTTGGTTTGTTTATTCTTCTTGGCATACCAATGGAAGATAAGCTTTCTAGTGGCCAATACATATTTCTCATCGCCTTTTCTATCTTCATGGACCTTCTGCCAACCTTGGGCTATTTACTTGGACGGCGTTTATCTAAAACTACGAAAATTCATTGGGAAACTTTGCTTTTCCTAGGTGTTGTTATTGGCTTGTTTACACAAGTTATATTACCTGAACTAGGATTTGGCGTATCCGAAGATAGTTCACTCGAGTACGTTTCTGCCCTTTTATTTTTTTTAGTTGCTTTCATACCTCCAAAAATTGAAAAATGGAGGTTTAAATCGGCATGACTGCTAACAAGTCAATAAACTCGCTTACTTCGTTCGCTGGGACGCATACACGCGGGGTGGCTTCGCCATTATGCCCCTCGTGCCTGCGCCCGTTATCGGAAAGTTAGCCCATAGAAATTTTTATCCGAAACTGACAAGTTAGCGTTAAGGCCTTAACTCGGAAATGTCCAAAAACAAAATAGTTTTTAAGGGTTTTGGATATCCATTAAGGTCAAATCGAAGAGATGGAGAATTCGGGTGCAGGTGCGGCTGAGGCCTTCGATTTCAGGGATGAAATCGTAGAGCGCCCAGGGATGGGTCTACAGCGTGCCTCAGCAGTACCTGCACATAAGCCTGCCGCAGGCAATTGATACATCATAAAGCTATGGTTTAAAGCTCTCTCTTAAACATCAAGCTAGTTTGAGGCAAAAAAGATAACGCTGTTCTTTACTGGCCGAAGGTATTTCGACATAACTATTGATTACAGTGAGAGATGGGTGGCCATCGATAGGCCACAAAAAAGGACGACTCATGGTCGTCCTTTTTGCTTTCAGGCTAGGGCTAACTTATCTAGCCTAAACAGGCAAGCCAAAATCATTAAGCCATTTCGGGCATCAGCTTAATCGATATCTAGAGGCTCGGGTGACAGGATGATGCCTGTGTTGTCGGCGTAGATATGGTCGGCCGGCAGGAAGGTGACGCCGCCGAAGTTAACCGGGATCTCCAGTTCGCCCACGCCGTGGCCGTCTGCGCCCACAGGGATAGAGGCCAGGGCCTGGATGCCAATGTCCAGATCTTCCAGTGCGTCGACATCGCGCACCGAACCATAAACGATAATGCCTTCCCAGTTATTTGCCACGGCGATCTCGGCGATGCTCGCGTCGACCAAGGCGCGGCGCAGAGATCCGCCACCATCGACCAGCAGTACTTTGCCTTCACCATCCTGTTGCAGAACCTCAGCGATTAATCCATTGTCTTCGAAGCATTTAATGGTGCTAATTGAACCGCCGAAAGAGCTACAACCACCGTAATTACTGAACATGGGTTCAACAACATCGACCACATCAATGTAAGTGTCACAAAGTTCTGAGGTGTTGTATTCCATAAGTCATACTCCTGTAGAGAGGCATTTTACTGGGATAAATCAGCAATATATTGTTACCAGCCAGTATATAAGGGATTCTTAAAAAGAAAAGCGTTATAACTCACGCTATTGGCGATAATAGCGGCGTTTGGCTAACTTGTTGTAATCTTTCTTACATTGCTTTCTTATTGTGCAAAAAACATGACCAAGGTCATTAAATAACGTATTTTAATTACAAGCTGGGGCTAAATTTGTTAGCATGTAGGCAGTAACGATTAACTTAACTTTAACTTGCTTTAGGGGCACGGATCCCCCAGTTAGCTTATGGATGGCAGAGGGCCTTAAGAAGGTGCCTTATGGAAGCTTCAAACACAATTGAACTAATTGGCTATTCCGCCTCAGTAATGGTGGCTATCTCTTTGATGATGAAAGATATAGTTTGGCTAAGATGTCTTAACTTTACCGGTTGTGCACTGTTTGTGATCTACGGGATCTACATCTCGGCCTGGCCGGTTGCCGGCATGAATGCCTTTGTTGCCTGTATCAACGTCTATCACCTAGTGAAGCTGTTCCGTGCCAAGACTCAGGTGGGTAAAACCGCCGAGGCCTAGTGCCTGCTGAGCTTTGCTGTCATAAATATTTAGGCTAGATGTCACCTAGGCGTCATAGCGAGTTTTTAGGCTCCTGATCATATCATCATGATCCGGAGCCTTTTATGTTTCAGACCTTAGCTAAGCTAGATCGTCAAGCCTTTGCCGCGATCAACGCCTATGGCGTGGCTTACCGTCTAAATCCTAAGGCCAGAGTCATCTCGGCCACGGGCGACGGACCATATTATCTCTATCTGTGTGTGCTCCTACTGCTGCTCGATGGGCGCGGCGAGACACTGTTCAACGCGGCGCTCACCGCCTTCATCATAGAGTTGCCTCTCTATCTGGTGCTGAAGAACAGCATTCGGCGCACGCGCCCCTGCCATCAGTCGCTGCCCGGCGGCAACGGTCTGATGCTGACCTTCGAGCCGTCAGACAAGTTCAGCCTGCCATCGGGCCACACGGCTGCGGCATTCGTGATGGCCAGTGCCATCGCCTGGTGTTATCCCACTTTCGCCTGGCTCGCCTTCGCTTGGGCCACGGCTATCGGTGTTTCGCGTATCATCTTGGGCGTGCATTACCCGCTGGATATTCTGGCTGGTGCCCTTCTGGGCGTGACGAGTTGCTACCTGGCATTACCTCTCGTCGGTCAATAAATCACTAGCAGGAGTCAGCACAAACATGCGTATTCTTTACGGTGTGCAAGGCACAGGGAATGGCCATCTTAGTCGTGCCAGAGTCATGGCAAAAGCCTTTAAAAATCAGCAGGTCGATGTCGATTTCTTCTTCTCGGGACGTGACAGTCAGCGCTACTTCGACATGCAGTGTTTCGGCGAGTACCGCACCCAGGCCGGATTAACCTTCGCGACCCAAAATGGCTGCGTCAGCATCGCCAAGACGGCGCTGCAGAACTCGGTGAGCGCCCTGGTGAAGGACGTACGCGGCCTGGATCTCAGCGGTTACGACCTGGTGCTTAACGACTTCGAGCCCGTATCTGCCTGGGCGGCGCGCATTCAGGGGGTGCCCTCTATCGGGGTGAGCCATCAGGCGGCGCTGCAATATGATGTGCCTAAGGTGGGCAACGGTTGGTTTAATCAGATGTTGCTCAACTACTTTGCCCCGGTCGATAGAGCGCTCGGCTGCCACTGGCACCACTTCGGCTTCCCCCTGCTGCCACCCTTCGTGGAGGTGAGCGAGGCGGTGGCCTATAACTCCCACGATATTCTGGTCTATCTGCCGTTCGAGTCGCCCGAAGATATTCATCAGCTGCTCAAAGACTTTAGCGAGTATCGCTTCTATGTCTTTCACGGCTCCGGCGCGCCTGCGGCGTGCGCCGACAATGTGATCTGGTCTGGCTTTAACCGTGAGGGCTTCAAGGCCAGGTTGGCCCAGTGCGGCGGGGTGATCGCCAGCGCCGGTTTCGAGCTGGCGAGTGAGGCGCTAACCCTGGGTAAGAAGCTGCTGGTGAAGCCGCTACACGGTCAGTTCGAGCAGCTGTCAAATGTGGCGGCGCTGGAACTGCTCGGCGCCGCCGAGAGCATGAAGTGGCTCGACCCCGCAGCGGTTAAGCGTTGGCTGCGGGCTTCCAAGCCAGAGCCTATCGACTATCCTCAAGTGGGCGATGCCTTAGTGACTTGGATCAAGCAGGGCAACTGGCATCAGGGAGAGCAGCTGTGTCAGGAGCTGTGGCAGCAGGTGGAGTTGCCCGAGTCCTGGCGCAAGAAAAGCCCCTAATCTGTGATTTTTTAGGGAGTTAATTCACTTTAAGCGTGGGGCATGCGGATCTCTGACTATACTCATTGGGTCGGATACTCATGGGAAAAGGACACCGCATGCTGGGCCTCACCTTAGCCAAACCCAAGCGGCTTACCATACGCGTTACCGTGGTGGGCACCTTTATCATCGCCACCCTGTTCACGGCCGTGGTGGCCATCGGCCTGCAGTATTATTTCAGCCAGCGTCTGGCCACCGAGGCCAGCCTCAAGCTCTACAATCAGAGCGCCGACAGCACAGGCAGTTACCTGAATCAGCTCGACAACCAGGCGATCAACACCACTAAGCTGGTGGCTAACTTCGAGGGCCTGTACACGACCATGGGGCTGAGCCAAGAGGCCAAGCAGGTGTTTAGCCAGGCGATGCGCTCGGCCAGGTTTATCTACGCCATCTATCTCGGCAGCCCTGATGGGGATCTGTTCGAGCTGGTGAATCTCGATGCCCATCCTATAGTGCGACGGCAGCTCAAGGCTTCCTTGGAAGATCGCTGGGTGATCATCAGCATTCAAGGTAAGGGTCAGGGGCGTATCCGCGCCTTTCATTACTTAGACGCCGACTTTAATCAGCGCGCCAGCCGAATGGAGCCCACGGATTACGACGCCAGCATCCGCCCCTGGTTTATCGACGCCCGCCCTGACAAGGTGTTTAAGACAGAGCCCTACCTGTTTCAGAACCTGCAGGCGCCGGGGATCACCTATTCGATCCGCCTGCCGGGTAGCGACGCCGTGCTGGCGGTGGATGTGGCCCTGTCGAGCCTGGATGACTATCTGGCGCAGCTGGGAAGGGGAGATACTCAAGATGGGCGCGAGGTCTATGTCTACCGCGCCAGTGGTGCCCTGGTAGCTTCCAATCGTCTGCAGGCGACTCAGGGGGAGATTCCCATGGCTAAGCCGCTGATCCTGACCCCAGAGGAGCAGGCGCTGGTGGCCAATACCCCGGCGCTTATCGCCTCTAACGAGACCGATTGGCCGCCGATCGATTTTGCCGTGGCCGGTCGCCCCATGGGCTACAGCATAGACGTGCTTAATCTGGTGGCCGAGATGACGGGGCTAACCATCAACTACAACAATGGCTTCACCTGGCCGGAATTTGTCGACAAGTTCAAGGCGCGGGAGATCAACCTGCTGCACTCTGTGCTGAACAGCGAGGCGAATCAATCGCTTGGGGTCTTTAGTCAGCCCTTTCTGACCATGCCCTTCGCCGCCGTGACAGGGCTGGATCAGGCGCCGATAAAGCATGTGGCCCAGCTGACGGGCAGGCGGGTGGCCATTCCCAAGGGCTGGTCGATCATCCCCATCATCAGACAGTATTTTCCCGAGATCGAGGTGGTCGAGGTGTCATCGACCCGGGGCATACTGCAGGCGGTGAAAGAGGGGCGGGTGTATGCGGCCATCGATAACAGCATAGTGCTGCACTACACGGCGCAGCAGTACTTTATCGACGATCTACAGTTTCACGAGGATCTGGATTACGCCCCCATCGATATTCACGCCGGGCTGAGCATAGTGATGCACCCGGAGAACGCCGACGTCATCGCGCTGATCGACAGGGCGATCGCCGAGATCAGCCCAGAACAGGTGCGGGCGCTACGCAACAAATGGTTTGCCGAGGGGCAGCAGGTGGCCCCGGCTAATGTGCAGGGCACTGTGCCCTACAAGGCGCTGATCGATCTCGCCGACGACCCCGGGCGGCAGAAGCAGCTTGTCGCCATCACGCTCAATGGCGAGCCCAGTTTTGTCTATGTTTCGCCGCTCGGAAGTCACGCCGCCGAGCAGGAGTTTTTTGCCATTCTGGTGCCCCAGGAGATGCTGCTGGCCTCTAGCTTGGATAAGGTGAAGAAGTCGATTGCCATCACAGGCCTCTGCTTGCTGCTGGCGCTGCCGTTTTCCTGGGTGTTTGCCTCTCCCATCATCTCACCGATAAAACTGTTGGCGCTGGAAAATCTCAAGGTGAAGTACCGCCGCTATGACGAGGTGACCAAGGTGGATTCCTACATCAAGGAGATCGATGAGCTGGCGATCTCCCTGGTGGATATGTCCGAGTCGATTCGCCAGCACGAGCAGGATCACAAGGCACTGATGGACGCCTTCATCAAGTTGATCGCTCAGGCGATCGATGACAAATCTCCCTACACCGCAGGTCACTGTAACCGGGTGCCCGAGCTGGGGCTGATGCTGGCCGAGTATGCGGCCAAGTCGGATCTGCCCGCCTTCAAGGAATTTCGCTTCAAGAACGCCGATGAGCACAGGGAGTTTCGCATCGCCGCCTGGCTCCACGACTGCGGCAAGATCACCACGCCTGAGCATATCGTGGATAAGGGCAGCAAGCTGGAGTTGATCTACAACCGCATCCATGAGGTGCGCATGCGCTTCGAGGTGCTGTGGCGCGACGCCGAGATCCATTGTCTCGAGCAGTGCCAGGCAGATCCAGAACATGAGTCCGAGCATAGAGCTGAGCTTGAGCGGCGCCGCGAGCAGCTGACGGAGGATTTCGCCTTTATCGCCGGGGCCAACGTGGGCGGCGAGTTTATGGAGCAGGCCGATATCGACAGGTTGAAGGCCCTGGCTAAAATCACCTGGCAGCGTCACTTCGACGATCGTCTCGGCCTGTCGCCGGTGGAGGAGCTGAATCACCCTGAATTTTCCGCCGAGGTCAGTCTGCCGGTGACAGAGCAGCTGCTGGCCGATAAGCCCCAGCATGTGATCGCCCGTCACCGCCCCGAGCTGTTCGATCCTAAGTTTGGCATCAAGATGACGGTACCCGAAGCGCTCTACAATCAGGGCGAGATCTATAACCTCAGCATCTCTCGCGGCACCCTGACCGATGAGGACAGGTTCAAGATCAATCAGCACATTACCAGCACCATCAAGATGCTGGAGAACCTACCCTTCCCGCCAGAGCTGGCCCGAGTACCCCGTTACGCCTCCACCCATCATGAGACGCTGAAGGGAACCGGCTACCCCAGAAAACTCACCGGCGAGGATCTGTCGATACCCGAGCGCATCCTGGTGCTGGCGGATATCTTCGAGGCGCTCACCGCCGCCGACAGGCCCTACAAGAAGGCCAAGCCGCTGAGTGTCGCCATCGATATTTTGCATAAGATGGTGCTGGACCAGCATGTAGATGGTGAGGTGTTTAAGCTGTTTCTCACCAGCGGCATCTATCTGGAGTACGCCGAGCGTTATCTGGCGCCGGAGCAGATAGACGAGGTGGATATCGAAAAATATCTGGTAGCTTAGCTTGTTGGCATTAGCGGTTGTTGGCATTAGCGCGTGGAGGAAGCCTGGATACTCATCTTTCAGGTAGAAAGGTAGCTTCCAGGCACTTATCGTCTAGGCAAGAAGATCTCTTCCAGGTAGTGAATCGAGGTCTCTCCCTGCTGCACCTTAGGATCGGCCAGCAGCGCCCTGAGTAGGGGCACATTGGTCTTAACGCCAGTGATCACCAGCTCATCCAGCGCGGTGCGCATGCGGGCAATCGCCTGAGCTCTGTCGTCGCCCCAAGCGATCAACTTGGCGATCATGGCGTCATAATAGGGCGGCACACTGGCGCCGGGGGACAGGTGGGACTCCCAGCGCACCCCCAGGCCGCCAGGCACCACGAGCCTGTCTATTCTCCCGGGGGAGGGGGCGAAGCTGGCGGGGTCTTCGGCGTTGATGCGGCACTCGATGGCGTGGCCCTGAGGCTGAATTAACGACTCTTGTAAGGCGAGCGACTCGCCCTGGGCAACTCGCAGCTGCTGCACTAACAGGTCCACTCCGGTCACCATCTCAGTGATGGTGTGCTCCACCTGAATGCGGGTATTCATCTCCATGAAGTAGAACTCGCCATCCTGATAGAGAAACTCCAGGGTACCGGCGCCGCGATAGCCGATGGCCTGACAGGCCTTGATGCAGCTTTCACTTATCTGCTGGCGCTGCTCGGGCGTTAACCCTGGCGCCGGAGCGGATTCAATCACCTTCTGCTGGGCTCTTTGCAGCGAGCAGTCACGCTCGCCCAGTGAGATGCAATGACCCTGATGGTCGCAGAGCACCTGCACCTCGATATGACGTGGCCGGGTGAGATATTTCTCCAGGTAGACGCCGCCGTTGCCGAAGGCGGCTTCGGCCTCCTGGCGGGTGAGTGCGATGGCCCCAAGCAGCTGGGCCTCATTCTCGACGACCCGCATCCCCTTACCGCCACCTCCTGCGGTGGCCTTGATGATCAGCGGGTAACCGATTTGGGCTGCGACCTTTAGGCTCTGGGCCTCATTATCGCCGAGCAGGCCGTCTGAGCCAGGCACGGTTGGCACGCCTGCGGCCTTCATGGCGGCGATGGCGCTCACCTTGTCGCCCATCAGGCGTATGGTGTCGGCCTCTGGGCCGATGAAGTGAAAGCCGCTATCTACCACCTGTTGGGCAAAATCGGCGTTTTCAGCCAGGAAGCCGTAACCCGGATGGATAGCATCGACCCTGGCGAGATCGGCGGCGCCTAAGATGGCGGCGATGTTGAGATAGCTCTCTTTGGCGGGGGCGGGGCCGATGCAGATCTGCTGGTCGGCGAGCCTCAGGTGGCCGCTATCTTTGTCGGCGCTTGAGTAGACGGCGACCGTCTTGATGCCCAGCTGGCGACAGGCGCGTATGATGCGCAGGGCAATTTCGCCGCGATTGGCGACCAGGACCTTGTCGAATCGACGCATCAAAGCTGTCACCCTAGCCTCCTGGAATTTGGTTTTGCCTCTATTTGATCATCATTATTCGATCACCATTAGAGGCTGATCGAACTCGACGCCATCGCCGCTCTGGCAGATAAGTGCGGTTACCACTCCAGCGTGAGGCGCCTGAATCTGGTTCATCATCTTCATCGCCTCTATGATGCAGACAGGCTCGCCCTGTTCGACCCGCTGACCCAACTTGACCAAAGGGACGGCATCGACTGCGGGGGCGAGATAGAAGGTGCCCACCATGGGGGAGCGCAGCAGCGTCTCCTCATCATAATCTTCCTGCTCGGACGGTTCTCCTGCATCGGGGGAACTCACGAGAGTGACGCCAGCCTTTTGCCCGCTAGCCGAGGCGGCTGGTTGGCGGCAGAGGCGAATCGACTCCTCGCCCTCCTTGATCTCCAGCTCGGTGATATCCGATGCCTGCACCAGTTCGATCAGTTTTTTTATCTTGCGAATATCCATGACAGGCTACTTCTCCTGGCTGGCTCTGACGCGGGCAATGGCCGAGTCCAGCGCGTAGCGATAGCCTTGTTCTCCCAGGCCGCAGATGACGCCGACCGCCTTGTCTGAGAAGTAGGAGTGATGCCTGAAGGCCTCCCTGGCGTGCACGTTAGAGAGGTGCACCTCGATGAAGGGGATGGCGACGCCGAGCAGGGCGTCTCTCAGGGCCACGCTGGTGTGGGTAAAGGCCGCCGGATTAATGATGATGAAGTCGGCGTCGCTCTGATGGATGGCGTCGATCAGCTCATGTTCGGCGTTGGACTGAATATGATCCAGGCTGGCGCCATGCTCGGCAGCGAGTAGCTTAAGCTGCTCGACGATCTGCGCCAGGGTGTGATGACCATAGTGGCCGGGCTCGCGTCGACCCAGCAGGTTGAGGTTGGGGCCGTTTACCAGGAGAATTTTCACCGCTTTACTCATGCACAACACCTTATGGATTCAGTCTTTTAAGTCAGATACCTGCAACTTAGCACACTTATCGGCGATTTTGGCGTCTCGTTAACAAAAATCAAGATGAGGCAAAGAGTGAGGACGGATTAGAACTGCTTCTGCCTGAGGGCCTTGGTGGCGCCGCGCTGTTTCTTGCTATCGACCCGTCTGCGCTGGCTGGCCTTGGTAGGCTTGGTGGCGACACGTTTCTTGGCGGTGTGGCCGACGCTGGCCACCAGGGCGATAAACTGTTCCAGCGCCGTCTGACGGTTGGCGTCCTGGCTGCGGCTGGCCTGACACTTAATGATGATCTTGCCGCTCTTGGTGATGCGGTGGTCTGCCTTGGCGAGCAGGCGGTGCTGGTAAAACTCCGGCAGCGAGGATTGGCGAATGTCGAAGATCAGCTGAGCCGCGGTGGAGACCTTGTTGAGGTGCTGGCCACCGGCGCCGCTGGAGCGGATGAATTGCCATTCCAGTTCGTTATCGGCTATTTGGACGCGCTGAGAGATCTTTATCAACTGAGGGCTCGCTTGTCGGCATGTTCGGCTTATTTGATCTAGACCTGTATCATTGGCTAGTCAAAATGATGCAAAATGGTCGCCAAATTAGGCGCCTTCTCGGAGTGTGAGTATGTTATGTCAAATCGCCGATATCACCAATGGGGTGATCAGTTTATTTGCCAGCGGGCGATTGTCGACCCAGGACTATTGCAACAAGATAGTCCCCATCATTGAGGAATATCAGCAGGCCTCGGGTAAGGTGTGCCTCTATATCGAGGCCGACGTGCTGCTGGAAGGCTGGGAGAGCCAGTCACTCTCGGGCGTGGGTGAACTGCAACTGCCCAGGTTCGATGCCTTGGTGTTGGTGGGCGGGCCCGATTGGTTTGGTAACGCCGTGCGTCTCATGGGCCCCTTTATGCAAGGGGAGGTGGCGTGGTATGCTCTCGAGGATAAGCCCCAGGCTATCGAGTGGATCACCGCTAAGTTGAGTTGTCCACTGGTGCGCGAGTCTTAGGCTCGGTGACTGGGAACAACATTATCTGACCTCCTAAAGGAATATCTTCATGTTAAAATCTTCACTCTCTTTGACGTCCGCTGCACTGGCCCTGGCTCTGATGGCGTCACTTTCTGGTTGTGCTCCCGAGGTTGGTAGCGAAAAGTGGTGTAAGCAGATGGAAGATAAGCCTAAGGGCGACTGGACGGCTAACGAAGCCGCCGACTACACCAAGCACTGTGTATTCAAGTAATTCCTTAGCGGGTGGCAAGTGTGATCTGGCTGGCATGACAGGAGGAACCTCCTGTTAATTTAGCGGTAGCCGTGGAACTATTTGCCACCCCTTGAGTCTGATTACTAGACCTTTTTACGCTTTTTCCCCTTTGGAGTTTGCTTGAGTCTCTTCTTTCGACAACTGGTTCACAAGATTGCCTTGATGATGATAGCCGTGGTCGCACTGCAGTTTGCAGGGGCCAATCTTGGCGCGCATCAGTTGCATCTTGGCAGTCACGAAGAGGAGAGCGAAACCCATCCCCATCTGCAGTTTACTGCCGAAGTGGTGAGCCTGGCTCAATGTGTCGATTGCCAATGCGCCTTCGATGAGCCCGAGCTAGAGACGCCACATCAACACCAGATCAGCAAGACAGAGACTCAGACCTTCGATCTCTGCCTCGACTGCCAGTGTCATGGTGGTCACGTGACCTTAGTGTCTCAGCTGGCCCTGACCCCTTCTGTGCCCGTGAGCGATGAGCCCGCGAGCGCCAGATTGCACTACCTGCCACCAGAGCAACAAGCGGCCTATCGCCCACCCATCTACCTTTCTTAATCTTCTGAAAATAATGCCTTTTCAGGCCCAGTGCATGGCGCGGGCGCTGTTGGGTTACCGTTTTTTATCGGGCGTTCTCTGTTAACTGTCAGCCCTGGGCCGTGGTGAATTATCTTGCCGCGGGTCGATGCTGTGCATGGCCTGCCTGGCTAAGGTTAAACCTGCCTTGGCAGGCAGCAGAGACACCTGATCCTTAAGATTAGGAATTGCGATGAGAAAAAGCTTAATCGCCACCGCATTATTGGGCGGGATATGGGGCGCGCCCCTGTTCGCCGAGCCCTTGTACACAGAACCAGAGTTCGCCCAGCCAGAGTACGCCGGAAGCGGCTCAATGGCACCGGCTCCCTTGCTGGCACAGATAGACCAGACAGGTTTTAAGGGCTGGCTTGCTCCCTTGATGAGCAAGGTGAATCAACTGCCCGAGATCCAGGCGCAGCAAGCCAAGGTGCGTCGGGCCCAGTTGTTGGTGGAGGCCGCCGACAGGCCCGTCTATAACCCTGAGCTGGGGGTGAGCTACCAAAATGCCAGCGAAGATACCTATACCCTGGAGGTGAGTCAGACCCTGGACTGGGGCGACAAGCGCGGGGTGGCGACACGTGTGGCTCAGCTCGAGGCCGAGATCCTGCTGGCCGACAACCGTCTGGCCCGCAGTCAGCTCTATGGCGAACTCCTGATGGCGCTGGTGGAGCAGGCGCAGCAGGCGAAATTACTCGCCTTTCAGGGACGTTTGCTAGAGAGCGCTAAACAGCAGGCAGCCATCGCCAAGCAGCAGCTGGAGGCGGGCGCCCTGTCACAAGCCGAGCTGCAGTTGATGCAGCTGGATCTGGCCAGTAAGGCCGCGGATCACGCCAGTGCCGAGCAGGCCTCGCTGGCCGCCGATGCCAGCGTGCTCAGCCGCTTTGGCGAGCTGGAGTTGCCCTTCGCCGAGTTTATCGGCGCCCTCAGTGTCGACACCAGTCAGGAGGTCGGCCCGGATCTGCCCGCGCTGGCCGGCGCCTACCAGCAGGTGATGATGGCCAAGCTGGCCAGCCAGCAGGTGGCGGCAGACACCAGCGCCGATCCCAGTATCAGCCTGAGCGCCGAGCGTGAAGGCGAGGAGAACAAGCTGGGAGTGGGGCTGTCGATCCCGATTCAGATCCGCAACGATTATCGCGAGGCCAAGGCCGCGGCCGGAACCCAGGTTGCCATCGCCGAGCAAGACTATCTGGCCCGTGAACGTAGCCTCACCCAGGCCGCCAAACTTTTTCACCTAAGCCTGCCCAGGCTGCAGCAGCGTTACCGCGAGTGGCGTGAGTTGGTGCTCACCTCTGGCGCCGGTGTGCAGGATGCCCTGTCACAGCAGTGGCGTGCGGGCGACATCAGCACCAGCGACTACCTGCAGGGACAGAGGCAGTTGGCTAACAGCTATCTGGCTGGCCTCTCCCTCGAGAGCGCTCTTTATCGCAGCTGGCTCGACTGGATGGGGCAGAGCGGTCAGCTCGAGAACTATCTGCAGCGTCAACTCGGCCGCGAAGGCGTTTAGTCGCGCTAAGGCGCTAAAGCTAGCGAGCAGACTTTAGCGAGCGGATTTCAGCAAATCGGATAAAGAATTTAGGTGAAAAGTATGAAGAATCAATCAAATAAAACATGTTTTCTACAGCTAAGCCCACTGATGCGGGCCATGGGTTTCGGCGTCTTGATGAGTATGACGGCCGTGGGCGGGGTTGCTCTCGGCGCCGAGGGGTATGATCACAAAGCAGAGTTAGCCAGGGTGCAAGTGTCTCAAGAGCTGGCTCACGACAAGGAAAGAGAGCGGGCCCAAGAACAGGTAAGAGAGAAGGGCGACGAAGAAGCTCATGGCGGCGAGCTAGTGCTCAGCGAGGAGCAGCGTCAGCTGGCGGGGATCCGTGTGGAGCAGGTCACCAATCAAGGTTTTAGCCTAGCCGCAGTCGCCACGGCCACCCTGGTGGTGGACAGAGAGCGCACCGTGACCCTGGCGCCCCAGCTGGATGTGCGGGTGTTGGCGCGTCATGTGGTGCCGGGACAGGAGGTCACTAAGGGCCAGCCCCTGTTGACTCTGGGGGGCGCAGCCGTGGCTCAGGCCCAGGCGGATTACATCAATGCCGCGGCCGAGTGGGGCCGTGTTAAACGCATGAGCCAGAGCGCGGTGAGTGCCAGCCGCCGTCTGCAGGCGCAGGTGGATGCCGAACTCAAGCGCGCCATACTCGGCGCCCTCAAGATGACGCCGGCGCAGATCAAGGCGCTGGAGTCGGATCCCGAGACGATCGGCAGCTATCAGCTGCTGGCGCCGCTCGATGGCAGGGTGCAGCAGGATGTGGCCATGAAAGGCCAAGTGTTCAGCGGTGGCACCGCCCTGATGCAGCTCACCGACGAGTCTCACCTCTGGGTCGAGGCTCAGGTGACGCCGACCCAGTCTCAGCAGATCAAGGTAGGCAGCAAGGCGCTGGTGAAAGTGGGCGACTTTAGCCTGGAGGCCGAGGTGATCGGCCGCTCCCATGAGATCGATAGCGTTACCCGTACCGAGCAGATCCTGGTGGCCTTCGCCAATCCGGGCCACGTGCTCCACGCCGGTCAGTTTGCCGAGATCTATCTGGCCGACAACAACCAGGATGGAGTGATCTTGCCCGATGCGGCGCTGACCCGCGGCGGTGACGGTGACTGGCAGGTGTTTGTCGAAGAGGGGGATGGCTTTGAGGCCGTCGAGGTCGAGGTGAGTGAGCGCCAACGCGGCATGAACCTGGTGCAGGGGCTGAGCCCCAAGATGCGTGTAGTGGTCTCGGGCGCCTTCTTCCTGGCGTCAGAGCAGGCCAAGTCAGGCTTCGACATTCACAACCACTAAGAGGTAGCCCTTATGCTTCAGAAACTTATCGATAGCGCGATACGCAATCGGCTTCTGGTGGCCCTGGCGCTGCTGTGTGGTGTGGTAGCCAGTGTCGCCATGTTACCTAAGCTCAATCTCGATGCCTTTCCCGATGTCACCAATGTGCAGGTGACGGTCAACACCGCCGCCGAGGGGCTGGCAGCCGAGGAGGTGGAAAAGCTGATCAGCTACCCGGTGGAGTCGGCCATGTATGCCCTGCCATCGGTGACCGAGGTGCGCTCTCTGTCGCGCACCGGCCTCTCCATAGTGACTGTGGTGTTTGCCGAGGGCACAGATATCTACTTTGCCCGCCAACAGGTGTTTGAGCAGCTGCAGGCCGCCAGGGAGATGATCCCTGACGGGGTGGGTGTGCCCGAGATAGGCCCCAACACCTCAGGCTTGGGACAGATCTATCAGTACATTTTGCGGGCCACGCCTGAGTCCGGCATAGATGCCGCCGAGCTAAGGAGCCTCAACGACTATCTGGTGAAACTCATCATGATGCCGGTAGGGGGCGTGACCGATG
The DNA here is from genome assembly GCF_019457535.1 of Shewanella halotolerans. Taxonomy (NCBI): domain Bacteria; kingdom Pseudomonadati; phylum Pseudomonadota; class Gammaproteobacteria; order Alteromonadales; family Shewanellaceae; genus Shewanella; species Shewanella halotolerans. Next base: position 4,040,860 of record NZ_CP080417.1, on the reverse strand, counting down.
TGCTCTCCTTCGGGGGCGAGGTGCGTCAGTATCAGGTGCAGATAGAGCCCAACAAGCTGCGCAGCTATGGCCTCTCTATGGCCCAGGTGACCCAGGCGCTGGAGAGCAATAACCGCAACGCCGGTGGCTGGTTTATGGATCAGGGGCAGGAGCAGCTGGTGGTGCGCGGCTACGGCCTGCTGCCCGCGGGTGAAGCTGGCCTGGCGGCGATCGCCCAGATCCCACTCACAGAGGCAGGCGGTACGCCGGTGCGGGTGGCCGACATCGCCAAGGTGGACTTTGGCGCCGAGATCCGTGTGGGCGCGGTAACCATGACCCGCCGCGACGATGCTGGAACGCCACAGGCGCTGGGGGAAGTGGTTGCCGGCGTGGTGCTCAAGCGTATGGGGGCCAACACCAAGGCGACCATTGACGATATCTCGGCCCGCACCGCTATGATAGAACAGGCCCTGCCCAAGGGCGTCTCCTTCGAGGTGTTCTACGATCAGGCAGATCTGGTGAACAAGGCGGTAGAGACGGTGCGCGATGCCCTCTTGATGGCTTTCGTGTTTATCCTGGTGATCCTGGCGCTCTTTCTGGTGAACCTGCGCGCGACTTTGTTGGTGCTGCTTTCTATCCCCGTCTCCATCGGCCTGGCCTTGATGGTGATGGCCTACTTTGGCATGTCGGCCAACCTGATGTCCCTCGGCGGGCTGGCAGTGGCCATCGGAATGCTGGTGGATGGCTCAGTGGTGATGGTGGAGAACATCTTCAAGCACCTGACCCAGCCAGACAGGCGCCATTTCGATCAAGCCAAGGCGCGAGCCTCGGGTGAGTGTGACCCCTACCACGGCGAGGAAGATGGTCGGGAGGAAGGAGAGCGCAGCGGCATCGCCCTGAGGGTGATGCTGGCCGCCAAGGAGGTGTGTAGCCCCATCTTCTTCGCCACCGCCATCATCATAGTGGTGTTTGCGCCGCTATTTGCCCTGGAAGGGGTAGAGGGCAAGCTGTTCCAACCCATGGCGATGAGCATCATCCTGGCCATGGTGGCGGCGCTGTTTGTCGCCCTGATCGGCGTGCCGGCCCTTGCCGTCTATCTATTTAAGCGTGGCGTGACCCTGAGGGAGAGCCCGGTACTCAAGCCGGTTGAGGCCCTGTATCGTCACCTGCTTAGTGCCACCATGGGCAGGCCCAAGTTGGTGCTGCTGACGGCTGTGACCCTGTTTGCTATTAGCATGGCGCTGCTGCCAAGGCTAGGTACCGAGTTTGTGCCTGAGCTCGAGGAGGGCACCATCAACCTGAGGGTGACCCTGGCGCCAACCGCCAGCCTGAGCACCTCATTGGATGTGGCGCCTAAACTCGAGGCGATGTTGATGACCTTCCCCGAGGTCGACTATGCCCTGAGCCGTATCGGTGCCCCGGAACTGGGGGGCGACCCTGAGCCTGTGAGCAACATAGAGATCTATATCGGCCTCAAGCCGATCGAGCAGTGGGAACATGCTAATAGCCGTCTTGAGCTACAGCGCAAGATGGAAGAGAAGCTGAGCGTCTTCCCCGGCCTGCTGTTTACCTTCTCTCAGCCCATCGCCACCCGCGTCGATGAGCTGCTTTCAGGGGTGAAGGCCCAGCTGGCGATCAAGTTGTTTGGCCCGGATCTCGAGGTGCTCTCCAGCAAGGGACAGGAGCTCAGCGAGCTGGTGTCGGGTATCGAGGGGGCGGTCGACGTCTCCCTGGAGCAGGTGTCTGGCGAGGCCCAGCTGGTGGTGCGTCCCAAGCGCGATCTACTGGCCCGCTATGGCATCAGCGTCGATGAGGTGATGAGCCTGGTAAGCCAGGGCATTGGTGGTGTCAGCGCTGGGCAGGTGATCGACGGTAACGCCAGATACGACATTAATGTGCGTCTGGCCAGTCAATATCGCAGCGCGCCCGATGCGCTGGAGGATCTGATGCTCAGTGGCGTAAATGGTGCCACCGTGCGCCTGGGTGAGGTGGCCGATGTGGTGGTTGAGATGGCGCCGCCTAATATTCGCCGTGACGATGTGCAGCGCCGGGTGGTGGTGCAGGCCAACGTGTCGGGACGCGACATGGGCTCTGTGGTCAAGGATATCTACGCCATGGTACCCCAGGCGGATCTGCCGCCGGGCTATACGGTCGTGGTTGGCGGTCAGTATGAGAACCAGCAGCGGGCTCAGCAGAAGCTGATGCTGGTGGTGCCCATCTCCATCGCCTTGATCGCCCTGCTGCTCTACTTCTCCTTTGGCTCCATCAAGCAGGTGGGGCTGATCATGGCCAACGTGCCGCTGGCGCTGATCGGCGGCGTGGTGGCCCTCTATGTCAGCGGCACCTATCTGTCTGTGCCTAGCTCCATCGGCTTCATCACCCTGTTTGGGGTAGCGGTGCTTAACGGCGTGGTGCTGGTGGACTCGATCAATCAGAGGCGCGCCTCGGGAGAAGCCCTCTACACCAGCGTGTATGAAGGCACAGTGGGACGCCTGCGCCCCGTGCTGATGACGGCACTGACCTCGGCGCTGGGGTTGATCCCAATACTCCTGTCTAGCGGTGTGGGCAGCGAGATCCAAAAGCCGCTGGCGGTGGTGATCATAGGCGGCCTGTTTAGCTCTACCGCGCTGACGTTGCTGGTGTTGCCGACCCTGTACCGCTGGCTATATCAGATCAAGGCGCTTAAGGCTGACAAGGAACTGGAAGCCTTAGATTAGTTTGTTGCACCAAGACCAAGTGATTCGATGGGGCCTGGGACGGCCGGAGGCCGCGATGTTTTCAGTTTGCCATCGCAGTTGCGTCTCCTTGGTGACGCTCTAGGGCACAAGAAGTCTTCTTTTCTGTCTCTCGCTATTCCTAACCTGTGGGGAGAGGCTGCAAAGGGGAGTGCCCTTTAGCGAGCACGCGCGGCAGGACGCCGCGCTTTTTTGTTTGTACATTTTGCTATTGGACGGCACACAGCTTTCTTTATCTACATGCCCTTCGTGGGACAATCTCCAGTCGTCAAGAAACCATTAATCTAGGCATTATCATGAGCCTTTAATGCCAATTTGATTTGATGTGTAACTAATGGCTAGAGGTTTTATTGGCGCCTAACTCTTATAAAATCTTTCCTTCCTGTAAGTTTCAAGTGAAATGTGTTAAGTTTTAGCGACTAATGCGTAGGTTTGATTCGGTTTTTTTAGGCTTGGGTCATATCTGGGCTGTCGCCAACAATAATACTAATAATTTTTCATGATTAGGTTACTAACTATTATAGTTCGATGTTTATGCTCGCTCGGCTAAGCCTGTGAGGATTTATCTCTATGGTGAATACTTACGTTGAACTGAATTCTCTGGGGGTCTTTGTACTAACTGTTCCCTGGTTTCTATACTCATGATGTTGATGGCAGCTTGAAAGCAGAAAACTAAATAAATCAAAGAGGATGAATGATGATTCGCTATACACTTGCAGCCAGTTGTATTGCGCTAGCCCTGAGCGCTAACGCAGGTGCCACCACGGTAGATGAGGAGCTTAAGGCGCTCAAGGCGCGCATCGAGCAGCTGGAGGCCGAAAAGGAGCAGGCACCCGAAGCAAAGGAGATGGACAAGTCGATCAAGTTTGGCGGCGCGGCCCGTTTCCAGTATTCCTATGAGGACTATTCCGATGCCAACGCCGATCGCGGTGGCGACTTCGACTTCGACCTATTTCGTATCGATGTGAACGGTAATCTGGATGACGTTATCTTCTCTGCCCAGTACCGTTGGTTCGAGTATATGAATGTGATCCATCACGCCTGGGTGGGTTACAACTTCGACGATGAGCAGCAGGGTAAGATAGGGGTAACCCAGGTGCCTTTCGGTATCCTGACCTACGCCTCGAACAACTACTTCTTTAGCTCAAACTTCTATCTCGGCCTGGAAGACGACTACGACTTGGGTCTGAACTACACCTATAAGAGTGACGCTAACCGACTGGATCTCGCCTTCTACAAGAATGACGAGCAGGGTGGCCTGGACGGTTATGTGTCGGACCGCACCCATAGATACGCCTATGACGTGGTCGGCGTTCGTCTGCCTGGTGAGGGGATCTATGATGCGCCTACGGCTGGCTATGCCGCCGGTGAGAAGAACACCTTCAATGCCCGCTACAGTCATAATTTCGTGTTTGATGAGGTGAGTCTGGAGCTGGGTGTATCGGGCCAGTTGGGTCAGCTGGAGATCGAGAACGGCACGGATGGCGACCAGGTCGCGGCGGCGCTGCACGGCGTGGTCAATTACGATCGCTGGAACCTCAAGTTGCAGCTCACCGACTACAAATATGATGTCGATGGCATGGATGTGGAGCGCATGGTGGTGGCGGCCTATGCCTTCTATGACTCGATCCCCGCCGAGGCGACCAGTTATGTGGCCGACATAGCCTATAGCCTGCCGGTGGCCTGGGGGCCTGTGTCAAATCTGACCTTCTATAACGACTACTCGCTTGTTACCGACAAGCCTGGCGGGCAGAAAGACACCTTCATGAATGTGACTGGGGTGGCGGTCACCGCAGGTGGCCTCTATACCTATTTCGACTTCGTGGTGGCCGAGAACCAGCCCTTCATCGGCGGCTCTATGGTGGGCGATGGCGGTACCAACAAGCGCTTTAACATCAACTTCGGCTACTACTTCTAGTGGTCTAGTGTAAGCCAATAAAAAAAACCGCATCATTTGATGCGGTTTTTTTGTGCCGATCAGCTGAGGGGTAATAGCCAACCTTAACTGTCACTCAGCGCGTAGCCGCCTTTGAGGTGGGCTATCTTGTTAAAGCCGAGTCTGTGCAGTGCCTGGGCTGCCACCAGTGAGCGGCTGCCGCTGCGGCAGACCAGCACCCATTCGGCGTCACTCTCCTGCTTATGTTCCTGCACGAACTGCACCAGCCTGGTCATAGGCACGTTGATTGTCTGCTCACCCAGGGTGCCCAGCTCATGCTGCAGGGCGTATTCGTGGGGCTCGCGAATATCCAGTAACTTAAGCTGCGGCGACTGACCCAGCTGTAGCTGGAGCGACTGGCTGTCATACTCTTTCACCTTGGCCTTGCTGCAACCGCCAGTATAGGCGCCGCAGATGATCTCGCTGCCGGCTTCATCCTTGAGATGGGTATCCAGTCTCGCCTTCTGCTGCTCGAACTGTGCCATAGAGATGGTGCCGTTGATCACCTCGTTCAGCAGCGGATTGCCCCTGAACTCGGCGGCGAAGCTGGTAGTGAATTCATTGTTGTAGTCATGGCTCGGGCAGAGCAGGGTATCGTTACCAATCAGGCTGTGTAGCAGCTTGAGGCTGTTGTACATCTGCTTGGCACAGCTGCTGTCGAAGTTGGTGCGGCCCAGGCTGCCCATCAAGACGAGGTCGCCACAGAAGCCGTAGATCACCTCGCCTTGGGGCGAGCATAGCAGCAGGCTGATGCTGTCGTTGGTGTGGCCCGGGGTGGCGAGCTTCACCAGAGAGTACTGACCTAGGGAGATTGTCTGCGCCGGTCTGGCGCCTATCTCGGTGATCTGGTGATCCTCAGGCCAGCCCAGATGATCGCTCGTCTGCTGTGGCAGATAACGGGCGGCTAATGCCACACGGCCCGAGACATGATCGGCGTGGCCATGGGTGTCGATGAAGGCGATAGGCTCTAGCTGCTGGCACTGCAGCAGGGTATCGATACGCTGATCGAGTTCCGGCAGGGGATCGATAACCACCGCCTGTTTACTCTCCTGGTCGGCATAGATCCAGCTGCAGCTGGAGCCAGACTTGAGCTGTACTAAGCCGTTAAGCGGTTTTTTATCTGTTGTGGCATCGTCTGCGCTCAGGGTCAGGCAGCTGTTGCCCAAGGCGTTAGCGGCAGACTGGATGCGCTCGCAGGCCTGATCGACCTCAGCCTGGGTCATGGCCGGACCGAAGGAGAGGCGAATGGCCGACTCGCTCTGCCAGGCCAGGAGGCCCATGGCATCGAGCACGAAGCTGCGGGTGACTTTAGAGCTACAGGCCGAACCTGAGCTGACGCGGATATTGGCGGCGTCGAAGAGATCCATGATCTCCTTGCTGCTAAAACCTGGCACGGCAAAGTTCAGGGTGGTGGGCACGCTGTTGTCGAAGCTGTGATTAAACACCAGGGTCGGGAAGGCGCGCTTCAATGCCTGGGCCAGCTGCTCACGGTAATTTATGAGGGTAGACAGGCTATGGAAGGCGCTGTTTTGCTCGGCTAGCAGCATGGCGAACACCTGATTAAGGGCGGCCATGCCCGGCAGGTTCTCTGTGCCCGAGCGCAGTCCGCCTTCCTGACCACCGCCTGCGATGAAGGGAGTGAAGGGGGCACCATCACGAATATAGACGAAGCCGATCCCCTTGGGGGCATACAGCTTATGACCGCTGAATGGCGCGTAGTCTATGCTGGTCTGCGCCAGGGCCAATGGGCGTTTGCCCAGGGCCTGGACGCAATCCACCATCCAGAACACCTCAGGATTGTGATCACGAATGCAGGTATCGAGTGCCTTAAGATCTTGATAGACGCCGGTTTCGTTATTGACCGCCATGGTGCAGATCATTAGGGCGTTGGGCACCTCTCTGGCGATGAAGTCGAGATCCAGTACACCCTTGTCATCGACGGGAATCGCCTTGAGCTCGGCGCCTATCTCTAATAGTTGATTCCAGTGGGCCAATGAGTTGGGCACCGCCTTATGTTCGGTCGCGCCATAGAGCAGGCTGTATTGCTTGTTGGGATCCAGGCTAGCCTTGGCCTTGATGAGGGCGGAGAGAATGGCGGTCTGTATGCCTTCGGTGGCGCCGCTGGTAAAGATAATATTGCCCTGGCCGCTTGCCAGGATCTGCTTGGCGCGCAGGCGGGTCTGCTCCATCAGGCTCTTGGCTTTCAGGCCCGTGATATGGCTGCTCGAGGGGTTACCGAAAAGGTCTTCCATGGCGCCCAGTGCCGCCTTGGCTGCCTGAGGCAGTACCGGGGTTGTCGCGTTGGCGTCTAGGTATATCTGGCTAAGCGGGGATGTGTGGTGCATGGGATACTCGCTTCTTGCTGTTTTTATTATTAGAAAAAATTCCCATATAACAAAATGGTATATGTAATTCGATGTGGCTATATTAGCAGCTTGTGAGTATTGATCAAGATCATGTTTTTGGCGTCAAACAGGCATTTTTAAGTGGGGTTTGTACAAGTGGCTAAGTCTGAGAATTCGGAGATAGCCGCATAAGAGAAGCGGCATCAGAGGCTATGTGAGTGGAGGGAGCATCGGAATATGGCTATGGCGGGCGAGGATAAGCCCGGGTAACATTTTGTATCAGATAGGTATGAGGTGTGAGTGCGATAAGGCAAAACGCCCGCGACAGGCGCGGGCGTTCACAAACAGTAAAGGCCAACAGACTCTAAATTTTCACCTTGATGACTACCTTGCGCACCTTCTGCGGCGTCGCCGACACGCCCGGCATATGCATGTCCTGGGGAAAGAAGAGGGCAAACATGCCGGCCTTGAAGGGAATAAAGGCGGCGCGCGCCTTGTTCGACTCATAGTCAAATTCGGCGTAGTCGTGTTTGTCGTAGTAGGGCTTGGATGGGGTCTGGTCTGCCAGGGGCAGATAGCCAAATTCCTCTTCGCCGCTCACCACATACTGAACGTCGATATATTTGCGATGCACCTCGAAGGGCTCGACCTCTCTGGGCTTGGTCTCATAATCGTTGACGATGACAAAGATATCTTTGCCCTCCAGCTCGTAGTTTCCCACCGGTAGCTGAGTGAAATCTGTCTCTTTGAGGTGCTGCAGTGCCTTGGCAATGCGTGGTCCCAGGTGGGTGTAGTGTGCCAGGTTTTCTAAGGTGTCTAAGATCATGATTGGAGGCTCGGGCTTGTAAAGAGCCGATAGTGTAGCAGGCTTTTTGGTCGGCAAGATAGCCTCAGGTGTAGCAGCTTATCTAGCGGTTAGGTGGAGGAGCTAGGCGGGGCAATATTGCAGCTCTCCCTGAAGACCTGCCACCACTTGACGTGTCTGCGCATCTGGGATTTTAGCTGCTCCGGCAGGGCCCCTGGTTGCTCGCCGAAGTAGTGCTCGATGAAGGCCTGATGGTTACTGCCGGCAAAGAGGGCGAGTAGCGGTTCACTCAGGCGATAATGCAGCTGATTGAGCTGTGACAGATAGGCCTGAGTCTGGGCCAGGTAGTATTTATGAAATACATTCTGCAGTATCTCCTGTTTGCGGTTGGCATGATTGGGTCGACAGGCGACCGATGCGCTATGTAGCTGCAGATAGTCGTTGAGGGCAATGAGCTGCGCCTGACTGTAGGCGAGGGATCTCAGGTATCTCTGCAGCAATGTTTGGTGTGCCATGAGAGCGAGGGCGGGCTCTATCTGGGCCGTGTCTATCTGCTGCCACTGGCGCTGCTTGATGTGATCTTTGATGCTCAGCAGTTGGCCGATTGCCGATTCCAGCTCGAAGCGACCGGCGCGCATCTCATCGAGTACCAGGGAGTCGTAGCCGATAAACAGGCTCTTGGTGAAGCTCTTGTCTCTGGTGAGCACCCGATTAAAGTAGGACATCGCATGAGCTTGTTTCTGCTGGAGTGCCTGTGTCAGCTTGTTCTTAAGCTCCCCCTCATCCAAGGTGTCGATACAGGCGGGCGCCAGCTGAATAAAGCTTATCTGATAGATGAGTTGTTGACTGGGCGGTGCCACCTTGCCCAGGGTGCTGTTATGGTCGGCGATGAGGCGGCCCAGGGGGCAATGGCCCAGAGACAGGGTGTCGAGAATCGAGATGGTGAGAGAGGCCTGTTCTTGTCTATCGGCCTTGCCGAGCTGCATGGGCTTAAATTCCGGGGGCGAGTAGGGCTGGTCTATCACATGGGCCAGTCGCTGGCTGTAGTTCTGCCAGAGATAATCCACATCCTTGGCGCGCTGACAGCCAGGCAGCCAGAGTAAGAGACAGAGCAAGAAACAGAGCATCAGCAGGCCCTTGGTCGTTAGTCTGACGTGAGTCTGTGGCAAGTTGACTCCTTCCGAGAATGGGGTGAATTTAGGCCAGGTTTTTCTGCTCAGTCTCTCGGGTAGCTTGCAGGCCGTGGCGCTCGAAACTATCGCTGATGCGGGAGATGAGCCTGTCGTTGAGTCTGAGGTTAACCTTGATAACTTCTGTGTCTGTCGCTATCTCCAATCCGGCGGGCATTAGGTGGCAACCAGTAATATCTCTATAGGCGATCTGGGTCTCCTTGCCAAGGTCTGTCCTACCTGTGAGGGGGATATTGATAAAGGCGATCGCCCGCGGGGTAAAAACGATCTCTTGTTTCAGTAATGCGCCAGCCCAGATGAGCATTGCCAGGCAGTAGCCCATAAAGAGGCACCATTGGTCATCGAAGGCGCTCAGGAAAAGCTGCTTTATGATAAACAGGCTGGCCGTCAACGTGATGATGACGTAGGCGAGTGTTTGATAGGGCTTAATTGTTAGCGTGTCGTCCATTTTGATCCTCAGTGACCTCCTGCCACCGGCCTATTTTAATCGCGCTGACAAGTTTAGTGCAATTCTTATAGAATGGCTTAAGCCATGCACACAGATAAATTCAGGGAGCCGAGTTAGGTGCTTAAGTTACGTTTTCTTGCCGGGCCGACCGCCTACAAACAGATCGCCGAGCAGGGGCTAAAACCCGAGCTTTTTACTCAGGTGTTGGCGGCGTCGGGTGGGCCCAAATGGCTTGGCATAGCCGCGCTGGATAAGTATCTGTTTGGCACCTTCTTCAAGGCGAGACAGACGCCGCTCTATACCCTGGGGGCCTCATCCGGCGCCTGGCGTCTGGCCTGTTTGGCACAGCAAGACCCACTGGCGGCCTATGAGCGGTTGGAGCGGGAGTATATTGGCCAGCGTTACGAGACCAAGCCTACGGCGAGCGAGGTATCGCATAAGGTAGCCGGTATCGTCTCTGGCATATTGGGGGCGCAGCAGGGGGCGGATATCGTCGGCAATCCTGTGATCAAGAGCCATTTCATCGCCTGTCGTGGCCGTCATCTCAACCGTTTGTCCCATAGAGCCGCACTTGGCGCCGGTCTTGCCACCACGGCGGTCACTAATCTGCTAAGTCGCCGCACCCTGGGATGGCACTTCGAGCGTTACCTGTTTGGCAGCGGCGGCGTCGCCTCGCCCTTTAATGAGTTAAAGGATCTGCCGGGTCGTCACCTGGCCCTGACCGGGGAAAATATTGCCCAGGTTCTGCTGGCGACCGGCTCTATCCCCTGGGTGCTGGCACCTGTTGAGCGCATCGAAGGGGCTCCTGCCGGCCACTATTACGACGGTGGCATCACAGACTATCACTTCGATCTGCCGCTGGCCCACGCGCCTGGATTGACCCTGTATCCCCACTTCTACAGCAAGATTCTGCCCGGCTGGTTCGACAAGTCCTTGCCCTGGCGGCGGGCCAAACATAACTATGACAACGCCCTGATTTTGGCTCCAAGCGAGTCGTATTTAAACCAACTTCCCTATGGCAAGCTGCCGGACCGAAACGACTTTAGCCGCCTCAATACCGAGGAGCGGATACGCTATTGGCGACAGGCGGTGCAGATGAGTGAGGTGTTGGCAGACGACTTAGATAAAGTATTAAAAAGTGGCGATATTATGCGTCACATTAACACTTTCTAATGAAATGGCTGCAACAAAAGGGAATCTTTCTGGGTCTAATAAGCGAAGGATCGGGTATTTTGATTGGCATGGCATCGCCGATCCAATAATGGCGTTTCGAGCAGTAATTTTGACAACTGCTACACTTTATCATTATTGCTCCTTGGTTAATTTTTAGTCGCACTGACACGACACTCACGGCGATCACCGACCAAGGGGGAGGAGGTTGCTATGTTGACTCAAGAGATGGCGTTGATCACCCGCGACGAACTACTTTTGCCCGACGGCAGAATAGAGATACGAGTGGCGGGGCCTAGCAGCTTGAAACTGATTGCCGAGGTGCTCAAGGGGCACTTCCCCCTGGCCTTTGCCATGTCACGGCCTCAGGCCAATCCCCCCTGTTACCCGCTGGCGACTCAGTGCGAGATCATAGATTTTAATCAGCTCGAAGACGATTGTTTAGGCCTGGTGCTGGAAGGCAAGCAGAGGGTGAAGATCTTCTCGGCGGCCAAGCGACGCGACGGTAACTGGATCGCCAGGACGCTCAGCTGTAACAATTGGCGTGAAGAACCCATCAAGGGCGAATTTGAGCTGATCAGTGCGGCATTAGAGCAGTTCTATCTGGTCAATCCCGCCTTGCAGGAGCTATATGCGGATCTGCACTTGGAAGATGCCACCTGGGTCAGCCAGCGTTGGCTCGAGGTGCTGCCCCTGTATAATCGTGACAAGCAGGTGCTGGTCAATCAGCCCGATTGTCACAAGACGATGGATTTTGTACTCGAACTGATCAAGTCCCACGCGGGGCAATAATTTGCTCTCATCCGGGCCGCAAATTTTGATACCATGGCCGCTCCTTCATCTTTAGGCCTTTCTGTCATGGTTCGCGCGGCTCAAGCCTCCTTCATCGTATTACCTCTAACCCATAATTCCCCGGCGAGTGTTTACGATTATTTCTGTCAGCGGTTCGATAATATTTCCGCAGATGTTTGGCGCGAACGCTTCATCCTGGGCAAGGTGCATTGGCAAGATGGTCAGCCGCTGGAACTTACCAGCGCCTATCGGCCTCAGCAGAAGGTGTACTACTACCGTGAGGTCGCCCATGAGGAGACGCCTCCCTTTAGTGAGTCGATTCTGTATCAAGATGAGCAGATAGTATTGGCCAACAAGCCCCATTTCATGGCTTTGCATCCGGGTGGTGAGGTGATCAATCAGTGTTTGATCAACCGGCTAAGGGAGCGCACCGGCTGTGAGACGCTGATCGCCGCCCATCGTCTTGATCGCGCCACCGCGGGCATCGTCCTGCTGGTCAAGCAGAGTGATCGCCGCGACGCCTACCATGGCCTGTTTCGCCATGGACAGATCACCAAGGAATATCAGGCCTTGGCGCGCCTTACCCCAGAGCTACTGGCTGAGTATCACGCCGGTAAACTTAGCCTGCCCAGACGCTGGACGGTGAAGAATCGCATCGATAAGGGCACGCCCAGCTTTACCATGCGCATCGTCGACGGCGAGGCCAACAGCCACTCGGAGATAGCCCTGGTGAGCGTCGAGGGAGAGATTGGTCGTTTCGAGCTGATGCCGATCACCGGCAAGACCCATCAGCTGCGCCTGCACATGAACAGCCTGGGGATGCCGATCCTTAACGATAATTTTTATCCGACTCTATTGCCCAGAAGCGCCGAGGATGTTGCCCAGCCGATGAAGCTGCTGGCGCGTCGTCTCGCCTTCACTGACCCAGTCACCGGTCGAAAGCTGGATATCTGTCTGCCGGAACTGTCTCTATAGATCTGTTGCTGACCGGGCCTAGCCCTTGCGAGACTTAGTCTTTGCGGGACTGGCGCGGCGGCAAAAACTCTGTGGTGCTCATGTCGCCATGGAGTACGGCGATCTTGGAGGGCGCCCCATCTTTGGCGAAGCTGACCAGGCCTATGCCGCTGGCGTTGATTAGCCGCTGACTGCGCATGCCGTTGGGGCGGCGGCCGCGAATCGACATGCGTTTGCGTTTGGTGAACCAGTTCAGCGGCGAGAAATGGCCATAGAGCCAGCCGTTAAACTTGTCGAACACGGGTAACAGCTTCTCGGGAAACTGATTCTTGATGCCGCTCGAGGTGATCTGATAGATCTGCGGCCCCTGAGTGCGAAAGCGGATCCCTATGTCATAGGCGAAGGAGTAGTGCACATCGCCAGAGAGGATCACAAACTGCTGCGGCGTCTTGCGGTGCAGGAAGATGCTCAGCAGGGTGTTGGCCGTGCCAGGGTGCGCCATCCAGTTTTCGGCGTCCACCAGGAGAGAGGCGCCGATAAAGGTGGCCGCTCGTTGTACCGCCTCGATCAGCTTGACGCCGAACATGGGCGCCGCCGAGACGATAATCACCTTCTCCTGTCCCACCAACTGCTGCTGAAATTCCATCAGGGCTTCCCAGTCCATCAGGCCAGAGGGCTTGGCCAGGTTGGATTCGCTGCGCCATCTCTGGGTGCGGGTGTCGAGCACCACCAACTTGGGCGAGGTATTGAGACTGTAGTGCCACTCGTCGAAGCCGAGCAGGGCGTCGATCAGCTCGTCATGCTGCGCTTCCTCACGATTGGTGAGAAACTGTTTGAGCTTAGGCAGAATCGCGGCACTAAACTTATCCTTCTGATTGCCCAGCCCCTGAAACACCAGATAGCCGATCAGCGCATTACCTATGATGCGTTTGGAGAAGGGGTGGCCATAGGCCGCCTGTTCCCATTTCGCCGTGAGGTTCCAGTCGTCTGTGATGTCGTGATCGTCGAAGATCATATAGGTCGGCAGATGTGCCAGCAGGCGTCTCACCTTGGTTAGCCCCGCCTTAAACTCGAGTAAGTGAACCCACTCCCTCTGCCATCTCTGCTGATTGGCGGGCGACAGGCCTGTTACCTCCTTGGGAATATCGATGAGCTGCCACAGCTCGGGCGACCAGGAGAGCAGATAGAGGGCGACGATTTCGGCCAGACTCACCAGGTGATTCTCGGCGATGGAGGAGGTGAAGATAGGGTGATTGATATACCAACGCACCAGGGCGCTGCCGGCCGGGTATTCGGTGCGCGGCAGCAGCTTCTTGTGCCTCTGGTACATGGCCGCCGGGTGGTAGCTTATCTGCTTGCTATGGGTGAGCGGCGCCTGTTGAAACTCTTCCTCATACAGGCCCAATATCTCTATGACTCTGCCGATGGCGTAAAGCATGGGGCCGGCAACATCATCGACATAGATCTGATCGCCGCTCAACATCATCAGCGCCGGACGCTCGGCCACATCCGGTCCATTCTCGAGCAGGGTATCGGCGGCGACCATGGCATCGCTGCTGTGATGATGGGCGTTGCGGCAGGAGCCGTGCAACAGGGTATCGATCTCTGGCTTGATCACCAAGTTTGGTGTCTGATTGTCGCCATAGGTCAGCTGCGCCAGCGACGCGAACAGGTCGCCGTGGTGGCTGTCGCTAAGGCCATAGGGAATGCTGGTGCCGAGAGAATTGAGCCCGGGCTTGCTCAGATAGATGAGGTAGAAGAAGGCGTGAGTACCTAGCTCCAGGCACTCGATGGCGCCATCGGCAAGCAGGTGTTGAGTCTCACCCAGGGTGAGGGTTAACTGCGACAGCGGCTCACTGGTCACCAACGTCAGGGTGAAATGGTCTGCGTCGCAATGACGCAGCATGGGGCCTGTCAGCAGCAGAGGCAGGGTCATGATCAGTCGGCGAGTTTACAGATCATCGGCTCGGCGCCATAGCCCCAGGTGATGCGCGCCTCACCCTGGTGCTCCCATAGCGACTCGTTGCGCCCCTGATAGCGACTACCGCTGCCACTGGGCTGGCTGTACATGAGCGAGACGCTATCGCTGAACTCGGCGATCAGGGTTCCTGGCTCGGTGGCAAAATAGCTCACCACCACCTCTTTGGCGGCTATGCCGTCGCACTGGTAGCTGACCTCGGCGCTGGGAGCGACGAGGCGATACCTGGCTTGCAGCTCGGCGATACGCACCTGGTAGTTGTCAAACGCGCACCTATGTTTGTCGTCACTCTTCCAACACTCGTCGCGCCCCTTTATCCAGCCTCTCTGTTCGGCTTTCAAGAGTGGTGGCTGTTCGTTGACGGCCTTGGCACTGGCGGCTTGGTAGACCTCGGCTAATTGGCGATCCAGCGCGGCAAGTTCGCTGTCTTGGCAGACCAGGATCTCTATGCTGGAGAGTTTGTCACTGCCACAGTCGAAGCTGGGCTGGTTGGCCGTGCGATTTTCTGGCTTATTTGGCGCCTGGCTCTCGGTTTGCTGCGCGCTTTGCACTGCAGAGGGCACTGTTGAAGAAGACTCGCTATTGGCTTGTGTGGCCTGCTGGCTGCAGGCTGGCAGCAGTATGCTGGCAATGGCGAGTATGGCTAATCTGTTCATGGTTAAGCTCCGAGCTAGGGCCTGATATCCTTGATAATTTAAGAGGATATCCTGTTGCGCCGAGCGCGGCAAATTCCCTTGGATTAAACTCGTTTAATGCTGTCGTCCGGTTGCAAGTCAGGTTTAGCCCGTTGCTGCTTGCTGCTATGATAAGTCGAGTGCTTGGCGCCTTGTCAAAGGCAATTCAGTAGGAGAGTAAACGTGAAGCTTCGCATCATACTCAATGGTAAGAAGGCCGGTGACGAGCTGCTGCGTCAGGCGATTGCCAGCGTGCGCGCCGATCATGAGATTCAGGTGAGGGTCACCTTCGAGGCCGGGGATGTAGCCCGGCTGGTGGATGAGGCTATCGCCGAGGGCTGTCAGCGTTTGGTGGCGGCAGGCGGAGATGGCACGCTCAACGAGCTGGTTAGCGCCCTGATGGATCATGACAAGGATAAGCGCTGCGAGCTGGCAATCTTGCCGCTGGGTACCGCCAACGACTTTGCCACAGCGGCCCGGGTGCCTGCTGATCTGGAGGCGGCGCTGATGCTGGCGGCCGGAGCTTCTGCCTATGATGTGGATGTGATCCGCGCTAACGACAGATATGTGGTGAATATTGCCAGTGGTGGTTTCGGCGCCCAGGTCACCGCCAATACGCCGCTGGCGCTGAAACACTTTCTCGGTGGCGGCGCCTATACCTTGTCCGGGCTGGTGCAGGCGCTCAATTTCAAGCCCTATGACGGCGAATTTACCATACATGGCGAGGCCAGCCAGCAGCAGTTGTTGGTGGGCGCCGTGTGTAATGGTCGTCAGGCCGGTGGTGGCCAGGTACTGGCGCCGGATGCCTATATCAACGACGGCCTGATGGACTTAGTCGCCCTACATCAGTTTCCCATCGAGGACTTGGCGCAGGTGATCGCCGAGTTGCAGTCGCCCAAGGCCGATAACCAGTATGTGAAGCATCATCGCGACACCCAGGCTAGCTGGCGCTCCAATCCGCCTATGCCCATTAATCTCGATGGCGAGCCCATCGCCGAGTCGCGGGTGGAGTTCGAGCTTCAGGCCGGGGCGATCGCCATGGTATTACCCGAAAATTGCCCCTTGCTGCAGCCGGGCAGCGAGCCTATTAACAGAGAAACCCATTAATGTTGAAGATAATGATAACCGGGGCCACCGGCCTGCTAGGGCGCGCTCTGGTTGAGCAATTTGCAAAGGAGCCGGTGACTTTACTGGCCTGCGGTTATTCGCGCGCGGGAGCCGATACCCATAGGCTGGATCTGACCGACGAGGGGGCGGTGAACCGATTTATCGAGACCCACAAACCCGAGGTGATTCTACACTGCGCGGCCGAGCGGCGACCGGACGTGTCCGAGCGCGACCCCGAGGCGGCAAAGGCCCTGAATCTGGCCGCGACCCGACGGCTGGCTCAGGCGGCTAAGGCTAATGGCGCCTGGCTCTGTTACATCTCCACAGATTATGTGTTCGATGGCACCTCGCCCGATTATGACGAAGAGGATCAGACGCATCCGCTCAATTTCTATGGCGAGACCAAGCGTGAGGGGGAGCTGGCACTGATTGATGTGTCCAGAGAGTTCGCCGTGCTGCGTCTGCCTATCCTCTATGGTCGGGTCGAGTCGCTGGATGAATCGGCGGTGTTGGTGATGCTCAAACAGCTGGTGAACCAGTCGCCCACTCAGCAGGATGATTGGGCGGTGCGCAGCCCAACCTCGACACTGGATATCGCCAACGCCCTGGTTAAGCTGGTGGCACGCCAACAAGAGGCGGGCGATGTGGCGGGTATCTATCATTTCACCGGCGTTGAACGCATGACCAAGTATCAGATGCTGCTTAAGATGGCCGAGATGTTAGGGCTGAGCAGCCAGCACATCTCGCCTCAGTCGAGCCCGAGCGACCTGGCCAAGCGGCCTAGAGATTGCAGTCTGAGTATGGCGCGCCTCAAATCTTTGGCAATAAAGAGTGAAATCGACTTCGAACAGGGCGTAAAATACAGCCTGTCCCGCTCGGGTGACGCTCTGGCGAAGATAGGATTAGTCTTTGAGCTCAAATAGGAAAGCAATGTGACGACTCTGAGTTATGGCCGCTACCGGGCCGCCGACCAACTGGCCTTGCTGCGCATCATGGCTTTGATGCTCAAACTCTGTCTTACCTTCCTGTTTGCCGACACCTTCGGCCTGTCGCTTCACAGCCCGGCGCTGAACCTGACCCTGATCCTCGAGGCCTTCTATTTAAGCTTCACCTTCTGGCTGAGAAAGCCCCTGCTCAGCAGCGAGTCTGGGCTGTTTATCGCCCTGGTGCTCGACACTTTGCTGTGGATCTCCTGGCTCTATTTCTCCGGCGGCGCCACCAACGCCTTCATCTCCCTGCTATTGCTGCCGATAGCGATCGCCGCCGTGCTGCTGCCCTTCTGGGCGCCCTGGTCTTTGGCCCTGCTGTCGAATCTGGCCTACAGCCTGATGCTGTTTACCATGCCGGAGAGCGCCATGAGTCATCACGGCATGGATATGCAGTCTCACTATCTGGGGATGTGGGTCAACTTCATCATCTCCTCCCTGGTGTTGACCACGAGTGTGGCCTTGCTGGCCAAACGCATGCGGCGCCAGGATGCTCAGCTTGCCTTTATGCGTGAGGCGCAGTTGCGTCAGGAGAAGTTGATCGCCCTGGGTACCGCCTCGGCGCAGATGGCTCATCGGCTGGCGACTCCACTGGCTAGCATGAGGTTGCTGGTGGATGAGTTGCAGGAGGAGGGCGATAGCCCTGCGCTGCAGGAGATGCAATCGGCGCTGGCGGTGTGCGAGTCCACCCTGACGGCGCTGCGCAGCGCCACCGAATCGATCCGCGAGGGGGCGCTGCGGCTTGAGTCCTGCGAGCAACTGCTGAGCGGCTTGAGTGAGCAGGTCAATCTGCTGATGCCGGCGGTGAAACTGTCGTTGGAGCCAGATGATGGCCTCGACAGGCTACAGTTGCGGGTCGATGCCAGCCTGCAGCCCGCCTTACTGGCGCTCATTGAGAATGGTGCCAGAGCCAGCCAGGAGGCGACGGGGGAGCAGAAGGTGAGCTTCTCCGCCCAGCGTCAGGGAAATGAACTGGTGCTTGGGGTGCGCGACTTCGGCCCGGGTATTCCTACGTCCTTGGTGCAGCAGCTCGGGCATCAGATAATCGAGGAGCCCAAGGGGATGGGGGTCGCCCTGTTGCTCAGCCATGCGAGCCTGGAGCGTCTGGGTGGGCGCTTGATCCTCGGCAGTCATGTGGATGGTGGCGCCGTGGCCCAGGTTTACCTGCCGATACAGGGGGCCGCATGAAGCGCTTATTGATCATCGAAGATGAGCTGAGTTTCGCCGGGATCCTGGCGCGGCGCATGGGCAAGCACGGCTTTGAGTGTGAAATGGCCCACGATGCCACTCAGGCGCTGCTCAAGGCGCGTCAGTTTAAGCCCAGCCATATTTTGTTGGACATGAAGCTGGCCGAAGACAATGGCTTGGCGCTGATCGCGCCGCTCAAGGGGGCCGTGCCCCAGGCCGTGTTGGTGCTGCTGACCGGCTATGCCAGCATAGCCACCGCCGTCGAGGCGATGCGTCTGGGGGCCGATAACTATCTGACCAAGCCCGCCGATACCGCGACCCTGCTGAGGGTGCTGGACGATAGGGCGCCCAAGGCGATCGCCTCCGAGGTGGATGAGGCGCCCCTGAGTCCCAAGCGGGTGGAGTGGGAACATCTGCAGCAGGTGCTGACCGCCAACAAGGGCAATGTGTCGGCGACGGCGCGGCAACTGGGAATGCATAGGCGAACCCTGCAGCGTAAGCTGCTCAAGAAGCCTCAAGATATCAGTCAATAAGCCCGTTAGATCATTGCTCTAGTGAGTAATTCATCTCATAATTTAATAAAAGATGTATTTATAATGTTTATTATTTGGGTTTGAATTGCTCTCCGTTGACCTCTATGCTCTAAGGCATGATTAGTTCACAGGCAGGTGTGTTTGACCTGAGGTCAAGACGCCAGGAAGGCGATTTCGTTATCCTCAAGAAAGGAAAGGCGATGTCGACAGAATCTTTGTACAGCAGTGAACGCTTTCTTCTCGATAATCCTATCGATCTCATCTCGCTCGATAAATGGCAGAAAACCGTTAATCTGCTGGCCCATGTGTTTAATGCGCCGGCCAGCTTCTTGGTGCAATACACCCCGCAGGGATTTCAGGTGACCATCGCCAGCAAGCAGGTCAGCAATCCCTATCCGTCTGGGGTGGTGATCCCGCCCGATACCAATATTTTTTGCCGGCGTATCGTCGAAACCCAGGCCGCGCTCTACGTCTCAGATGCCAAGATAGATCCCTGTTGGGACACCAATCCCGAGGTACAAAACGATGGCTTCTCCTCCTACCTTGGGGTGCCCGTGTTTTGGCCCGATGGCAGCTGTTTCGGCACCTTCTGCGTGATGGACTATGCCAAGACAGATTATCAGGCCAGCTATATCGAGCTGATCCACGAACTCAAGGAGATCCTTGAAGCGGATCTCGCCTTGCTGGATATCTACGACGAGCTCAAGCAGCTGGCGCATCTGGATGACCTGTGTCATATCAATAATCGCCGCGGATTTAATGGGTTAGCCAGGCAGCGAATGAAGCTGGCCCAGCGCAACGACAGCCGTCTGGCGATGCTCTATATCGATGTCGACAACTTTAAGGGGATCAATGACGGCCACGGCCACTCGGTGGGCGACGAGGTACTCAAGCTGCTGGCGGGGATCATCAAGCAGAGCGTACGGGGAGCTGATGTGGTGGGCCGTATCGGTGGCGATGAATTTGTGGTGTTGCTTATGTGTCAGAGCGATGAGGATGTGATTGCCACTGAGACGCGCATCATGCAGGGGTTGGATAATGCTATGCTCGACAGCCATCTGCCCGAGGTGACTGTGACCATAGGCCATAAGATAGTGGATCAGGATGCGCGACTGGATACCTTGCTGGCTCAGGCCGACGAAGATATGCTGCGCCGTAAACGTGACAAACAGGCGTTGTAGATAAAAAAAGCCCCGAGCGTGCAGGGTGCTCGGGGCCGGGAGCGCAGTGGAGGGTTCCCAAAAACGAGTTAACTTTTAGAAGCGATACTCTCCGGTGAGCCAGGCATTCATGCCAGTGCCCGGCATGCGTTGGCCCGGCGCCAGGTCGGTATTGAACACCCGGTTGTAGCCGCCGAGATGATCTTCATAGTCGGTATCGAACAGGTTGTTGACTCCAGCTTTAACCAGCCAGTTTTGTCTGTCGTAGGCCAGTACCAGGTTGACCAGGCCGTAGCCGGCGCTTGCCTGCTCGGATTGACTCTCTGAGACCTTGTCCTGAGCCGCCACCATCACCCCTTCGATGCGGGCAGACCAGTTGCCTTCTCTGAAGTTGAGCCCCAGATTCACCTTAGGTGGCGCTATGCGGTAGAGGTTGTCGTCGATGTCGCGGCGCTCACCGCTGACATAGCTGGCCAGGAGATCCAACTGCCACTGATCTGTGATCTCATAGCTGGCGTTAATATCCATCCCCAGTAGCTGGGCATCGACATTGGCGAATTCCATAGGATCTTGGCTGCCCATCATGTTGGCGGCCATGATCACCGCGGGATCGGTAGACTTCACCCCCTGGATATAGTCGTCGATGCGATGCAGGAAGATTCGTGGGCTGATGTTTAGTCCCTGGCGGTTGAAGTCGGCGCCCAGCTCCAGCTGATAGGCCGTCTCCAGATCCAGATCCATCTTGCCCACATAGGTGCGACCGTCGGCGAGTCCACCGGTCGATTGCATAGGGATCCACAGGTATCTCTGCTGATAGCTGGCGCTGTCCTGTTTGCGGGCTAGCCCGAGTATCCAGGTTAGCTCCTCATTGACCCGATAACGGCCGTTGATCACCAAATCCAGCCCCGTTTGAACCTGGGTGCGATCCGCCTGGTTATATCTGTCCATCAACACCTTGATGGCAGGCATGGCGCCAGCCATTGAGTGGCTGACCTCATCGGCATCGGTGCGGTAGTGTTTCACCCTGGCGCCGAGCTGCCAATGCCACTGGTCGATCTCCTGTTGCCATTGGGCGAAGGCGCTGTAGGTGTCGTCTTGCACCTTGTTGAAGTTGTCGACCCTGAACATGGGTTTGGTGGGATCTGTGATCAGCGAGTTGTGTTCACTCAGCTGGCTGTCGAGGCCAAACAGCCAGGCATCTCTGCCCAGTGTCAGCGCCATATCATAGCTCTGGCTCTCGGCGTTGTTGTAACGGGCGTTGGCACTCTCGGGCTTCTGACGTTCGCTGAAGTTGTCCATGCCGTGTCTGGCATCGCTATGGGCCAGATGCCAGTTGAGATCCCAGGTATCGAGCCTGTGCTCACCTTCGAGTTTCACCCTGTCGGTACGGATGAAGTCGATATCCATAGGCAACGCCGGGGTGCCCGCCTCTGTGGTTTCCAGGTGTTGGTAGCCGATGGCGATGGACTCATCGTCCAGCCCCTTGTCGCTGAGGTTGAAGCGGTATTGGCCGCCGATGATCTGCTTGTCGTAGCCTGTGGGAGAGAGGCGAAGATCGTCGCCGGATTTCATATCCTCATCCCCATGCATGAGGTCGCCATAGACCAGCAGGGCGTGGGTCTTGCCACCCACATTGACCTTGGCCCCCAGATGGCTCTGGCCGCCATTGCCTTGATACTGGGCGGCGATGCGACCCTGAGTATCGTTAAAGCTGGCCTGGAACTCGATCACCTTGATGCTGCCACCCACTGTGTTAGTGCCGGCCGAGACAGGGGCTATGCCGCGGTGCATCTCGATGCGCTCGCTGTTGATCAGGCTGGCATAGCTCAGCGGCGTGTCCATGGCATTGGGGCCTGCGCCGGCGAGGGAGACACCATTGACCTGAGTGTTGACTCTGTCGCCGAACAGGCCGCGATATTGGGCTATGCCGGTCAGCGGGCCGTTACCGTTGACGGCCGTGCCCGGTAGCTGGGTTAGCAGGCCGCTGATGTCGCTGACGGGGGCCTGGGCTTCTGGGGTCACAGAGGTATAGCTACCCTGATGGGCACCATGGACTTCGATGATCTCGAAGGCGGCTTCTTGAGCCTGGGCAAAGGGTAGAGTCAGCAAGGCTGTGCCGATTGAGAGCGTAAGGAAAGAGAGACGCAGCGCCATAATCTTGTAGTTCTTAGGTAGTTAGGTGGCGGCATTGTGGCAGCCCTGTTTAGGCCTGACAAAGGCAAACTCAGATAGTGCGACAAGGTGTCGCACCCGGTGCGTGCCTGAGTGGTTTGGCATCTAATTCTTGGCTTTTAGGCTCACCAGAGGAGGATATTCAAACAAGTGTTTGCTTTATCAATCGGGCGAGAGGCGTTGATTTTGATGGTCTGAAGATTAATTTTTTTAAGGATACGAGTCGCTTGGTTTATGGTTTTTAAAAGATTGAATACAGAGTTCAGTTTGTAAAGTTCTTTATAATTAATGGTTTGTGATCTATCGGTTTTTGCGTGCAGCTTTTGTTGGTTTATTTGTATGACCAATAAAATTCATTGACATCAATGGTTTTCAGTCATTTAATCAAATTTAAGTGTTTGATAAATTAAACGCGGCGGGCGTTTTGTTGTGCTCTCAAATGCTTAATTAGGGCTGGGTGAATTACCGGCGGGTGAAGATGAATTGGGTATTGATTATGGAACACGAAACAAACACAGCACACAGGGTTACCGAGACTGAATCTGATCATGGCGCCATGACACGTCGTCAATGGCTGCAGGAGATGTTGGCGGGCAACGAGACAGATCTTAAAGATGAAGAGCCAGATTGCTATATCCTGGGGTATAACTGATCGCCAGCGGTAACCGCGGCCAAATAGGCCTTGTCTTGATATAAGAGAGTTAACCTTTTAGGTTAGGCATGACTTAACAAATAAGGATATTTTGACATGCAACTCTCTTGTCATTGTGGGCTGGTACAACTGACCCTGGCGACGCCTCCAGAAACGCTTACCTCTTGCAACTGCTCCATCTGCAGCCGCTATGCCGCCCTGTGGGGCTATTTTGATCCCAAGGAGGTCAGCCTTAACGAGCAGGCTACGTCCGGCCAGGAGGAGAGTGCGTCTGTGGGGTATAGCCATGGGGATAAGTATCTGGTCTTCTACCACTGCAAGCGCTGTGGCTGCGTGACCCATACGCTGACGACGGACAAGGTGAGCGAGCCCAGGATAGCGCTGAATTTCAGGATGGCGCCAGAGGCGCTGCGCGAGAACATTCAGATCCGCCACTTCGATGGTGCCGATACCTGGCAGTACCTGGATTAATGGCGCCTAGATTAAAATCGCTGGGATTAAAGTGTCTCGATTTTATTGGTTAAACTAAGCCATGTCGGCATAGGGCATCTGTTCTAACTTTTCAGCCCTATGCCTAAATCCATCTCGAAAGAGTGATTAGTCGACGGCGATCATCACATTGCTTGCCTTGATGATGGCATAGGCTTCGCCCCCCACCACCAGACCCAGCTGTTCACATGATTTCTTGGTGACCACAGAGGTGATCTCAACGCCTGGGGCTAGCTCGATCACCACTTCGTTGTTTACCGAACCTTCTTCGATTGCCTTGATCTTACCTGTGAGGTTGTTGCGTGCGCTAATTTTCATACTAATTTATCTTCCTGTTAAATAATGAAAAAGCCATGGTAACCCTTAGTGTAAATTGGGGATACTCAGATATAGATATTTGTGAAGCCTATTGGGGTTTAGCCTGAGCGACATGCCGACGTTCGCCGATCAAGCCTATGATTTGTGGCATCAGTGAGGCGGCGATCATGGCCAACATCAGCAGGTACTGATGCGGCGTAAAGGATTCGCCCAGTAGTACCATGCCCGAGACGATACCCGCCACTGGGTTTGCGATGCCGCCAAAGGTAAAGTCCACCACGCTCATGCGCTGCAACAGCCAGACATACATGATATAGCCCAGTACGGTATTGAGCAGGATGATCCAGCCGATGCCGATAAAGTTGTTTGGGCTGAGTTGGCTAAGCGCATTGCCATAGCCTTGTGGTGCCAGCCAGGCATGCACGCTTGCCGCTACACTCAGCAGCACGCCGCCGATGATCTGCTGCCAGGTCAATACCGTCCACCAATGCATGCGATCCCCAAGGGCCTTAGTGATGCCGCTACCGACTATGATGCAGCTGATGGCAGCCAACATGGCGAGTAGGCCTATGGGGTTGAGGCTGATGGAGTTGGGGTTAAACAGTAGCCAGGCCAGGCCGATCAGCACCAGGCCGAAGAAGCCCTGGGTCAGGCCGGGGCGACGACCATGAAACAGCCACTGGTAGAGCATGGCAAATACAGGCACAGAGATCATACCGACGCCTGAGATGGCCGAGGGCAGGGTGAGGGCCATGACGAAGATCAGGCTGAAGAAGGCGGCGATATTGATAAAGCCTAGGCGAAACAGCAGGCTCCACTCCTGACGCTTTGGCAGGCTGGGTCTGATCGCCAGCAGGATAAGGCCCGCCGGCAGCGCTCGCAAGGCCCCAAGCAACAGGGGAGGCCAATCTGGCAGCGTATATTGGGTCACCGCGTAGGTGGTGCCCCAGAAGAAGGCGGGGATCATGGCTAGCAGTACATTCATATTTATCTCAATAAAAAGTATCTTTATGTGAAGATATAAGTCTGCACCTTTTGATTCTGCTTGTAAAGTATCTCAGGATTAATTATCTTTGCCTGAAGATAAATGCCTATGGTCATTCAATACCTCTATGAGTCGCGACCATTGTGCCTGTCATCACTATATGTGTTCACGGAGAGCAGATGAACTCAAATCACCTCGATGGCGTCGATCGCCTAAGGGCCCAATGGGCCAAGGAGAAGCCGCAACTGGATACTCTGCCTATGGCGATCCTCGGCCGCATGATGCGGATCTATAAACATCTGGAGACAGAGGTTAGCGCCTGTCACAAGCAGTTTGGCATCAGCATGGGGGAGTTCGATGTGCTGGCGACCCTGCGTCGCTCGGGGGAGCCCTATCGCCTGACGCCCTCGGATCTGCTGGCGGCCATGATGCTCACCTCGGGTGCCATGACCAATCGTGTCGATGGCCTGGAGAAGAAGGGGCTGGTGTCCCGCAGCCATTGTCAGGAAGACAGGCGTAGCGTCAGCGTCGGCCTGACCGAGGCGGGGCTCGCGTTAATCGATGAGGCGATCGAGGCCCATGTGGCGGCCCAGCAGGCTTTGACCAGTCAACTGTCGTTAGATGAGAAACAGCAGCTGGATGCGCTGTTTAAACATTGGCTGCAGGCATTCGAGTCTTAACTTTATCCTTCTTCTGTCGGTAGAGGCCAACCTGAATCTGCCGACTTTTTCACCGTCTGGCTTTCTCATTTCTGTAAACTTATCATTACAAATGGCAAAGCTTGCTGGGGCTTTCCCGGTCACTTTGACAGCCTGAACCTCGCCGCCTATTGTCCTTTTAACCCCGCCGTCCCGTCTGGGATAGCGAGGTTTTTTGTCAGTTTTTTCACCCCGTTTCTCGCCTGAAACCATCGGATTTTCTCGGCTAATTTAGTCAATTTGAAATTTCTTGAGCGACTTGACCAAAGTCAATTTCAATCTGCGTCAAAGGCATAGTCTTAACCGCAACAAGGTAATAACACCTTCATCACAGTGGCTCTGGCAGTTTGAACCCCTTTGGTGAAATGCGCTAACAACGGAGTATTTTATGGAAAAGCAATCTTCTACCCCAGCAGTGAATGTCGATCAGCAACGTCGTAGCTTCTTGAGTGGTTCAGTCGGTTTGGGCCTGGTGGGTGCGGGTATGGCGGCCGGCTTGGTATCAAGCAGTGCCTCGGCCACCACACAGACCAAGTCAGACCGTATGGCAAACTACAAGGCGGATCAGCTGGAGCGTGTTACTCAAGAGTTGGTGCCACCACCAATGGTGCCTAAGCATGATCAGGTCGCCAAGGGTAAGCCTAAGGTGGTGCAGGTGAAGCTGGTGATAGAAGAGAAGCAGGTAGAACTGGAAAACGGCACCAAGGCCTGGGTCTGCGCCTTCAACGGTAGCGTGCCTGGCCCGCTCATCGTCTGTCATCAACATGACTTCGTCGAGCTGACTCTGGTGAACCCCGCCAGCAATGCCCTGGCCCACAACATTGACCTGCATGCGGCCACGGGCGCCCTGGGCGGCGGCGAGCTGACTTTAGTATCTCCCGGCCAGGAGGTGACCTTCCGCTTCAAGGCGACCAAGGCCGGCACCTTCGTGTATCACTGTGCGCCGGGCGGGGTGATGATCCCTTGGCACGTAGCCATGGGCATGCACGGCGCCATCATGGTGCTACCTCGTGACGGCCTGAAAGATGCCGAAGGCAAGCCAGTTAAATATGACAAGGCCTACTACATTGGTGAGGCCGACTTCTATGTGCCAAAGGATGCCAAGGGTAAATACAAGGCCTATGACACCGTGATGGGCAGCATGAATGAGGTGCTGGAGGTGATGAAGACGCTTACCCCATCTCACGTGGTGTTCAACGGCGCCGTGGGTGCCCTGACAGGTAAGAACGCCATGACCGCCAAGGTGGGTGAGTCAGTGCTCTTTATCCACTCTCAGGCCAACCGGGATTCCCGTCCGCATATCATCGGCGGACACGGTGACTATGTCTGGCCAGCGGGTTCTTTTACCGACGCGCCACAGACCAACCTGGAAACCTGGATGCTAGCCGGGGGCAGTGCCTGCGCCGCTATGTACAACTTCCGTCAGCCTGGTCTATATGCCTATGTGAACCACAATCTGATCGAGGCGATCATCAAGGGCGCCGCGGCGCACATTAAGGTCGACGGCGAGTGGGATGACAACCTGATGGTGCAGATCAAGAAGCCATCTAACATCACCACTGCCTAAGGTCTAAGGGCTTAGGCAAAAAGGGCTCGGGTCTAGGTGAGGCTCGAGCCATTTATCGTCACGACTTGGGGAGATGCAGATGCAAAGGTTACTCCTGATGGGATTGCTGATGATGCTGGCAGTCGTCGTTATGACCCGCAGCGCAGCGGCTGCCGAGGTGGACTATGGCCTGGAGGCAAATGTCTATCTCTGGTACGCCAATTTGGATATGGGCCAGGCCGACAAGCGCTTGGCGCCAGAGAGGGATCTTGTGGACTATGCCGAGTATGCCGGTAGCCTGCCGAGCCAAGGCGCCCATCACCTCATGTCCATCACCCCTATCGCTCGCAGTCAGGAAAGTGTCGAGGTCGAGGTGGAGACAGAGTTTCAGCTGGCCTCGCCAACCGAAGGCGAGAGTGAGGTGAGGGGGCAATATGTGGTGCAACGCCTGAGCTTGGATAGTTTGGGATTGGTGCGCAGCAGTGTCACCCTGGTCAACGAGTATGATGATTTCACTTCCCGTTATCGCCCCGCTGCCGAGATCAATCTGGTTCGCGCGGCGCTCTATCGCTGGACCGAGTCGCTAGACAGGCTGGATGACGTGACTCTGCTCGGTCTGTTAGCTAAGGATGCAAGCTTTACCGGCCCCGAAGATGCTAGCCAGACCCCGAGTCAGTATCTCGCCTACCTGCACAGCCTGAATCACAGCGACAGTCGGCGGGTGATCAAGAACTACAGCCTGACGCCCGAGGCAGGGCAATACCGTTTGAGTTTCGAGTATCAGTGGACGGCCACCAACAGCGAGGGCGAGGTCGAGCTGGCGCGAGTCGGCGTAACTATGCTGCTCACCGTGACGCCAGATGGGGCTAAGGTGCAGCTGTACCGTGCCGAGTACCTGCCGCCGGTAACCGATCTCGGCGCCGAGGTGCGTTGTTAGCAGAGAAGGAATTGACTATGACACGAGTTAACCAAGGTAAGTTTCATCTGGCCCTGAGCCTCTGTGTGCTGCTTATGGGCAGCCTGATGAGCGCTGCTTGCATGGCGAACATGCCGATCCTCAAGGGGATAGGTGGCGATTTTAGCCTGCGCAGTAGCAAGGGGGGCGAGGTTCGTCTATCGGACTTTAACGACAAGGTGGTGATGATGTTTTTCGGTTACACCAACTGCGCCGACATCTGCCCAACCACCATGGCCCACATCAGCCAGCTGATGAATCAGTTGCCGAGTGAGACCCGAGATCGCATTCAGGTGCTCTTTATCAGCATCGACAGCGATTACGACACGCCCAAGCACCTGAACAAATACCTCAGCTACTTCGACCCCAGCTTTATCGGCTTGGTGGATGAGCGGGAGAAGATAGATGAGGTCGCCGCGTTATTTAAGGCCGACTACACCAAGTTGGCCGAAGAGAAGGTGACTACTGAGTATAAGAAGCTGAGCCTGGAAGATAGCAAGGCGCCTAAGCGTCAGGGGTATCTCTATTCCCATACCGCCAAGATCTTCGTGCTCGATGGCAAACAGCGGGTGCGCGGTTTCTTCTACACAGGCACCCCTATAGACGAGATGCGTCAACAGATCGAGAGTCTGCTCTAATCATGAAAAAAGGAAATTATATGAAAGGTCGTTTCTGCTTATTTGTGTTGCTTTGTAGCTGTTTCGGTGCCGCCCAGGCCAGCGAGCTGATGGTGCACGACGCCTGGATCCGCGGCATGCCGCCCACCTCTCGTGTAGTGCCCGTCTACCTGTCGCTGCATAATCCCAGCGACAAACCACTGGTCCTGAAGGCCATCAGCAGTCCTCGCGGCGTGGTCGAGCTGCACCAGACCCTGATGGAGAATGAGGTGATGCGCATGCAAGGAGTGGAGGCGATACAGATCCCGCCCCATGGCATGGTGAAATTGGCGCCCGGTGGCTATCACGGCATGATGTCGGACTTTAAGACTGGCGTGCCGGCTTTGGGTGAAGAGGTGGCGTTGACGCTTACCCTGGCGGATGGCGAGACCCTGTCGGTGACGGCCAAAGTCACGGCCCAGGGAGAGGCTCACGACCACAGCATGCATCACTAATTTAGCTTCACGCGCTTTTTGAATTTGATTCATCTTTAATACCTGTTCATTATGATCTAGATCACGACTTGTTATCAGGTTGTGATTTAGATTAACGGAGCAACAGGACTAAGGAAGGCGCGATGATAACAGATCCACAGATTAAGGCCTGCATTCACCAACACCACCTGTTTTCGGCACTGGGCGAAGAGGAGCTGTGTCGCCTGCTGGGGCAAGCCGCCAAGATCACCCTGGCCGCCCACGAAAATTTGTTCTATCAGGGCGATCTGGCCAAGCGATTCTACCTGGTGATTCAGGGGCATCTGCAACTCTATCGCACCAGCCTGCAGGGGCAGGACAAGGTGATAGAGGTAGTACGCGAGGGGCGCACCTTCGCCGAGGCGCTGATGTTTAGTCGCCAGGCCTCCTATCCTGTGTCGGCCCAGGCCGTATCCCACTGCACTCTGGTCAGCTTCGACAGCGAAGGTTACCTCGCCATGCTCAGGGGCAATCCCGATGCCTGCATCGCCATCATGGCGGAGATGAGTGTCAGATTACGCAAGGATATCAATGAGGTAGAGCTGCTATCTGTGCAGAATGCCCAGTCGCGCCTGCTGCTTTTTCTGCTGCGCAACATGCAGAAGATCGGCGACAACCAGGGGCGGGTCGAGTTGGATATTCCTAAACGTGTGTTGGCGTCGCGCCTGTCGATTCAGCCGGAAACCTTTTCCCGCCTGATGAAGAAGATGGTGACCGAAGGGATCATCGGCGAGTCTCGTGGTGCCATAGACATTAAAGATCTCGGTAAGCTCTATACCAGCGCCAACATGCCACTTGCCAATCAGGCAATGCAGACCAACGAGCCGCTCATTCGCTCGGGTAAGGCGCCCTGTCAGCAGATTGCTATTGAGATGGTGTAGCCTGAGCCTGTTTTAGCCGTCGCTCTGCCGTACAGCAGCGATCCCTGCCGGTTTCCTTGGCGCGGTACATCGCCTTGTCGGCCAGCGCCAATAGGCTGTCCGGTGTATCGCCTGTTGCCGTAGTGACTATGCCGAAGCTGGCGCTGATGGGGACTAGGCTGCCCTGCCAGTTGAGGCTGGATTGTCTCAGGGCCTGCTGCAATTTCTGGGCGATGATCTCCGCCACCTCGCCATCTGTGCCGGGTAACACCAGCAGAAACTCCTCGCCGCCGAGTCGGCAGAAGATGTCCATGGCGCGGGTGACCTTACCTATCTGCTGCGCCGTCTTAACTAGCACGGCGTCCCCGGCAGAATGACCAAACTTGTCATTTATTTGTTTGAAGAAATCCAGATCGAACAGGATCAGGCTATAGGCCTGTCCATCCCTGAGCCAACGCTGATGCAGCTGCTCAAGTTGCTGCTGCATGGCGCGCCGGTTCCATAGCCCTGTGAGATAGTCCCTGTCTGCCTGTTGGCGCATCTTCTGCACCAGGCGGGTGAGGGCGTTGCCCATCATGATCACGTTGATCCATAAGGTCATGACCACATACAGCCATAACATGGGGATGGCGTCGGCGCTCTGAATGCTGGCCAGATGGGATTTTAGAGTAGGCTCGATGAGCAGTAATAGCGCCCTGAGGCCGAAAATGACGCCCATCAGGGCGATGGGGCTCAAGAGGATCACTGCGATGGGGCGTTTGACCGTGTGTTCCAGGGCGACCAGATTGTCCTTGGCCATCAGCAAGAAGGTGCTGGCGGCCATGAAGGAGAAGAAGATGCCCAGGGTATCGCTGGCTGCTATGCTGGGTGGCTGAGTTAGCATCAAGAGCCCGGTCAGGAGCAGTAAGGCGACATCTATTTTGATGCTGCTTGGCAGGCGAAACAGGCGTTGGGTGCCGCTACGAAGCAGCACGAAACCGAGTAACAGCAGCATGTCTGCCCCCAACCAGTAGAGATAGCTCGGCGTCTGATCTCTGAGGGTGGTGAGGAGCACTCCCATTAAGATCAACAGGTTGGCAAGGGAGAAATAGGTGCTGGCGCGGGGAGCGATGCGCAGCGGGTAGGCCATCAGGCCCCAGGCAAGGGTAGAGGTACTGGCGAGCAGGCAGATAAATAGCACCAAGAGCTCGGCAATGGGGTCAATATTCATAAGCGATCTTTTTATTTTTTTACACTATAAAGCAGCCGTGGCGTCGAGTGAAACTGTTTGTTACTAAATTGTTATGTTCGTCTTGTCCGTCAGCGGGCTAGCGCTTATCAGGTTTCGCGGCGCTGGGTGACTCGGTCTGGCCTTAATTGTTGGGTCTCAGCCGTGCTTAACTTAAGTTTAGTCAGCGCTCAGATAGTCGCGTTCGAAGGTCTGCGCATCCACAGGCCTGCCATAGAGATAACCCTGACCGAAGTCGCACTCCTCCTGGCGGATAAAGGCATCCTGCGCCTGGGTCTCTACTCCTTCTGCGATCACGTTGAGTGTCAGCTTCTTGCCCATGGCGATGATCGCCCGGGTTAGCTCTCTGTCCTGCTCGTTCTTCTCCAGATTCGTGATGAAGCAGCGATCTATCTTAAGGGTGTCGAAGGAGTATTTTTGCAGGTAGCTCAGGGAGGAGTAGCCGGTGCCGAAGTCGTCGAGGGAGATCCTCACCCCCAGGGCCTGCAACTGGCCTATGATATGCTGCGCCAGCTGCTCATCTTGCAGCAGCACGCCTTCGGTGATCTCCATTTCCAGGGCGGAGGCCGGCAGGCGGTAGAGACTTAAGAGGTTGGCAATATAGTCGGCAAAATCGGCATCGCGAAACTGTAGCGGCGAGATGTTGATTGCCACCCTAAACGGCCTGTTGGGATCTTGGCTGCGCCACTTGGCGGCCTGTTCGATGGCGGTATGCAGCACGAAGTTACCTATGGCG
This sequence comes from Shewanella halotolerans, assembly GCF_019457535.1. Classification (NCBI taxonomy): domain Bacteria; kingdom Pseudomonadati; phylum Pseudomonadota; class Gammaproteobacteria; order Alteromonadales; family Shewanellaceae; genus Shewanella; species Shewanella halotolerans. Next base: position 4,009,112 of record NZ_CP080417.1, on the reverse strand, counting down.
ATGATCTGACCATTGTGCTCAGCCAGGCTGATAAATTGATCCGGCGGCACATTACCGAGCTGTGGACTGTGCCAGCGGAGCAGGGCCTCGGCACCGATAACCCGCTTGTGTTGCAGGCTAAACAGCGGCTGGTAATGCAGGCTTAGCTCCTGATGCTTGAGGGCGTCTACCAGGTGTGATTCCAGCAGGCAGCGGCGCTCGATATTGGTTTGAGTATGCTTGTTGAAGAAGCTATAGGGCGTGGCCTCGGCCTTGCTGATGCTCATGGCGGCGCCGGCTTTCTGCATCAGCTCAGAGGCCTCCTGGGCGTCCGTCGGTGCGACCGCGACCCCAATGCAGCAGGGAATATTGATGCTGAACTCTGCCAGGGCGAAGGGAATATTGGCGGTCTGTATTATGCTGTCGATCAGGGGAAGCTCCAGGGGATTCTTGCCCCTGTGGGCGATGACGAACTCGGCGCCGGCGATGCGGGCAAACAGGGTATCCTTATCCAGGATGCGCTTGATGCGCTGGCTGAAGAGTTGCAGCACCTTGTCGCCGACCACGTAACCATAGCTCTCGTTGATCGACTTGAAGTTGCGTAGGCCAAAGTAGATCACATAGGTAGACAGCTCATCGGGTTGGCTGAGTTGCTGTGAGAGCTGATTCACGAACCCCAGTCGATTGGCAAGGCCGGTTAATGGGTCATGATCCTTATGAAATTGCAGCGAACTCTCGATAACGGTACGTTGCTCGATCTCGTTCAATAGTTTCTTGTTGAGCCTGGTGAGTTCCTGGGTACGTTGCTGCACCTTGGTCTCTAAGACTTGGTTGAGATGGAAGAGTTTGGCGCTCTGATACAGGCTGGCGAGATTGGCATTGATGGCGTTTTGAAACCGCGCCAGCAGATGGCGAAAGGTGCGGCCGTAGTCCCTCTCCTTGTTGTCCAGCATGCACAGGGTGCCGAAGGGCTGGCCGTTGGGCCAGGTGAGTGGCAGACCACAGTAGGCAATCATCCCCAGCTTGATATCGGGATTGCGATCCCACTCCTTATCTTTTAAGGCGTTGGGCACGACCAGCTCTGCCTGGCGCTTGATCACTGTCTCGCAGTAGAGACCATGGCCCAGGCTCTCGGTGTCATGGCGTTTATAGGGATTATCTGGATGATGGCTGCTGGTGAAGACAGAGATATCCTTTTCCGTCACCCGCATGATCAGGATGGCCGGGGTGTCGACGATTTCCGATAGGAGATCTAAGGTTTGCTGCCAGCCGTTAAACATCTCATCCGGCACCGCAAGCTGGGCCGTGTTGACTTGAGTCTGGCTGAAGAGCGGGTCTTGCTCCAGCAATGAGAGAGCGTCTTGATAGGGCTTCATAGGGGATCCTGAAAAGCGCGTGTGCCATCCGTTTAACTAACTATAACCTAAAGATTTCATCCCTGTCTTTCGCTGTTTTGTTGTTTTTTTAATCAGCGGCAGGTTTAGGGCTAATTTTACCTTTTCTTTTCGGTTGGCTTTAACGCAAAAGCTTACTTGGTTGGCGCGATGGCATAGGCTGAAAAATAAAAAAAAGCCCGATGAGTGGTTATCTCATCGAGCCTCTTCATTCTTGCCGTTAGCCGCTTGGGCTTAGAAACTCAGCGTGTGCTGTAACGCTCGGCGCCATTCGGTGCCGTTAGTCGTCATCCATACTTGCTTCGCGGTGGTGTGATAGGTGGCATCTAAGGGATAGGGCATTATCCCTCCCAAAATGAAGAGTTGATTGCCGTGAACCATGGCGCGATAACCACGCTTAGCATCGAAGGGGAAGTTATCCATGGCTTTGGTCCAGCTGGTGCCATCTTGGGAATACCAGAGATCGGTTAAGGTTTGGTTAGCGCCATATCCACCAAAGGCCCATAATTTACCGTCAAATTCTACGAGCTGGTGAATATGCCTCGCGCCGACCTCAGTGCTGTCTGCCTCCTTAGTCCAGGTGATGCCATCTGTGGTGGACCAGATGTCACTGAGTTGAGTCGTTCGTGATTGGGTTTCATGACCCGCAACAGCCCAGAGTTTGCCGCCAAAGCTGCTGATTTGGGTTACGGCGCGCGCGGGGAAGTTATTGTTGCCTACATCTGTCCAGTTGATACCATTTTCTGAGCGATATACGACGCTGTTTTGCGTGTCGATAGCCCATAATTTATTGTCGAATGGATAGACTGAGTATTGACCGTTTTGCGTACCAACATTTGGCCCGGTAAGAGCCTCTTGGGTCCAGTTTTTCCCATCGAGTGATGAGTAGCTACCACTTGCGTGCAAGGCCCAAATCTTACCTGAAAAAGTAAGTATCTTGCTGTCCGTCGGGAAGGGAAGCGTCGTGGAATCATCTAATGTCCAGCTGAATCCGTCAGTAGAGTGCCAACGAGTATTTACTTTCTCGAAATCTTCGTTGGTGCCAGAAAGCAGTTGTATCTCTCCCTGGTGACTGACTGCCTGAATGTCTGTCATGGCTGGTAGCTGATTATTGAGTGGCAGCCAATGCTTGCCGTCTGTCGTTTGCCAGTTGTCGTTGAGTAAGACGCCATTATCACTTTTGCCGCCGATAACGACCAGGGCATCATTATGTACCGCGGTGGTGAAGTACAAGCGTATCCTATCGGCCATGTATGGCGACTGTACACCGAAGTTGGCGTCATCTGTTGCTAACGTCCAAGAGGCGCCATCGGTGGAGGTCCATACATCGTTTGGATTCTGAGAGCGATTCGGATCGAGCTGATCGATATAACCGCCCAGCAAAATTAGTTGATTACCGACTTGCCTAACTTCATGCTTTTCCCTAGCCGAGAATTCTGGTGTGTCTGTCACCAATGTCCAATGAATGCCGTCGTCTGAGTTCCATATGTCGGCGACTCTCCCGGTATCGTTTCTGCCGCTAAATTGCCACAGCTTGCCATTAAATTCAGCAAAGGCGGTGCTTACTCTCTGGGTTGCAGTTGAATCTGACGATTCCAGGTTCCAGGTGATGCCATCGGTTGAGGAGTAGATCTCTTTGACATGCTCGCGAGTCTGCAAATCAAAGCCGCCATATATCCACATCTTGTTTTTGAAAGTCGTCACCGAATAGTTGTTGCGTTCGCCAAAGCCAATATCGGCATTTACCTGTGTCCAATTGATGCCATCCTCTGAGCGCCATACATCGTTAAGCGTAGTGTCACGTCGGTTTCCTATGAGCCAGATATGATCTGAAAATGTAATGACAGCCACGGGAGGACGCACGCCAAAGGGAGCCTCATCAACCACTTTTTGCCAGATGTTGCCATCGCTCGATCGCCAGATACTGGCATCATTACCTGCTTGCTCATAGCCACCGATGAGCCAGAGATAGCCATCGAAAGAAACGACCTTGCCTGAAGAGCGGCCAGAAGGGGTATTGTTGGCGACATAGGTTGCCTGACCAGCATGTTGGCCGTGGAAGAGGTTATAGTAGGCATCACTCGTCGTGGTTAAGCTGCTGTCTATTAGCGGCTGTGTGGATAGCTTGTCGACCAGCCCGTTATCGCAGTTGCTGAGATTGTTAAAATCACAGTCGGCCTGAGTGGTTCTGGCTAGTTGCAGAGGAGTATCTACATCAGTAAACACTTTTGTGTCATCGGTTCCTATCAGCAACTTGAGTGTTAGCGACTTTGGCGCGACAGAAGCAAAGAAGCTGCTGCTGGCTTTAAGGTAGTTAGCGGTTTCGGCGATCTCGACAAAGATTTGCGCCTCGCCAGGCGTATGCGCCGTCACCTGTCCACTGGTATCCACCGAGGCCACGGCAGGATCTTGGCTGCTAAAGGTTAGGTTAGCAACATCGACATTGACGGGATTCAGATAAGTTTGATCGATAAAGAGCGCCACTGTGCCTGTGTTGTCAAAGGCGATAGCTCTCTCCGCCTTGGCGACATTGACTTGATAGGCGGCGGAGGCTGCCAGGTACTTGGCATCTTCGGCGATATGAGCGGTAATAGTGCTGGAACCCGCGGTTAATATCGCGACCAAACCATCATTGGAGACGCTGACAACTTCTGGGTTAGAGCTGGTATAACTTATAGCTCCAGTTCCCAATAAACCTTGAAGCGAGTTGCTAAAGGCTTGGTCACCGTAGGTTTTCTCTATGGTGCCACTTTGACTAAAGCTGAGTGTCTGGTTGAGTTTGACCGCGGTTTTATCTGTTTCTGATGAGCCGCTTCCACCGCCACAGGCGCTGAGTTGCGAGGCGAGTATAAGCAAGCAGCCTATACGCATTAATCCCTTAAGCATAGCGAATGTCCCTATCTTTCTGTTTGTTGTTATTTTGGGAATGCCTGAGTGCATCCCCCTATCTTATCTCGTATTAGATTCGTTTTTACTTAATTAAGTCTTTGTACATCAATAAGATTTGTTGTCGATATGTTATTTGCTTGTTGTGTATTGGTCAATGATAAAGACACAAGAAAATAAGACTAAGGAATGAGAATATTCGCGTCTGCTCGTAGTCAGGCTCATTAGCCTTTTTGGTGTGGACAGAACCAGATTTATCGCTTCTGGGGTTGTGATTCTCTTTGAGACAACTGGTTGGAAGCTACTAAAAAGACTATCTTTTAACCATAAGCCGAATCATTTCTTTCAGGCTCGTTTGGGCTAGGTATTCTCTTTGCCTTGCCGCTTACGGGCACTCTAAGGCCTTGTTACTCAAAGGACCTAGTTATGCACAGGACATTGTTATGAAGATGACGCTCTCTTTTCTCGGTGCGGCCCAGGAGGTGACGGGCTCCTGTCATCTTCTCGATATCTCGGGTCGTCAGGTGCTGCTCGACTGCGGCCTTATCCAGGGTGGTAAGCTCGATGCCCTGCGCAATCACGAGCCCTTCCTCTTCGAGCCTAAAGAGATCCATGCCGTAGTGCTCAGCCATGCCCATATCGATCATTCGGGGCGTCTCCCTCTGCTGGTCAAGTCTGGCTTTACCGGCCCCATCTATACCCATAAGGCGACGGTTGAGCTGTGTGAGGTGATGCTCAGGGATGCCGCCATGCTGCAGGTACGCGATGTGGAGCGCCTTAACAAGAAGCGGGTGAAGATGGATCTGCCGCCGCTGGAGCCCCTGTTCGACGAAGAAGATGTGGCGCTGGTGATCAAGCAGTTTGTCGCCCTCGATTATGGTCAATCGGTGCAGGTGGTGCCTCAGTTGACGGCTTGTCTAAGCGATGCCGGCCATATTCTAGGCTCGGCCGTGGTCGAGTTGTGGCTGGGTGAGGGAAGCGAGCGCAAGAAGCTGGTGTTTAGCGGCGATCTGGGGCGAGCGGGCATGCCGATTCTGGATGATCCTACGCTGATCGATGATGCCGATCTGGTGTTGATGGAGAGCACCTATGGCGACAGGTTGCACCGCAGCTGGGACGATACTTTGGAGGAGCTTAAGGCGATCTTCGCCAAGACGATTAAGGAGAGCCGCGGCAATATTCTTCTGCCGGCATTCTCCGTCGGGCGGGCTCAGGAGCTGCTCTATCTGTTTCACCTCTATGCCAAGGAGTGGGCGCTGTCCAACTGGCGTATCTGTCTCGACAGCCCCATGGCGATCAAGGCGACCCAGATCTATGTGGCCAACTATCAGCTGATGGATGAGGACTTTAAGCGCTTCACCCGTCTGTCGCCGGGCAAACATCCGCTGCTCTCGAATGTGGACTTTATCGACAGCACCCAAGAGTCGATGGAGCTTAACGAGATCCATCAGGGGTTGATCATCATCGCCGGTAGCGGCATGTGCAATGGCGGCCGGATCCGCAGCCATCTGGAGCATAACCTGGCCAATCCCCAGTCGGATGTGATCATCTGTGGTTTCCAGGCCTTGGGCACGCCGGGGCGCCTGCTGGTGGATGGCGCCGAGTCGCTCACCATACATGGCCGTGATATTCCGGTGAAGGCCAAGATACATACGGTCGGCGGGTTGTCGGCTCACGCGGACCAGGCCGAGCTTATCCATTGGTATCGACACTTTAAACACACGCCGCCGCTGATTCTGATCCATGGTGAGCGCGAGGCGCAGGAGCGGCTCAAGACTGAGTTGGTGCCCGAGGGAAGCCAGTCACCCCATGTGGTGATCGCCGAGCGGGGCGATACTTTAGACCTTACCGCCTTGCCGGAGCTGGTTTGGCTGCCAGGCAGAGAATAGTCCGTTTCAGCTAGAGCCATGGGGAATAATTTCTGCTAGCTTAAGCTACAAGCCATCAGCTAGCCAAGGAAAGCCCCAATGGATGAACATATCGTCATACTTATCATTGCTTTAGTCGTATTGCTCTACGGCTATATCTCTAAGTGGTTGGCGCGTTTCGACATCTCAGGCCCCATGGTATTTACCGCCTTCGGCCTGCTGTTGTCCCCCTTCGGCTTGGATGTGACTCAGGTGAAGGTGGATGCCGAATTTGTCACTATCATGGTGGAAATCGCCTTAGTGTTGGTGCTGTTTAGCGACGCCGCCCTGCTTGATCTCAGGCTGCTTAAGGAGTCATGGCAGCTACCGGCGCGCCTGTTGTTTATTGGCCTGCCGATCACGGTTGCGGCTGGCACACTAGTGGCGGGATTCTTCTTTCCCGACCAACCCTTTCTCTATCTGCTGATGTTAGCCCTGCTGCTGACTCCCACGGATGCTGCCCTGGGTAAGGCGGTGGTCTCGGACCCTAAGGTGCCCAAGACGATACGCTCCACGATCAATGTGGAGAGCGGGCTGAACGACGGCATTATCTTCCCCGTGTTAATTACCGTGGTGGCCTTGATCATGAGCGGTCTGGATCACGCCCAGGACCAACACTGGCTGGTCTATGTGTTGCAGCAGATCCTGTTTGGGGCCTTGGTGGGCGGCGCCGTCGGCTATCTGGGTACCAAGTTGCAGATCTTCTGTTTCAAGCGTGATGGCATGGTGGAGACCTACCTCAACCTGATCCCCATCGCCTTGGCGATATTGGCCTTTTATCTGGCGGAGGAGTTCTCGGGCAATGGGTTCATCGCCGCCTTCTTCGCCGGTCTCTATGCCGGTAACACCAGCGAGATGGCCAGGGGGCATATCGAAGACTTTGCCGAGAGCGAGGGGGAGCTCTTGGTGTTGATAAGCTTCTTCATCTTCGGCCTGGCGTTTGTGCCAACCACGCTGCCCTATGTCACTATGGAAGTGGTGAGCTACGCCCTGCTTAGCCTGACGTTGCTGCGTATGTTGCCCGTGATGATTTCCCTGATAGGGACTAAGTTAGATCTGGCGACCTGTGCCTTTATCGCCTGGTTTGGCCCCAGGGGGATCGCCTCTATCCTCTATGTGCTGATCGTCGCCCATGAGATGGGCAGCATCAAGGGGTTTGAGACCCTCTATGCCGTGGTAACTGTGACCGTCTTGATGAGTATATTGGCCCATGGTCTATCGGCTCAGCCGCTAGCTAACTGGTATGCCAAACGCCATCGGCCTGCTGAGCCTGATACCGATGGCGAGGACAGTACTGCTTAGCTTTGCAGGCGATCTGTCTGACCGTCGAGTTTCTGCAGGCTCTTGAGTAGCATGTAGAGGCAGGTGCTCAGCAGACAGATGGCCAGGTAGATCATCATGCCGTGGCCTTTGTCGCTCAGGGTCAAGGCCAGCAGGGGCCCGGCCACAGAGCCTAGGCTATAGCAGAGCAACATCACCTCGGTCGCCGACACTATCTTGATGCTCGGCAGCCTGTCGCAGGCCAGCGAGATGGCGATAGGGTAGAGGGCGAAACTGGCCGCCCCCAAGATGAAGTAGCTCAATCCCTTAAACGCCAAGGCGCTGGTTTCTATGGCGCCGACCACACCGACCAAGCCCACCAGAGTACACATGGCCATCAGCAGACGCTTGTCCATCCGCGGCGAGAGATAGCTGATCAACGGCTGCACCGCCATGCCGCCCAAGATAATCGCCGCCATCAAGAGTCCCGTCTGGGTTGGCTCCTCTACCTGATTGTCGATATAGACGGGCATCAGGCCATAGATGGGGCCGAGCAGCAGGCCTGAGACCAGGCAGCCTATGATCGCCGGGCGACTCAGGTTGGTGCTCTCCTTGAGTGAGAGTCTCTGCTGCGCCTGGTGGGCCGGCTCACCCGAGCGGATCAGCACTGGGGCCATTATGGCTAACAGGAGCAGGACGATGACAAACAGATAGGGCAAGACCCCCTGAGTGCCCAGTTCACCTATGGCCAGCTGACCGAGGGCGCTGCCGCCATAAAGCGCGGCCATGTAGATCCCCAGTCGTCTGGCGCGCGCCTTGGCGCTATCGGCCATCAGTAACCAGGATTCGACCACCACGAAGACGCCTGCTACGGCGAAACCCGCGAGCAGGCGCGCCGCGAGCCAGACGCCGGCACCAGGCAAGAGCAACATGGCCACTATGCTGGCGATCAGCAGGGAGAGAAACAGCACAAAGCCGCGTCTGTGGCCCATTTGGGCGATCAGGCGCTCGACCCTCAATGCGCCGAAGAGCAACCCCAGATAGAAGATGCTGGCGAGCCAAGGGGCCAGGTCCGGCGACAGGCCGAAGTTGCCCAATGATAGGGGGATCAGGCTCATCAGAAAACCTGAGGCGACGGCAAAGAAAGAGAGACCTATTACGGGTGCCGTAGGATTGTTCGATTTACAGTTATCGGCGACGTCTAACACCAATAATCTCCAAATTAAGTAGGGTAAATGGCACCTTGGAAGGAAGTGTGTGTTGGACTGCCATTTATTCACTGTTTAGCGGGAAGCGAAATGTAGTGCCAGCGAGACGCTAAGTAAAGTGAATTTTGATGGCTGATGATTTTTTGATATAAAAATCGCAGTAATAGCGCTAATTTTGCCCTGAAAAGCCATTTTGCGACTAATTAACACGCAGCCGTTCTTGTTGATGGACTCTTGCGGTTAAACCTGGTGTGAGGCTGGTTTGAAACTTTTGGTGGCGGATTTTCGGCGTAAATTGTCTGTTTTTATGTTGCCAGCTTGTTGTTTGTTGCCGTTATGTAGCTAAAGGCCGTAAATTTTTAAGTTAGCGGCCAAATTTTTACCACTTTCATTTTGTCTTTTCTAAACTGGCTAGGCTAACCATGACCAGTTTGCAGCGATTCAGTTACTGCTCTGCCAAGGTGAGCGCCACTATCTTAAGCGGATGATTGCCGTCGAAGGAGGGGAAGTCCTGGTGGCAATGGAGCCACTCGAAGCTGGCGACCTGCCGCCCCTGCTTCTCGACGCAGCGAATCAAGGCGTCGAGCCATGCCTGACGCTCAACCTTGGCGACATTGTTGCAGCAGACTATGGTGCCGCCAGCCTTGGTGGCCAGCATGGCGGGTTTGAACAGGCTCTGGTAGTCGTTGATCAGATCCACAGTGCCGAAGGGGCTCTTGGCGAAACGCGGCGGGTCGAGAAACACCAGATCGAACTGACGCTGTGCCAGTTTAGGGTAGTTGGGGAGTTTCTGGTTGCGGCGTCCACCCACCTTCATGCCCGCCAGTTGACGCATGGCGGGAAAGGCATCGCTCTGAATAAACTCACACCTGTCGCTCACCCCGTTGAGTTCGGCGTTGCGGCGGCCGGCGGCCAGGGCAAAGGATGAGAAGTCGACGTTGGTGACCGATTCTGCACCGCCGACGGCGGCGGCCGTGCCTATACCGCAGGTATAGGAAAACAGGTTCAGCACAGACTTGCCTTGGCTGTTGGCCTTCACATATTCCCGGCCGACCCGCATGTCGAGAAACAGCAGGGGATCTTGCCCTTCGTGGCGCAACTTGCTGATGAAGCGGATGCCATTTTCCGTCATCTGCTGCTCGGCGCTGGCGAAGGCGTCGAGTTCAGGCGTCAGCGGGTTGAGAATACGCGAGTTTTTATTGGATCTATCATTGTAGATGACGGGAAGATCTTGAGTCTGCTTGAGCTCTTGGCCGAGGCTTTCAAGCTCCTCTTGCGTCAGACTCTGGTGAAACGATTGGATCAGCCAAGCGTCGCCATAGCGATCTATGGTGAGTCCGTCTATCCCCTCGACCGTGCCGTGAAACACGCGAAAACAGTTGGTGTTGGCGGTTTGTGCCGCGGCGAGTAGCTCGGCTCTTTGGCTGATCGCCTGGCGCAGCAGGTCGGCGTTCGACATGATCTTATGATCCCTAATCGGTGGTATGCTGGAGTGAGCGCGGATCATAGCAAATATTTGCCCCTTGGGGGCGATTAACTCAGACGTTAGCAAGAGGGTGAAGGGATGAAACTCGTGTTAGTCCATGGGATCTTTAATACCGGCCAGGTGATGGGGTGGATGCGGCGTCAGTTTGAGCGTCACGGCTATGAGTGCCTAACGCCTACCCTGGCCCCCTTCGATGGCAGGCGTGGTATCGCCTTTGCGGCCAAACAGCTGCAAAGCCATATCGAGGCAGCCCTGGCCGAGGATGAGACCATCTGCCTCATCGGCTTTAGTATGGGCGGCATAGTTGCCCGTTACTACCTACAGCATCTGGGGGGCGAGAAACGCACCAAGGCGCTGTTCTCTATTTCTTCTCCCCATCACGGCAGCTATCTCGCCTGGCTGCCCTATCCGTCGCGGGCGATGCGTGAGCTGAGGCCAAAGAGTCAGTTGTTGTCTCAGCTCGCCGACAGCCAGGAGAATCTCGAGGGTATAGCCCTCTACTCGTTTCGCACGCCCATCGATTTCACCATAGTGCCGAGTCGCAGCTCCCATTGGCCGGGGGCCGAGAATAAGGTGATCTGGCGACCGCTACATCTGTCGATGATCTTCAGTCGCCGCGTGGTGGCAGAGATCCTAGCTGGGGTGGTGCAGCTGTCGCCGGGTGGCGAGACTTCGCCACAAACCGGGCAGGGCCTCCAGCGAGCAGAGGAGTAGCCCCACCCAGATCAGGGAGAAGCTCACCGCTTTGACGCTATCGAACGCCTCGTTAAACAGGAAGATCGCCAGCAGGAAGTGCATGGTGGGTTCTATGTATTGCAGCAGGCCAACCATGGAGAGGCTGGTGTGACGAATCGCCAGGGCGAAGAAGATCAGCGGTAACAGGGTTACGGGCGCCGACCCCATGTAAAGTAGCATTGTACCCGTGCCGCTCGAGAGCGCCTCGCTCTGGCCCGTGGCACTTAGCCAGAGCAGATAGCCGGCGGCGATGGGGGTGAGCAGCGCCGCCTCTATGGTGACTGAGGTAAGCGAGTCGAAGCGGATAAACTTCTTACACAGGCCGTAGAGGGCGAAGAAGCTGCCCATCAACAGCGCCAGCCAGGGCAGCTGACCATAGGCCATCACCATGTAGCCTATGCCCAGAGTGCCGAGCAGCACAGCCCATTTCTGGGCGACAGTCAGCCTGTCTTTTAGAAACAGCACCCCCAATCCGATAGCAAACAGCGGGTTGATGAAGAAGCCCAGGCTCGCCGCCAACACCTGACCATGGGTCAATGCCCAGGTGAAGCTGTACCAGGAGACGCACATGATAAGCGAAGCTAGCGCGCACAGGGCGACTGAGGGAAGATTCGCCTTGAGCAGTGCCAGGTTGGGCAGAGGTTTGCCAAGCAGCAGAAAGACTAGCAGCATGAAAGGCACAGAGCAGAGCAGGCGAATCGCCAGCATCTCAGTGATATCCGCGCCCGGCAGAAACTGATAGTAGAGGGGCAGGAGCCCCCACAGCAGAAAGGAGACGATCGCCAGGGCGTTGCCTTTGGCGCTAACTTGGGTGTGGCTGGGCATAGGGACTCGTAAGTATTATTTGCTTATGTTTGTATTGGGTTGTGTGCTGGGCACTGCCTTGTCATCGCTCTCTCGTCCGATACTCAGACTCTTGGGTTTGGCCCTTGGCCTGATCTCGAAAAGCGCTAGCTGGTGAGGCACTGGCTGTTGACGCATCAGCAAGTGAGCTGCCAAGTCACATGGATAAAATACCCGGCTTCATCTAGATGACTGAAAGTGGAGCGGATTTTCCCATTCCTATGGCTTCTTGGCTGTGAGCATGATCACTCTGGGTGTTTTTTGTTTTTAGCGGGAGTCTGGTCAGTGGGCTTATGGGAAAGACTTGCATGTCGGGGCCCGGTCTAAGGTACAATCTGGCTCCGGTAAATACCTTTAATGAGCCGAGAATGAACAAGATCCACGTACAGATGACCAAGGATGGTTCCCACACCCTGATGAGCAGCCTGTTTGACGACAGTTATCATGCCCATAACGGCGCCATCAGTGAGTCTGAACATGTCTATATTCAGTCGGGCCTTGCCGATCTGGATCCCAGCTTCGATCGGGTGAACATTCTCGAGTTGGGGTTTGGTTCGGGCATGAACGCCATGCTGACACTAAAGCAGGTGCTGGGTAGCGATGGTAAGCCGGATAGGCTCATAAGGCCGATACGTTTCGTGACGGTAGAAGCCTACCCCGTTCCTAGCGATGTGATCGCTCAGCTGAACTACAAGGAGCATCTGCCGCCTGCGCTGCAGGATCTGTTCGATAGCCTACACAGCGCGCCCTGGGGCGAGGATGTCACCCTGTTTCCCGGCTTCGTGCTGCATAAGATCCACGCCACCTGGGATAGCCTGGAATTGCCGGATAATTCCATCAACCTGGTGTTCTACGACGGCTTTGCGCCCAGCAAGCAGCCCGAGCTCTGGACCCAGGATAACTTCGATCGCCTCTTTCCAATGATGATGCCGGGCGGCATGTTGGTCAGCTACTGCGCCAACGGCCAGTTCAAGCGTAATCTTAAGGCCGCAGGTTTTAAGGTGAAGCCCCATCCGGGGGCATTAGGGCGACGGGAGATGACCCGGGCCTGGAAGCCTCTGCCGGGACAGGAAGAATAATCCTTACTGGAAACCTGAGTCAGAATAGAAGACTAAGCCGGAATAGAAGACTAAGCCGGAATAGTCGTCAGCTTCGCTTAAGCTTGCCGGCAACCTCGAGCACTTTTTTGTTTGTAACAAGTCATTAACTGAACTTTCTTTTTCGCCGGGAATCGATAGATTAGAACCCAACTCGCTTCACATAGGGAAATGATCTGTGAAAATACCGGCAATTCGAGCCCTCGCGCCTTGGCTCACCGCCAGCCTGACTCTGCTCTGTTCCATGCAGGTGTTGGCCGATAAGGTGCCACTGGCCTTCGTGTCTCAAACCATAGATACCGGTTTTAAGCTCACCCATCCGCTGGAGAGCCTCAACCTGGTCGGCGATGCCAACAAGGAGCTGCTGGCGATCGGTGTCGATGATCGCCAGACCAAATGGCTCGCCGTCTATGGCTTAGATGGCGAAAGCAGCCAGTATCGGCTGCTGCATAAGATGCCTCTGCCTGGCGATCTCTATCGATACGATGTGAGCGCTAAGCCAAAGCAGGCCAATTCACTTCAGTCCGTCTATTTTATGTCGCGCGCTCACCTCTCTGTGTTAACGGTCAGCGACCAGGGGCTGGCGCTTCGCGAGCTTTTAGATGTAGCGCCGCTGGTGGTGAAGCCGCGCATCGAGTTTATCGCCCGCGGCGAGTTTGTGCGGGATCTCAACGGCGATGGCCGTGATGACTTTATCGTGGGCCAGTTTGAGCAGACACAGCTCTTCCTCAGTCAAGGCGATGGCTGGCAGCCCCAGACCCTGGCGATTCAGCCCAAGGTGCTGCTCTATCGCGATGGCGCCCGCTACAGCGAGACCAAGCTCTATTTCGCCGACATGAATTTCGATGGTCACGACGACATCATCAAGGTGGGCGAGGGGGAGCTTGAGATCTATGCCCAGCATCAAGATGGCAAGTTCGAAACCTACCCCAGATTTCAGCCCGTGAGTCAGGCGATCAGCGGCCTGGACTGGTGGGACAGGCGCGATGCCTATGGCGAGGCGCTGGATCAGAGCGATCTCGTCTATCGTAAGGTCGAGGCGCTGCAGGATATCGACGGCGACGGCCTTGTGGATATGGTGGTGCGCTACACCAAGAGCTCTGGTGTGCTGGATAGGGTCAACGACTATGAGATCTATCTAGGGGTGAAGGGTGACAAGGGAGTGAGCTTTGGCAAGCAGCCCCAGAGTGTGATCCGCGGCGATGGTACCCTGACGGGGTTCGAGCTGGTGGATATCGACCTAGATGGTCGCAGCGAGGTACTGGTGTCTGGGTTCGATATCGGCCTGTCGCAGATCATCGGCGCCCTGGTGTCGGGCAGTATAGATCAGGATGTGCACCTGTTTACCATGGACGATAAGCGGCGTTTCGCCGCCAAACCGAACATGAGCAAGTCGGTGGAGCTGAGTTTCAGCCTGACCTCGGGCCAGAGCGGTGCGCCCGTGGTAAAGCTGGCGGATATCGATGGCGACAAGCGTCAGGATCTACTGCTGTCCGACGGCGACACAGAGCTGGATCTGTTTCTGGGTAGTGCCAAGGGCAAGCCCTTCGATCGCAAAGAAAGCCTCAAGCTCACCCTGCCTATCGATGGTGACATGCTCAGCAGCGAAGATCTTAATTTAGACGGTAAGGCGGACCTGCTGATCAAGTATGGCAGGCAGGATAAGGTCGAGTTGCAGAGCCAGTTTTTGGTGATCATGACCCAATAGCCCTTGGCTGCTTTGTCAGTTGTGTCAGTTTTGCCCGTTGTGTCGGTCGCGGCAAGGTGGCTCGGACCTGGTGATACACTTTGTCGCAATTAAGCTGGGCTCGATTGGCCGGTAATAACCCGCTCTGCTTCAGTGAGTTAGCTCTCACTAACACAAATACCTCTCGAGGGGGCTAATTGGCTTAAGTTTTGTTTAATTTTTCATCGCTACCCTGAGGTCGAAGGTGACTCCTGGTCACCCAGAGACTAAGTGTAAGGGTTGTGTATGATAGGTTTTGGCAGCGCCAGCAGTTCTGCAGGAGCAGATGTCGCAGTAAATATCATCACCTACCTGGGAGCCGGATGCTTGTTGGTGGTGGTCATAGGGTTTTCAATTGCCCTGTATCAGGAGTGGCAGATGGTGCGCCGCTTCGATGCCGAGAAGCAGAGACAAAAATTCTTCGATAGTCTCTCCAATATTACCCCGCGTTCCCGTTAGCGGCATATCGTCCGAGCGCCATTTTGCCGCGCTATTGATTCGCCGGTGGCCGAGCTTAGCACTCTACTTTAGAGATAACCTGGCTGCTTGAGCGATAACCTGGCTAGTTGAGCTTAAAAACTTGTTTGAGCTTAAAAACTTAGCTGAGGTTAAAGCTAGTTAAGCGATAACCTGGCCTGCTCGGCGATCAGTGTCATGATTTCCCGATTCAGGCTGAGCTGCTGGCTCTGGCCTATCTCTTCCCGACCTAGCGCATTTAGCCGCGCATCTATCGCGCCCCGCTGTGGATGACCGCCTAGAGGGTGCGGGTAAGGCGCTTCTTCATGGCTTGGTTCCCCGTCGTATTGAGGTTGCCAAAACGCGTCTGTGTCATTGGTGTGCCATTGTGTCTTGAGTGGATACAAGGGAAAGCCTCCTAGTGCGTGACCGCGCTAGGATAAGCGAAACTTATGCCAATTAGATGACAGGTGAAAAACAGGGTCTTGAGTGAGCGATTACTCGGCTCAGTGCCTATCTTGCACCATCAGGAGGCATGGGTTGATGCAGGAAAGTGCAATCTGGCGATGCAGCCCTTGTCGCAATTGTTGAGGCTAAAACGCCATTGATAACGCTGACACAGGGCCTCGACTATCTCCAGTCCTAGGCCATGGCCCTGGGGGCGGGTGTCGCTGCTGCTCATGCCGCGGCCCTGATCTTTCACCGAGATCCCCTCTTCGTCGACGCTAATGGCGATGCGGCCGCTGTCGCTGGCGTTGATGGCGTTATTGAGCAAGTTGATCAGTAGCATGCGCAGCACCGCCTCGCTGGGGGCAATTTGAGGCGTGGCATCTAGGGTGAGGCTTAATTGGATCTGTTTCTGACTCGCCAGCGGCTCGACCTCGGCAAGGATCTGTCTCAGCTCTTTCTCATGTAGCGGTCTGAGGTCGGGTGAACTCAGCCCCTTCTCCTGTTTCACCAGGCTCAGTAGCGCGTCTATGATGTGCTGCATATTGCTGGCGGCCTTGGCGATACGGCTTCGCTGTCGTTGCATAAACTCAGGTTTGCCCTCCTGTTCCATTAGACGGCTGGCGCCCTGAATAATGGTCAGCGGGGTTCTCAGTTCATGGCTGGCGTAGCGGGAGAAGGCCTGTTCCCGGCGGATCAGCTGGGCGATCTGCTGCTGATAATGGTTGAGGCTAGCGGTGAGGGCATGAAATTCCTGGGTGGCATCCTTGGAGACACTAAAGCTCTGGTCGCCCTCCGAATCCTCGAGCTGCTCGCTGATGGCGCGAATGGGCGCGATAAGCCTGCGGGTGAGCAGTGTGATGGCAAAGCCGAACAGGGCAAACAACATCAAGGTGACGGCCAGGATCACCAGGCTGATGTTGTTCCATTCGTTACGGCTCAATTCTACCTGCTCGGCGTCCATCACCAGAATCAGGGGATGTGTCGCCTCGCCCTCGCCATATTGGCCGCGAAAGATGAAGATATCTTCCTTGAAGGTGTCGTGCAGTTCATCGAGAAAACCATTGGGCAGGTCGGCAATGCGCTGATATTCATCGGGTAAGCTGGCGATATCATTATAGGCAACGATAGTAGTGCTCAACACCAGCGGCGATTCGGCGCCCTGCTGGAACGCCGTCTGGGCGCTAGGCGCTATCTGTTCCAGGGTGCGACGGTTGAGCTCATCTTCGACCCAGTAGAGGATAACGATACTGAGCAGGTAGAGAATGGCGGCCACCAAGAGGGCGATCCCCCCGAAGTAGAAACTTAGCTTGCGAGTCAGACTCTTGGCGGTTTTTTGCACCTGTAGGGCCTCTATTGGTTCACGTCTAACCGGAAGCCTATCTTAGGCACGGTGAGTATGATGGGGGTGTCGAAGGGTTTATCCACCTGATTTCTCAGCTGGTACATATGGCTGCGCAAGATGTCGCTGTTGGGCGGTTCTTCTCCCCACAGGTGCTGCACTATCTCCTCTCGCTTCACCACGTTGGGCGCGCGGGAGATCAGCAGGTGGAGGATCTGATAGCAGCTTGGGGTGAGCTGTAGCTTCTTGCCATCGCGATAGGCGGTATGCTCGGCGATGTTGAGGGTGAGCGGCCCGCACTGCTGACAGCCCTGGGCGACACGCCCGAGCTGACGCTTGATCAAGGCCAGCAGGCGCACATGCAGCTCATCGAGATCGAAGGGCTTGGTCAGGTAGTCATCGGCGCCACTATGAAAGCCTTGCAACAGATCTTGTTTGTCGTCCAGCGCCGTCAGCATCAATATGGGCACACTGGAACCCTGCTCGCGCAGGGCCTTGGCCACGGCGTAGCCGTCCATCTTGGGCAGCATGAGATCCAGTACTATGGCGTCGAAGTGCCCTTCGGTGGCGAGGCGCAGGCCGAGCTCGCCATTGCTGGCATAATCTACCTGAGCTCCTTGGGATTCGAGATAGTCTCCCAGGACACCGGCGACATCGGCATTATCTTCTATGATGAGTATTTGAGTATTTTGCATGGCAGTTCTCTGGCCGAGTGACTCTACCTATCCTAGCGTGAAAAAGATGTCGATAACATTGAAATTCAAGCGCATCCGATTGGGCCTTGGGATGCGCTTACTGATCAATTTAGCAGGAACAGGGTCGCCAGGCCGAGGAAGGCGAATAGGCCGATCACATCAGTGACTGTAGTCAGCACCATGCCACCGGCCAGCGCGGGATCGACGTTAAACTTCTTCAGCAGCAGTGGGATACAAGCGCCGGCCAGACCGGCGACCGTCATGTTGATCAGCATGGCGCCGCCGATCAGGCCGCCCAGGGCGATATCGCCCTTCCACAGCCAGACGGCGGCAAACACCAGCAAGGACCAGAGCAGGCCGTTGAGAAAGCCGATGGCCAGCTCCTTGCCGATCAGCCAGCGGGAGTTACTCTGGCCTATCTGTCCCAGGGCGATACCGCGGATCACCAGCGCCAGGGTCTGGTTGCCGGCGACGCCGCCCATACTGGGCACTATGGTCATCAAGATGGCGATGGTGGCAAACTGCTCCAGGGTGTTCTCGAACATGTTGCTGACCGAGGCGGCCAGCAGGGCCGCAAACAGATTGATGGTCAGCCAGAGGGAGCGCCTCAGGGTACTCTTGACCACAGGGCCGAAGGTATCTGTGTCATCGTCCATCCCCGCCATCCCCATCATGGAGTGTTCGGCGTCTTCACGGATCACGTCGACAATATCATCGATGGTGATACGCCCCAGCAGACGGTTGCTCTCCTCTTCGACCACGGGGGCTGAGACCCAGTCGTGACGCTCGAACAGCTGGGCGACTTCGCCGTCATCCATGCCCACGGGGATCCCTTCGAGATCGTCGTTCATGATCTCCCGCACCGAGGCGTTGGGGTCGCAGGTGAGCAGATCGGTAATGCGCACACCGCCAAGCAGGCTGTCGCGCTTATCCACCACATAGAGGGTATCGGTGGCATCGGGCAGCTCGCCGCGGATCCTCAGGTAACGCAAGATCACATCTATGGTGACATCGGGGCGTACGGTTACGGTGTCCGTGTTCATGATACTGCCGGCGGTGTCTTCAGGGTAGGAGAGGGCTTGCTCTACCCTGGCCCTGTCTTGCGCCGTCATCGACTGCAACACCTGATTGAAGACGCTGTCGGGCAGGCTACGCAGTATGTAGGCCAGATCGTCAGTGTCCATTCCTTCGGCCGCCTTGGCGACGCGCTCGGGACTCATCTGGGTGATCAGGGTATCTTTGAGCTCTTCGCCTAGCTCGTCGAGGATCTCCCCCGTGTGCTGCTGATCGATCAGCTGCCAGAGCACCTGACGGGTTCGCGGTGGTGAAGATTCCAGGATGAAGGCGATATCAGAGGCGGCCATGTCGTGCAGCATGCTGCGCACATGGACAAACATGCCGCTGCCTAAGGCTTGAGTTAGCTGATTAATGCGTTGATCTGTGGTTTCACTATCTAACACTTCGATCGGCATAGCTCCTCCTTTGGCAGTTGATTGAACGGCTTGGGTGGTAGGCTTGTAAGTCTATGATAAGTATAGGACGAAATTAAGCGGGCACCGCAAAGCGAGCCGATTATACGGCCTCATCGAATTTGGCGTCAATAAGAGCGCTGATGGCATCTAAGGCCGCCTGGGCATCTTTGCCTTCGCTGGTGATGGTGATGGTTTTACCCATGCCGGTTTCGAGCATCAAGAGGCCGAGTACGCTGGCGGCAGAGGCCTGTTTATCGCCCTGGATCAAGGTGACCTCGGCGTCGAACTTGGCGGCGAGCACAGCCAGTTTGGTCGCCGCTCTGGCGTGCAGGCCCAACTTGTTGCAGATGGTCAGCTCGCGAGCCAACTTAGTCATGCTTTAGCTCTCGGTGGCGCGCCTGAACCTTATGCTTGCCCTTGTTGAACAGCTTGGCGAGCTGGTCGGTCACATAGACAGATCTGTGTTGGCCGCCGGTGCAGCCGATGGCGATGGTGAGGTAGCTGCGGTTGTTGCGCTCCAGGTGTGGTAACCAGGTCTCCAGCAGGTTTTCGATCTGCCAGATGAACTTGTTGACCAGGGGTTGCTGACTCAGAAACTGCTGCACAGGCTCATCCAGGCCGGTTAGAGGCCTTAGCTCAGGTTCCCAGTGGGGATTAGGCAGGAAGCGCACGTCGAACATGAAGTCGGCTTCGGTCGGCATGCCATATTTAAAGCCGAAAGACTCGAAGTTGATCACTAGCTCCTTGTCGACCGTGCCCAGCAGGATCTCGCGCACCTTGTCGCTCAACTCATAGATGTTGAGGTTAGAGGTGTCTATGTAGTGATCCACGAGTTTGGCTATGGGATCGAGCAGCTTGCCCTCGAGCTGAATAGCCTCCTTGAGGGAGACCTTAGAGCGCGACAGCGGATGTAGCCTGCGGGTCTCGCTATAGCGCTTGAGCAGCACATTGTCGCTGGAGTTCAGGAAGAAACTTAAGATTTCGGTATCTTTAGGGAGCTTGGCCAGCTGCTTTTCCAGCTGGATCTCTTCGCTTGGCATGTTGCGCACATCGACGCTGATGGCCACGAGCTCGCTGCGCCCCTTGAGCTGCTCAAGCAGGGACTCCATCATCTGCAAGGGCAGATTGTCGACACAGTAGTAGCCTAGATCTTCTAGGACCCTGAGTGCGACGGATTTTCCCGATCCTGAGCGTCCGGATACCAAAACCAATTTCATTGGGTGATCACCTGATAGAGTTCGGATTCGTCTTGGGTCTTTCTTAGCTGCTTCATGATCGCCTTATCATTGAGTTTCTCGGCCATAGCGGCCAGGGTGCTAAGATGTTGCTCGCATTGATCTGCGGGCACCAATAACGCAAAAAGGATATCGACGGGCTGATTGTCAATGGCATCGAATGCGATTGGTTCAGCACATTTCACCAGTACGGCCACGGGTTGATCTATGTTAGTCAGCCGCCCGTGAGGAATCGCGATACCATTGCCTATACCTGTGCTGCCCATTTTCTCTCGAGCCAGAAGGCTTTCAAATATTTCTTGAGAGGAGAGGGTGGGGTACTGGACAGCGGCTAAGTCGCTGATAAGCTCCAGTACCTTTTTCTTACTGCCCGGAGTGGCGCAGGTGGTGCACTCCGGCCGCAGGATGGTACTCAGTTCCATCGTTAATGTTTAGTAAGCTTCTCTTTGTGTTTAATGACCTGACGATCGAGTTTGTCAATCAGGGAGTCTATCGCGGCATACATGTCCGCATGTTCGGATGTTGCGAACACTTCTCCGCCACGGAGATGTAACTTTGCCTCAACCTTCTGTTGCAACTTTTCGACATTTAATACAACGTGCACATTATTGATCTGATCGAAATGACGTTCAAGCTTTGTGAATTTCTCTTCGATGTAGCTTCGTAGAGATTGGGTGATCTCGATATGGTGCCCAGTCAGGTTTATTTGCATAAAGATAGTCCTCCAGTTTCCAGGTTTGTTTTATAAGCTCTTGCGCTGATTCGAGGGCGGTATAAGCATTGCCTCGCGATACTTGGCAATGGTGCGTCTAGCCACCTTAATACCCTGTTCGGCCAAGAGTTGAGCCATCTTGCTGTCGCTCAATGGCTTTTTCTGGTTTTCCGCAGCAACCAGCTTCTTGATGAAGGCACGTATTGCTGTTGAAGAGCACTCTCCGCCATCGTCGGTACCGACGTGACTGGAGAAGAAATATTTAAGCTCGAAGATCCCTCTCGGGGTATGCATATATTTTTGCGTGGTCACACGTGAGATGGTGGATTCATGCATCTCCACCGCCTCGGCGATGTCGTTCAGTACCATGGGCTTCATCGCCTCTTCGCCAAATTCGAAGAAGCCTTGTTGGAAGTCGACGATACAGTTGGTCACCTTGAGCAGGGTCTCGTTGCGACTCTCCAGGCTCTTGAGGAACCATTTGGCTTCCTGCAGGTGGCCGCGAATAAACTGGCCGTCCGCCTGACTCTTAGTGCTGCGGGCCATGGCGGCGTACTGCTGGTTGACGTTGATCTTGGGCATGCTGTCTGGGTTAAGCTCGACTACCCAGCGTCCCTTCTTCTTGGTGACGGTCACATCTGGGATCACGTACTCGTCGCGGCTGGCGGTGATGGCGAGCCCTGGACGGGGATTCAGGGTCTGGATCAGGGCGATGGCATCCCTCAGCTCATCTTCCTTGAGCTTGGTCTTGCGCATCAGCAGGCGGAAGTCGCGTCCGGCGATGAGATCCAGGTGTTCCTTGATCAGCATGCGGGCGTTAGCGATGTGCGGCGTGTCGTCACTGTATTGGGCCAGCTGGATCGTCAGACATTCGCTGAGGTCGCGGGCCGCCACGCCAATAGGGTCGAAGTGTTGTACCCGTTTGAGCACCGCCTCGACCTCGTCGAGTTCGATCTCAGGGTCGCCCATGGCCTCGAGAATATCTTCACAGGTCTGGGTGAGGTAACCGCGCTCGTCGATAGCGTCGATGATGGCGGTAGCGATGGCCAGGTCGTTATCGGAAAAAGGGGTCAGGTTCTTCTGCCATTCCAGGTGTTCATACAGACCTTCGCTGGTCTCGCCCTGAAAAGGCATGTCGTCGTCGCGCATGGCGCCCGAGCTTGAGTTTGGTGAGGCGGTGTAGACCTCATCCCAGGTGGTATCTACCGGCAACTCGTCTGGCATGGAATCTTGAGTCAGGGCATCTGAGGTCTCGACCCCTGAGTTATCCTGGCTCGAATCCAGCTCTATCTTGTCGTCGTACTTGTTGTCGAAGCTGTCGCTGACGCTATCGTCTTGCAGCTCGATGCTGGCGCTCTCCTGCTCTTCATCCAACTCCAGTAACGGGTTGGATTCTAATGCCTGCTGGATCTCCTGCTGCAACTCTAATGACGACAACTGCAACAGACGTATGGCCTGCTGTAGCTGGGGCGTCATGGTGAGATGCTGACCCATTTTGAGCTGAAGTGACGCTTTCATCGTACTGCTATTCCCTTGTTTCTAATTATAAAATGAGAAAGCTCTGGCTATATGTGCCGGACAAATATATCGGATAGTTCCTAAGGCCACAATTAACGCGTGGTTTTTCCTCTGTGGCCCCATTATAAGATTAACTATAGCTTGAATTGTTCACCTAAGTACACTGCTCGTACTTGCTGGTTGTCTAAGATTTCGGCGGGTGTGCCCTCGGCGATCAGATTACCATGGCTGACGATATAGGCTTTCTCACAGACGTCTAATGTTTCGCGCACGTTGTGGTCGGTGATCAACACCCCCAGGCCGCGATTCTTGAGCTGCTCGATGATCTTCTTGATGTCGATGACCGAGATGGGATCGACCCCGGCGAACGGCTCGTCGAGAAGAATAAACTTAGGGTTGGCGGCAAGCGCCCTGGCGATCTCCACCCGGCGACGTTCACCGCCCGAGAGTGCCATGCCGTGGCTGTCACGGATATGGGTGATGTGGAACTCTTCCAGCAGGTGTTCCAGCTCCTCTTCGCGGCCATCGTTATTAAGATCGCTGCGGGTCTGGAGTACGGCCATGATGTTGTCCCGCACCGAGAGCTTACGGAAGATACTGGCTTCCTGAGGCAGGTAGCCTATGCCTTTGCGGGCGCGTAGGTGCATGGGGTCTAGCGTCAGGTCGTCATCGTCGATAAAGATGCGGCCCTTGTCGCTCTGTACCAGGCCGACGACCATGTAAAAGGTAGTGGTCTTGCCGGCGCCGTTTGGCCCCAACAGGCCGACGATCTGCCCGGTCTTTACCGTGAGGCTCACGTCTTGGACAACGGCACGACTCTTATAGCTCTTGGCGAGGTTCTCCGCCTTCAAGATCAGGTCTGTCATTGTTTTTCCTGTTCTGGTTTCTTCTCGGGCTTCTGCTCTGGCTGGATCTGTTCCTGGTAGTTCTCAGGCTGAATGATGGTGATCACTCTGTCTTTGCCTGTGCTCTCGGCGATCAGCTGTTGCTGCTCTATGTTGTAGCGGATCTGCGAACCCGTGACCTGGCTGCCTTCCTGTTCCAGGGTGGCGTCGCCGATCAGTGTCAGGGTGCGGCTGGAAAGCTCGTAACGGATCTCCTTGGCGCTGGCCGAGGCGGGGCGGCCATCTTCCATCACCTGAGAGTAGGTGGCCGGGTTGCCGGTGGCGATCAGTATCTTGCCGCTGTTCTTCTCTTTGCTGAAGGCACGCAGCTCACTGGCCAATATCTTGATAGAGCCTTGGGTGACCTCGACCGGACCGTGGAAGATGATCTGGTTGTTCTTAATGTCAGCTTCCTGGCTGGCGGCAGAGATCTTAACCTCTTGCAGCAGGTCGTTTACCTTGGCGTGGGTGCCAACACTGACCAGGGGCAGCAGACCCGCAAGAATAAGGCTATTTAGTTTCATATGTTCCTTCTACCTGACTCGTCAGTTTGATATTTTGGGCGTTAAGATCGGCATATAGGCCTTCCCCCGTGATGAGGAAATCGCGCCCTGTGATCCGAATGCTTCTGTCGGATGTCATAATCATAGTATTGAGATCCAGCTCCAGATAGGTGGTCTCTATGGTCTGAATCGGTTCCTCTGGGCTAATGGCATCAATGATAACATTATTTTCCAGGGTGACCCGTCCGCTATTTTTGTCCAGTGTGCCCTTGGTGGATCTCAGGCGCCACTGGGCATCGCCGTTGTCGGGGTAGACCAGATAGATGGGCTGGGTAAAGTAGGTCTGGTTGCGTTCGGCGTAGTGTTCCATGTGACTGGCCGATACGCGACTGTTGATACCACCCTCATCATTGTATTGCACGCTCTTGAGATCCCGGACTATGTAGTCGGGACGATCGACATTATCCAGGGCCAGCTCTTCGCTGCCCTTTTTCGACTGAACCTGCCAATAGAGGATCAGTGCTGTGCCGAAGAAGGCGATGATCGCCAGCGTGACTCTGTTCATATGCTCATTCCGTGGGCTGAGGCAAACTTATCCTGGCTGAGCAGGATGAGATCCGTCAGTTCACGCAGCGCGCCGTGGCCGCCCTTGATATGGGTAACCATGTCGGCGTGTTGGCGCACATAGGGATGACCGTCGGCCACGCACACAGACAGGCCTACTTGCTCCATCACGGGCAGATCCACCATGTCATCGCCGATATAAGCAACTTCCTCTGGCGTCACCTTATAGAGGTTAAGCAGCTCCTGATAAGGCTCGAGTTTGTTGTCAACCCCCTGGTAGATGTGGGTGATACCCAGGGCCGTCATGCGATCTTCCACTATCTGCGACTTGCGCCCCGTGATGATGGCCACCGGAATATCGCTGGTCAGCAGCGAGCGGACGCCATAGCCGTCGCGGGTATGGAAGGTCTTGAGTTCGTCGCCCGAGTTACTCATATAGACCAGACCATCGGAGAAGACGCCGTCGACGTCGCAGATCAAGAGCTTGATCTGTTTAGCCTTCTGCCAGACTGCGTCGGTTATCGGGCCGTAAAAACCTTGATGTGCCATGTTAGATCACCCCCGCCTTAACCATGTCCAGCATATTGAGTGCACCAATCGGCTTCTTCTGCTCGTCGGTGACAATCAGGCCGTTGATCTCTTTCTCGTCCATCACCTTGAGGGCCTGGGCGGCTAAGATGCCTTCGCTAACGGTGACGCAGCCATGGGTCATCACCTCTGAGATGGAGGTCTTGCGCAGGTTGATCTCGGCGTCGATCACCCGGCGCAGGTCACCGTCGGTGAAGATACCGACCAGCATGCCCTGGCTGTTGACCACGCCTGTCATGCCCAGCCCCTTCTTGGAGATCTCATACAGGGCCTCTGTGATACAGATATCTTCGGCTACCAGAGGCAAGTCATCACCCTTGTGCATCACGTCGCTCACCTTGAGCAGCAGCTTGCGTCCCAGGCTACCGCCGGGGTGGGAGAGGGCGAAATCATCTTTGGTGAAGCCTCTGGCTTGCAGCAGGGCTACCGCCAGGGCGTCGCCCATGACGAGCGTCGCCGTGGTGCTCGAGGTGGGCGCCAGTCCGAGCGGGCAGGCCTCTTCCGGTACCTCGATACACAGATGAACGACCGAATGCTTGGCCATATTGGACTCAGGTTTGCCCGTCACCGCGATGACAGGCAGCCCCATGCGCTTGATCACAGGCATCAGGGTTAAAATTTCGCTGGCCTCGCCCGAGTTGGAGATGGCGAGCACGATATCGTTCTCGCTCAGCACGCCCAGGTCGCCATGGCTGGCCTCGCCGGGGTGGACGAAGAAGGCTGGGGTGCCTGTGCTGGCCAGGGTGGCCGAGATCTTGTTACCTATGTGACCGGATTTGCCCATGCCCATCACGATCACCTTGCCGGTGCAGGCGAGGATCAGTTGGCAGGCCTTGGCAAATTCACTCGAGTCGACATATTGATACAGGTTGTCCAGCGCGTTGCGCTCGGTATCGATAACCTTGCGTCCCCATTGACGTAATTGATCTGCATCTACCATCTTGTTCTCTCTATTTTGTCGGCCTAAACGTTATTAGGATAGGAAAAGCGTGACTTGGTACGCGATAAAAGTCGCTAATAACACACCGCCATGCCAGGGGCGTAGTTGGCGGGCCTTGCCGGTTAATAAAATCAGTATGGCCAGGGCAACGCTGGTTGCCATCACCATATAAAAGTCGCGACTGCTGGCGGCGGCGTCGACCGCGCCTGGGGCGATAAGGGCGGGCAGCGCCAGCACCGCAAGAATGTTAAACAGGTTCGAGCCGACCACGTTGCCTATGGCAAGGTCGTCCTCTTTCTTTAATACGCCCGCCACACAGGCCGCCAGTTCAGGCAGACTGGTACCGACGGCGATAATGGTAAGGCCTATGACTAAGTCTGACATATGGAAGGCCTTGGCGATACCCACGGCGCCCTGCACCATCCAGTCGGCAGACAGGGGCAGCAGCACAAGGCCAATCACCAGCCAGAGGATCGCCTTAGGTGTAGGCACATCTTTAGGCACCTCGCTTTCGGCCTCGTCGATGAGTGGATCCTTTTCCTTGTTGACGATGGCATGCCAGATCAGATACCCCATGAGGGCAAAGAAGAGTGCCAATAGCACCAGACCCTCGATGCGGGTCAACTGACCATCGTGGAGGAAATAACCCGCCAGCGCCGTAGCGCCTAGCATCATAGGGATTTCTCGCTTGAGTGTCTGTGAGCTTACCGAGATTGCGCCTAATAGGGCGGTGATCCCCAGGATCAGCGTGATGTTGGCGACGTTGGAGCCCAGCACATTCCCTATGGCGGTGTCTGTCATGCCTTCGAGGGAGGCGGTGGCTGCCACAAACATTTCCGGGGCCGAGCTGCCCATGGCGACTATGGTGAGGCCAATCAACATGGGCGGCAGCCCAAGATTACGGGCGAATGCTGCGGCGCCGAAGACAAATTTGTCGGCACTCCAGACAAGGGCACCCAAACCAGCAATCAGTAAGAAAATATTAAATAGCATTGAAAATCTTTTTGTTTAAGAGTCTGCCGCGCATTTTCGCTGGAATTGAACAAAATTGAAAGTATTGCGCAAAGATAGTGTCGATTCAGTTGTGCACAATCCGTCAATTTCGTACAATTTGTCTCTTTTCCTGCCGCCTAACCATGGAACGCATTAGGTCCCGTTATGAGTCATCAATCGTTAAGTCATGACAGCCAAGCCAAGGGTGAGACTAAGCCGATGGAACAAGCGTCGATGGAACACGTACAGCCATTGGTGGAGATCAGTCATCTGGGCTTCAGTCGTGGCACCCATGTTATCTATGACGACGTCAGTCTCACCATTCCCAAAGGGAAGGTGACCGCCATCATGGGGCCCAGCGGTATAGGCAAGACCACCCTACTTAAGCTGATCGGTGGTCAGCTGCGGCCGGACTCTGGGGTCATCAAGGTCGATGGCGTTGACGTGCATAAATGCAATCGCGGCGAGCTGTTTGCCCTGCGCAAGCGCATGAGCATGCTGTTTCAGAGCGGCGCCCTGTTTACCGACATGAATGTGTTCGACAACGTCGCCTTCGCCCTTAGGGAACACTCGGACCTGCCCGAGGCGATCATTCGCCGCATCGTACTGATGAAGCTCGAAGCCGTGGGGCTAAGAGGCGCGGCGCAGATGATGCCGAGCGAGCTTTCCGGCGGCATGCAGAGACGTGCGGCCTTGGCCCGAGCCATCGCCCTGGAGCCGGAACTGGTGCTCTACGATGAGCCCTTCGCCGGTCAGGATCCCATCTCCATGGGGGTGCTGGTGAAGCTGATCCGCGAGCTGAGTGATGCGCTGAGCCTCACCTCTGTGGTGGTGTCCCACGACGTGCAAGAGGTGCTGGGGATCGCCGACTATGTCTATGTGCTGGCCGACAAGAAGGTGATCGCCCACGGCACGCCAGCCGAGTTGAAGGCGGCAGATAACCCTAAGTTGAAGCAGTTTATCGGCGGCGAGCCCGACGGGCCCGTGCCATTTCATTTTCCCGCCCAGGATTACCAGAAGGAGATGTTAGGTGAGCGTGATTGATCAAATCGCCCGCTTAGGTCGTGGTGCGATCGATAGCGTCACCGGCCTGGGACGCGCCGGACTCATGTTGTGGGGCGCCATCGCCAAGATGCCCAGGGTGCGCAAGGGCACGCCTCTGCTGATTAAGCAGCTGTACGTGATTGGCGTGCAGTCCATGGTGATCATCCTGGTCTCTGGCCTCTTCATCGGCATGGTGCTGGCGTTGCAGGGCTATAATATTTTGGTGGGTTTTGGCACAGAAGACAGCCTGGGGCCCATGGTGGCGCTCAGTCTGCTACGTGAACTGGGGCCAGTTGTGACCGCGCTGCTGTTTGCCGGACGCGCCGGCTCGGCGCTCACTGCCGAGATAGGTTTGATGAAGAGCACCGAGCAGCTCTCTAGCCTGGAGATGATGGCAATCGATCCCCTGCGGCAAGTGATCGCGCCGCGCTTCTGGGCCGGGGTGATAAGCCTGCCGCTACTGGCACTGATGTTTACCGCCGTGGGCATCTATGGCGGTCATCTGGTCGGGGTGGAATGGAAGGGGATCGACAGCGGTAGCTTCTGGTCGATCCTGCAGGCCTCGGTGGAGTGGCGTCAGGACATAGTGAACTGTCTGATCAAGAGCCTGGTATTTGCCGTAGTGGTGACCTGGATAGCCCTGTATCGCGGCTATCATGTGATCCCCAATCCCGAGGGGATCAGCCGGGCGACCACCCAAACCGTGGTGCAGTCCAGCCTGGCGGTGTTGGCGTTAGACTTCCTGTTGACGGCCATGATGTTTGGCCGCTGATTAAATTTTGTTTATGGATAAACCTATATATTTGCCGTCGTGGTATGTATAGAACTGAGTGGTAATTGAGTATGTTGACTCGAAAAATTGAACTATTAGTTGGCCTGTTTATTCTGTCGGGCCTGATGGCCTTTCTGGTGTTGGTGTTCAACGTGGCCAATGTCGAGGTGAAGCCTGGCCAGAGCCATTACACTCTTTATGCCAAGTTCACCAACATAGGTGGCCTCAAGGTGCGCTCACCGGTCAAGGTGGGTGGCGTGGTGGTTGGCAGGGTGACAAACATCAGCCTGGATCCTGAGGAACTGGTGGCGGTGGTCGAGCTGGCCATGGACAATCAATACGATCAGTTCCCCGAGACCAGTAGCCTGTCGATCCTCACCTCGGGTCTGCTGGGCGAGCAGTTCTTGGGGCTGACCCCAGGATTTGTGATGGACGATATCGGCATGCTCAAAGATGGCGATCGTATCGACGATACCCATTCGGCCTTAGTGCTCGAAGATCTCATTGGCCAGTTCTTATACAGTATGAAGTCTAAAGAAAATTAATAGGGACGAATATGAAACAGTTGTTGCAAGTACTCTTCTCCTCCATGTTATTGATGATCGGCGGTGCGGTTAGCGCCGAGGAGATCTCGGTCAATACCAAGGACCCCTATGCCATGGTGGAGTCCGTGGCCAACAAGACTTTTGCCCGTTTTCATCAGGATATTGCCACAATTCAGGCCAATCCCGACCATCTTAAGGTGATAGTCTCTGACGAGTTGATGCCTTATATCGATTATAAGTATGCGTCTTACAAGGTGATGGGGCCCTACCTGCGTCAGAGTACGCCGGATCAGCGCGAGCGTTTCGCCGAGGCCTTTAAGACTTATCTGATCGCGACTTATGCCCAGGCATTTACCGAGTATACCGACCAGCAGGTGGAGTTTGCCCCGGCTAAGGGGTTCGATGGTGAGAAGATGGTGGATGTCAACGTGCAGATCATCGAGCAGGGCCGTCCGCCTATCAAGCTGATCTTTAGGGTGCGTCGCTTGAAGGACGATACCTGGAAGGCGTTCGATCTAGTGGCCGAAGGGGTGAGCCTGCTCTCCTCTAAGAGCGCGGAGATCACTAACCTGATCCGCCAAAATGGCATAGATGCGGTAATAAAAGAGCTGGAGACCCACACAGATAACCATATCAGCTTGGTTAACAAGGGGACTAAGCTATAATGCTGGCCTTTAACCAGGCGGCGGGGCAGTGCCAGGTCAGCGGTGAGCTGTCTCAGGCGGCGGTGGTGGAGCTCTGGCCTAAGCTGGAGATGCTACTCAATGGTGCCTGTGACCGACTGGATCTTGCCGGCGTGTCTTATAGCGACAGCGCCGGTGTCGCCCTGCTGCTGCATCTGGTGGCAGAGCAGCAGAAAAAGGGTCAGTCGCTGGTGCTCTGTAATCCGCCGGCGCAACTGCAAAAGTTAATAGATTTATATGATTTACAAGACTTCTTCACCGAAGAAGCCAAATAAAAGGGTTATCCGTTTATGGAATGTAATGAGATTGAACAGCTGCTTAGCCAAGCGCTGACACTGGATGAAGTACACGTGAGCCAGGATGGGACACACTATAAGATTGTTGCCGTCGGTGAGTGTTTCGACGGTGTGAGCCGCGTGAAGCAACAGCAGATGATCTACGGCCCTTTGATGGAACATGTGACCAGTGGGGCGCTGCATGCCATCACTATCAACGCCTTTACCCCTACGCAGTGGAAGCGTGAAAAAATCTTCAACATGTAAGGCTAGAGACTCATAGTGGATAAATTAACAATTCAGGCCAGTGGTGCACTGGCCGGTGACGTGGTGATTTCTGGCGCCAAGAACGCCGCCCTGCCGATCCTGATGGCCGGTGTGCTGGCCGAGACAGACTTTGTGGTCAGCAACGTGCCTAACCTGAGGGACGTCAACACCAGCTTTGAGCTGCTGCGCTGTCTTGGTGCCGAGGTGAGCCGTAGCGACGAGGGTAAGATCACCATCTCTACCACCCATCTCAACGAGTTCTGCGCGCCCTATGAGCTGGTGAAGACCATGCGCGCCTCTATCTTGATCTTGGGGCCCTTGCTGGCTCGCTACGGCACCGCCGACGTCTCTCTACCCGGTGGTTGTGCCATCGGCGCCCGCCCGGTTAACCTGCACCTGCATGGTCTGGAGCAGATGGGCGCGAAGATCGAAGTGAAAGAGGGTTATATCAAGGCCCGTGTCGATGGTCGCCTCAAGGGTGCCCATATCTTCATGGACATGATCAGCGTAGGTGCCACAGAGAACCTGCTGATGGCGGCGGCCCTGGCCGATGGCGAGACGGTGATAGAGAACGCGGCCCGTGAGCCAGAAGTTATTGATCTCGCCAACTGCCTCAACGCCATGGGCGCTAAGATCAGCGGCGCCGGTAGCGATACCATTCGCATCCAGGGTGTCGAGTCGCTTAGTGGCTGCGAATATCGCGTGATGCCAGACCGTATCGAGACCGGCAGCTTCCTGGTGGCCGCGGCGGTAACCAAGGGCAAGATACGTTGTGTCGATGCCGATCCTAAGACCCTGGAGGCCGTGCTCGCCAAGCTCGAAGACGCTGGCGCCAGCATCACAACCGGTGAAGATTGGATCGAGCTGGACATGCAGGGGCAACGCCCCAAGGCGGTCAACATCAAGACCATGCCTTACCCAGGTTTTCCGACGGATATGCAGGCGCAGTTCTGTGTACTCAACGCCCTGGCAGAAGGTACGGCGACCATTACCGAGACCATCTTCGAGAACCGTTTCATGCATGTGCCCGAGCTTATCCGCATGGGCGCCAACATGGAGCTGGAAGGCAACACCTGTATTATCAAGGGTTGTGAGCTGCTCAACGGCGCTCAGGTGATGGCAACGGATCTGCGCGCCTCGGCGAGTCTGGTGATCGCCGGCCTAGTGGCCGACGGCGTAACCACGGTAGATCGTATCTATCACCTCGACAGAGGCTACGAGCATATCGAAGAGAAGTTTAAGGGGCTGGGCGGCGAAGTCGTGCGGGTCAGCTAAGCCTAGCTTCATCTTACAAAGCCACCTTAGGG
Source organism: Shewanella halotolerans (assembly GCF_019457535.1). Classification (NCBI taxonomy): domain Bacteria; kingdom Pseudomonadati; phylum Pseudomonadota; class Gammaproteobacteria; order Alteromonadales; family Shewanellaceae; genus Shewanella; species Shewanella halotolerans. The sequence goes on along the minus strand of NZ_CP080417.1, from coordinate 3,977,349 downwards.
TGGCTTTTTTGTGCCTGATGCATGGATGACGCAACTGCTCACAAAATAATGCAGGTAATTTACATAGGCTAAGCTTATGATTGGTGGGTAGGCCAATTTGAATATGCTAAGGAGAGTATATGGCACATGGCAAAAGGATAGCGTTATTAGTGGGGCTGCTGATCGGCGCCCTGATCTGTTACGGCGTGGGAATGCACCTGGGGGCCTTGAGCCTGCTGGTCGTCGGCGCGCTGCTCGAATGTGGTTTCTGGCTGAGGCTGTTTAAGAGCCCAAGCTAAGGGCTTAAGCTAAGCGCTAATGCTCAGAGCCTGAGCAAGTTAGCCGCTCGACATCATGAGATTAGCGTGACAATGAAAAGATAAAAGAAAAGCCAGCGATTGCTGGCTTTTTTGGTCTGCGGGCTTGAGTCGCTATTCTTCAGAACTCGTTATTCCGTACCCAGGTTTTCCCCTATGGTGACAGGTACCTCATAGTACTTGCCACTGCGGATAATGGTCATGGTCACCTGAGTGCCCGGTGGCGTCTCGGCAATCCTATCCATCAGCATCTCGACGCCGGGAACGGTCTCGTCGTTAAACTTAGTGATCACGTCTCTGGGTCTCAGCTTGGCCTGGGCGGCCGGTCCCTGATGATCCACACCAGTTACCATGACACCGGTCAGATCCGGCAGGTTGAGGATCTGCGCCATCACCGGGTTGATCGCTTCGCCTGTGATGCCTAGTGCACCACGGATCACCCGGCCATCTTTGATCAGCTTACCCATGATGCTGTGGGCCAGCTTGATGGGGATGGCGAAATTAATGCCATGGCCACCACCTTCGCCACCTATCTGGAAGGCGGCGGTGTTGATGCCGATCAGTCTGCCGCTGGTGTCGATAAGCGCGCCGCCCGAGTTGCCCGCGTTGATGGCGGCATCTGTCTGCAGGAAGTCCAGATAACCCGAGCTAAGGCCGTTACGGCCGGTGGCGCTGATGATCCCTTGGGTGATGGTTTGCCCCAGGTTATAGGGGTTGCCGATGGCCAGTACCACGTCGCCCACCTGTGCCGGCACGTCTAAGTTGATAGGCACCACGGGCAGGGTATCGCCCTCTATCTTGAGCACAGCCAGATCGGTGACAGAGTCTGACCCCACCACCTCTGAGGTAAACTTGCGGCCATCTTGCAGGGCGACCACTATCTCGTCCGCCTTCTTGACCACGTGATAGTTGGTGAGTATGTAGCCCTCTTTGCTCATGATCACGCCTGACCCCAGGCCTTGCAGGGAGCCCGAGTTGAGCGGGCGGCTCTGATCTATGCTCAGACTATAGATGTTGACCACGGCGGGTGCGGCGCGACGTACTGCCTGAGAGAAGGAGAGTTCTATCCCGTTTTGTCCCCGGCTCTGGAAGAAGTTACCGTGATTGGCAGTGCCTGTGATCCATGGGGTGATGACCAGAAAGACGGCGGCCATGATGAGGCCGAAAAAAACTGCTTTCGCGATGTAAATTACCGTGTCTTTAAGCGTCATGATTTAAGGTGTTATAGGATAAGTAGCGTTAGATTAACATGTTTATTTATAGGGCACTATTGGCCTAAGTGCATAAGCAGGAAATAAAAGAGGCCACAACAAGGGTGTGTAAACCCTGCCATGGCCTCTAGTGCGCCTTATCTCAGAACCAGATAGAGGCTGTTGTCACCGCGCAGCAGTTTCAGGGCCACGGCGCCGTGTTGCTCCTTCAGTTCCGCCTTGAGCTCCTTAAGATCTTCGATACGGGTACGGTTGACCCCGACTATGATATCGCCCTTAAGCAGGCCACTGGCCGCCGCCGGAGAACCCTGGGCGATCTCGGTGATCTCGACCCCCTTCTTGTTGTTCTCCAGGGTGGCACCCGCCAGCATTGGATGTACGGCGCCCGCCGCGGTTTCTGTCTGCTGGCTCGCCTCGCCTAATACCGCGGTGACCGTCTTCTCATCGCCGTCGCGGATAAGACCCAGTTTCACCTTGGCGCCAGCGCCCATGGTACCTATCTTGGCTCTCAGCTCCTGGAAGGACTTGATCGGCTTATCGTTGACGCTGACTATGATGTCGCCGGCCTTGATGCCCGCCTTGTCGGCGGCGCTGTCTGGCATTACCTCGTTGACGAAGCCGCCGTGCTGCGAATCTAAGCCGAAGCCCTGAGCCAGCTCGCTATCTAAGTCACGACCACTGACCCCCAGCACGCCGCGGCGGACTTCACCGTGTTCGATCAGCTGATCCACCAGGTTGTTGACCATGTTGGCGGGGATTGCGAAGCCGATACCCACGTTCCCGCCGCCCGGGGCGACGATGGCGGTGTTGATGCCGATCAGCTCACCGTTGAGGTTCACCAGGGCGCCGCCCGAGTTTCCGCTGTTGATGGCGGCGTCAGTCTGAATGAAGTTCTCCAGCATCTCGATACCTAAGCCGCTGCGGCCCATGGCGCTGACGATACCCGAGGTGACCGTCTGGCCTAAACCGAAGGGGTTACCGATAGCCACGGCGAAGTCGCCCACCTTTAATTCATCCGAGTCAGCGCGCTTGAGGGCCACCAGGTTTTTGGCTTCTATCTGTAGCAGGGCCACGTCTGACTCGGCGTCGGTACCGATAAGCTTGGCCTCGATCTCACGACCATCGTGCAGGCCAATCAAGATCTCGTCGGCGCCCTCGATCACATGGTTATTAGTGACGATATAGCCTTTCTTAGCATCTATGATGACGCCCGAACCCAGACCCTTGAAGGGACGTTCCTGCACCTGTTCTCTCGGGGCATTGGGGCCGAAGAAGTAGCGGAAGGCATCGGGCAGACGCTGCTTAGAGACATGGGTGCCAGAGACGGCGACGGCAACCACGGCTGGGGTGGTTTTCTCCAGCATGGGGGCCAGGCTGGGCAGCGCTTGTCCGTCGACGGCCAGTGGAATGGCGGCTTGAGAAACGGCAGGCATAACCATCAGGCTCGCGCCGAGCAGTGCGGCGGAAAGTAGTGATAATTTCGTTTTCATCTATTCATGACTCCAATGTTGCAATTATGAACTTATGACTCTGTAGATATAAGGCTACTCGGACGTAAATCAAGTGATTAAATAATGCAGTGTTACTCAATCCGACTATCGCCTTCTCGATAAAGTTCAGGTGATTAACAAAGGTTAATTTTTCGTTAGTCTTCATCGACTAGCGAGCGATACAGCCTTGACCGTCCCATTAAGGCTTGTCTGTGCCAGCTTAGGTTTTAGCTTGGCCCACATATACCCTGGGATCGATTGTCGTGATACCATTTGGCGGTTGAATTAAGGATAGAAGAGAATAATTTCAGTGTCGCATCTCACCCCCTGGCAGCATTACCAAGCCGATCTACAACGTGATGACTTTTCCTATGACCCTGCTCAGGAGCAGGCGGTCAAGGCCCTGCAACGTGTCTATGATGAGTTGCTGGCGGCGCAGCAAAAGCCCTCGGGGATGGCGAAACTATTGGGTTTCCTGGCTAAGCCAGCGCCTCAGGTGCAAGGCTTGTATCTCTGGGGCGGGGTAGGGCGCGGTAAGACCTATCTGATGGACACCTTCTATGATGCCCTGCCGGGCGAGCGTAAGCTCAGGGCGCACTTTCACCGTTTCATGCATCAGATCCATCTGGACCTCGACGGCCTCAAGGGGCAACGAGACCCCCTGTTGGTGATTGCCAAGCGGATGGCCGAGCGTTATCAGGTGATCTGTTTCGACGAGTTCTTCGTCTCCGACATCACAGACGCCATGTTGCTGGGCACCCTGTTTCAGGCGCTATTTGCCGAAGGGGTGGCTCTGGTCGCCACCTCAAACATCATTCCGGACGAGCTCTATCGTAACGGCCTGCAGCGGGCGCGTTTCCTGCCGGCGATTGCGCTGATCAACAAACACTGCCAGGTGCTGAATGTCGACAGCGGTATAGATTATCGTCTGCGCACCCTGGAGCAGGCGGAGATCTATCATTATCCGTTGGATCCTCAGGCCGACAAGAACCTGCTGAGTTACTTCCAGCAGCTTGCGCCTGAGTCGGAAGTTTCCCGCGAGGCCATAGATATCGATGGCCGTGAGATAGGCATACGTCAGCAGGCACAGGGCGTGTTGCTGATCGATTTTCGCGACCTGTGCGACGGCCCCCGTAGTCAGCGCGACTATATGGAGCTGGCCTGTCTCTATCACACCGTATTGCTCAGCGGCGTCGAGCAGATGGGTAGCCAGAGCACGGGGGATGATATCGCCCGTCGTTTTCTGGCCATGGTGGATGAGTTCTACGAGCGCCATGTGAAGCTGATCATCTCGGCCGAGGTAGCACTGGAGGAGATCTATACCCAGGGGCTACTGAGTTTCGAATTCAGACGCTGTCGCTCGCGCCTGACCGAGATGCAATCTCACGATTATCTAGCGCTGGAACACCTACCCTAAGTGCTGCCCTAAGTCCTAGATTAATGCGATAAAGGGCGCTTTTTGCCTTTTCGTCATCAAATCGATGCCAAGCTGAGTAAATCATTTAAATTAGCTGAAAAAATTAGGTGATTTTTAACTCAGCTTTGTCTATAATTCGCGACCTGCCCTCGTTACTCCGCCAAAACGGCGGAAGTTGTAAAGCCTTATTCTTTGCTCGAAGGGGCGGAGAATGGCATTTTTTGTGTTGTTATTTATTAAAAAATAATGGCATTTGAGACAGAATTTAAACATTGGGTTTTTGTAAATGAAGACTACATATACTGCTACACCAGAAACAGTGACGCGCGAATGGTTCGTTGTTGACGCTGAAGGTAAAACTTTAGGTCGTATCGCGACTGAAATCGCTCGTCGTCTACGTGGCAAGCATAAGGCAGAATACACTCCTCACGTTGATACTGGCGATTACATCATCGTTATCAATGCTGAGAAAGTAACTGTAACTGGTAACAAAGCAGCAGCTAAGACTTACTACTCTCATTCTGGTTTCCCAGGTGGTATCAAGCAGATTACTTTCGATAAGCTGCAAGATCATAAGCCAGAAATGATTATCGAGAAAGCAGTAAAAGGTATGTTGCCAAAAGGTCCTCTAGGACGTGCCATGTACCGTAAACTGAAAGTTTACGCTGGCGCAGAGCACAACCACGCTGCACAACAACCACAAGTTCTTGATATCTAATCCGGGAGTAAGCTAATGTCTGCAACTCAGTACTACGGCACTGGCCGTCGCAAAACATCTACTGCTCGCGTATTCGCTAAAGTAGGTAGTGGTAACATCGTCGTGAACCAACGTCCACTTGACGAATATTTTGGTCGTGAGACTGCTCGTATGGTTGTTCGTCAACCTCTAGAGCTAGTTGAAATGACTGAAAAGCTAGACATCTATGTAACTGTTAAGGGCGGTGGTATCACTGGCCAAGCAGGTGCAATCCGTCACGGTATCACTCGTGCCCTGATGGAGCTTGATGAAGCTCTACGTCCATCTCTACGTGCCGCTGGTTTCGTTACCCGTGATGCTCGTAAAGTTGAGCGTAAGAAAGTCGGTCTACGTAAAGCACGTCGTAAGCCACAATTCTCAAAGCGTTAATATTACGCTGCGAAGATTGGAAAAACCCAGCCTTGTGCTGGGTTTTTTTATGGCTGTTTTCTGCTATTTTTAAACCCTAATTGTTCGCTACAGGAAACACACCTAGATGACATTCCAACTCCTGATGCTGGTTTTGGCCATAGTGCTGATTATCGAAGGGATAGGTCCGCTTTTATTTCCGAATCGTTGGCGGGCATATTTGCAAGAAATTTCCAGCCAAAATCAACGGGTTTTACAAAGGTTGGGTGGTGCTTTAGTGACCGCGGGCGTGGTCATATTGATTATTTTTTCATAAATTACTTGCCACTTCCCCCCCAAGATCTGCTAAAATCCCGTTTTAACCACTACCTTGCAGCAAATAATGGGCAAAAACGTTGTAGTTCTCGGCACCCAATGGGGTGACGAAGGAAAGGGTAAGATAGTCGATCTACTTACCGAACAGGCCAAATATGTCGTTCGTTATCAAGGTGGCCACAATGCTGGTCATACACTTGTTATCGATGGTGACAAAACCGTTCTTCATCTTATTCCATCAGGGATCTTACGCGATAATGTAAAATGCATTATCGGTAATGGTGTTGTGCTTGCGCCCGACGCCCTGATGAAAGAGATCAACATGCTTAAAGAGCGTGGCGTCCCTGTAGAGGAGCGTCTGCTTATCTCCGAAGCGTGTCCGTTAATCCTTCCTTTCCATTGTGCCTTAGATATCGCACGTGAAAAAGCACGCGGTAACAAAGCTATTGGTACAACGGGTCGTGGTATCGGTCCTGCTTATGAAGATAAGATCTCTCGTCGCGGTCTTCGTGTTGGCGATCTGTTTAACGCAGAACTGTTCGCCGAGAAACTGAAGGAAGTGATGGCATATCACAACTTCATGTTGACCGAATACTATGGTTGCGAAGCGGTTGATTACGAGACCACGCTAAAAGATGCGTTGGCCATTGCCGACTATCTGAAGAGCATGTGTACCGATGTTACTGAACTGCTGGATCAGGCCCGTAAGAATGGCGACAACATTTTGTTCGAAGGCGCTCAGGGCACGTTACTGGATATCGACCACGGTACTTATCCGTTTGTAACCTCTTCAAACACGACTGCCGGTGGTGTAGCAACAGGTTCAGGTTTCGGTCCACGTCATCTGGACTATGTCTGCGGTATCATCAAGGCATACACCACACGTGTAGGTGCGGGTCCTTTCCCAACTGAACTGCGTGACGAGATCGGCGATCACTTAGGTACTAAGGGTCAAGAGTTCGGTGCGACCACAGGTCGTAAGCGTCGTCCAGGTTGGTTAGATATCGTTGCCATGAAGCGCGCGGTTCAGATCAACAGCATCAGCGGTTTCTGCTTGACTAAGCTCGACGTACTCGACGGCTTGAAAGAAGTGAAGCTATGTGTGGGTTATCAGTACCCAGATGGCAGCATCTCTACCGTAACTCCGCTGGCAGCCGAAGGCTACGAGCAGGTAACACCTGTGCTCGAGACTATGCCTGGTTGGAGCGAAAGCACCTTCGGTGCGACCTCTATCGATCAACTGCCACAGGCAGCGCTCGACTATATCAAGCGAATCGAAGAGTTACTGGAAACGCCAGTCGACATTATCTCAACGGGTCCCGATAGAAACGAGACCATGATTCTAGTGAATCCGTTCAGTTAATCATAAGGGCCGCGTTAAGCGGCCTTTTTATTTTTAGGGCCTAGCCTAGAGTAGCGAAAGCGAACCTGGTTAGATTAAGCCTGGTTAGTAAGCCTAGTTAGAATAAACTTAGCCAAATAGGCTAGATTAGCGATAAGCGCGTAATCACTTTTTAAGCTAACGCCGCAGCGGCCGATAAGATAAGGTATACTGCCTAAGTCTGTCATAAAGATAAGGCGTGAGATCAATCTAGAGACCTTAACTAACGTAACAGTTAATGCAAGAGTTAAGGTAGGAGTTAAGGCAAGAGTGATGACGAGATTAGTATGCGTTATTTTGCTGGCCTGTCTATCGACGCTGGCCCAGGCCCAAACACAAGTACAAGCCGAGGTACAAGCCGTTAAGGCTAGCGATAACAAGCCTGCCGATAAGAAGGCGGAGCTCAAGGCGGTCAACATCTACAGCCAAGAGCAGCTTGTCGAGATGATCCGTGACAAGTCTTACCTGACTCGCGTCAAGGGGGACGACTGTCAGCTGGTGCAAGATATCGAGGCTCGCGCCGAGGTATTGAAGCAGCCGCTGTACCAATATTTATGGGCGGAGATGCTGAACTATGGCATCTGCGTCACGGCCAATCCGCCACGGGGGATCTCCATGCTACGCGACGCCGCAGAGCAGGGGAGCGCCGAGGCCATGGTCAGGATCGCCGAGTATTACCATGACGGTAAGTTCGTGATCCAAGATAAGGAGCGTGCGGTGCAATACACACTGCCCGCTGCCGCCAGTGGCGATCTGCCTGCGCGCATGATGCTGGTCAGATTGTTTGGCGAAGGCTATGGTAGCCCCAGAGACTATGAGATGGGTTACCACTGGCTATACAACGATGTATTTAGTGATGAGGCGACCAAACAGGAAGCCCTGAAATTATTGATGGTGCTGGAAGCGAAAATGCCCGCAAGTGCAGTTGAGAGGGCTAAGCAGGCGCACCTGAGATCCCGGTAAACGCCCTAAGCCCCTTAGCAACAGCAGGAGAGCCTGGGCAAAATTTATGGATAATGAATGATCAAAGATCCGCATTTAAAGCGTGAACAAGAGAAGTACGACAACCCCATTCCTAGTCGTGAGTATATTTTAGATTACTTACGCTCACAGCAATCACCCCTCAATCGCGAGAAAATCGCCCAGGCGCTGAACATCAGCGATGAAGAGCAGCTCGAAGCCTTGCGCCGTCGCCTCAGAGCCATGGAGCGAGACGGCGAGCTGGTCTTTACCCGTGGCCAGGCCTATGGTTTGCCCGAGCGTATGGATCTGCTCAGCGGTACCGTTCTGGGGCACAAGGATGGCTTCGGCTTCCTCAAACTCGATGAGGGCGGCGACGACCTCTTTATCAACAACCGTGACATGCTGATGTATTTTCACGGTGACAAGGTATTGGCGCAGAAGGCTGGCGTCGATCGTAAGGGGCGCCGCGAGGCACGCATCGTCCGTCTGACCCATGAGCGCACCGCGCCTCTGGTGGGGCGTTTCCATCTGGATTCCGGCATGGCCTTTGTCATCGCCGACGACAAGCGTATCACCCAGGAGATCTTGATCCCCGATGACGCTCGCAACGGCGCCCGTCAGGGCGATGTGGTGGTGGTCGAGTTGACACGCCGCCCCGGTCGCTACATGAAGGCGGCGGGCAAGGTCACAGAGGTACTGGGCAAAGAGATGGCGCCGGGCATGGAGATAGAGATTGCCCTGCGCAACTATGATCTGCCCCATACCTGGTCGAGCCTGATCGAGAAGAAGCTGCGTAAGATCCCCGATGAGGTGACCGAAGAGGATAAGCAGGGCAGAGTCGATCTGCGCAGGCTACCTTTGGTTACGATTGATGGTGAAGATGCACGCGACTTCGACGATGCCGTGTACGCCGAGACCAAGAAGAGTGGCGGCTGGCGCCTGTGGGTCGCCATCGCCGACGTGAGTCATTATGTACGCACCGAGTCGGCGCTGGACAAAGAGGCCCGCGCACGCGGTAACTCTGTCTACTTCCCGTCTCAGGTGATCCCTATGTTGCCGGAGAAGCTGTCTAACGGCCTCTGCTCCCTCAACCCAGGGGTCGACCGCCTCTGTATGGTTGCCGAGATGACCATTTCGGCAACGGGTAAGCTGTCGGGTTACAAGTTCTACCCGGCCGTGATGCACTCCCACGCGCGCCTCACTTATACCCAGGTGGCGGATATGCTCGAGGGTGGCGAGGTGAGCGATGAGCTCAAGCCACTCTTCCCGCATTTGCAGACATTGCAGTCGCTCTACCTGACCTTGGACGATACCCGTGCCCAGCGCGGTGCCATCGCCTTTGAGACCACGGAAACCCAGTTTATCTTCAACGCCGATCGTAAGATCGAGCGCATCGAGCCGCGCACCCGTAACCAGGCCCATAAGATCATCGAAGAGTGCATGATCCTGGCCAACGTGGCGGCGGCCAAGTTTGTGAAGAAGCATAAGGGCGAGGTGCTCTACCGGGTGCATGAGGCGCCGTCTGAGCAGAAGCTGACCAACTTCAAGGACTTCCTCAAGGAGCGCGGCCTGTCGATGGGCGGTGGCCTAGAGCCTGAGCCGGCCGACTATCAGGCCTTGATGGAACAGGTGGTCGACAGACCCGATGCCGAGCTGATCCAGGTGATGTTGCTGCGCTCCATGCGTCAGGCAACCTACACCCCGGATAACGAGGGCCACTTCGGCCTGGCACTGGAGGAGTACTCTCACTTTACCTCGCCGATTCGCCGCTACCCGGACCTCATCCTCCATAGGGTGATCCGTTACCTGTTGGCGAAGGAACGTGGTGAGGCCAGCGACAAGTGGACGCTGGATGGCGGTTACCACTACCAGATCGAAGAGCTGGATCTGCTGGGCGAGGAGTGTTCCAACACAGAGCGGCGAGCCGACGAGGCGACCCGCGATGTCAGCGATTGGCTCAAGTGTGAGTTTATGCGTGACCATGTGGGCGATACCTTCGAGGCGGTGATCGCCTCTGTGACTCACTTTGGCATGTTTGTCCGTCTGAGCGATCTTTTCATCGATGGTCTGGTGCATATCTCCACCCTGGGTGGCGACTATTATCACTATGATAATATGCGTCAGCGCCTGGTGGGCGAGGCCTCGGGCCAGGTGTATCAGATAGGCGACCCAGTTACCGTCAAGGTGGCCGCGGTCAACCTGGACGATCGCCAGATCGATCTCATGATGGTGGGCGACGATGGTAAGACGTCGCGCCCCCGCCGCGCCAAGAAGCCACTGACCGCCCGCGAGCGGGTCAACCTCGAGGGTGCCAAGATGGCGCGCAAGGGTAAAGAAGATGACAAGCCGAGCGGTAAGCGCCGCTCCGCCAGACGCAGCGACGCTAAACCTGGGACAAGTAAGCCCGGAGCAGGTAAGTCGGGAGCCGGTAAGGCGGGCGCGAGCAAGTCGAAGGCCGGGGCGAAGAAGTCATCGGCCAAGCCGGGCGCCAAGAAACGTAAGAGCGTGAAGAAGCGCAGCAGTAAGAAATAAGAGACTCAAATTAGATGAAGAAACAAGATTTCACCTTCGGCATCCACGCCGTCGAGGCCTTGCTAAAAAACAGCCCTGAGCGGGTGATCGAGATGTGGGTGTTGCAGGGGCGCGACGATCAGCGTCTGATGCCGCTGATCGCTATGGCCGCCGAATATGGTGTGTCAGTGCAGCAGGCCTCACGCAAGGCGCTGGACGACAAGGCCGGTAGCAGTCAGCACCAAGGCGTGCTGGTACGCGCTAAGCCTGCCAAGCAACTCAATGATAACGATCTGCTGGCGCTACTGGATAAGACAGAGACGCCGTTTCTGTTGATCCTCGATGGCGTAACCGACCCTCACAACCTGGGCGCCTGTCTGCGTAACGCCGACGCCGCCGGGGTACATGGGGTGATTGTGCCGCGCGACAATTCGGTTGGCATCACGCCAACCGTTAGCAAGGTTGCCTGCGGAGCCGCCGAAGTGGTGCCCCTGTTTCAGGTGACTAACCTGGCGCGCACCATGAAGGCCTTGCAAGAGAAGGGCGTGTGGATCGTCGGCGCCGCCGGCGAAGCCGAGCACGACCTCTACAAGGCCGACCTGAAAGGCCCTATCGCCATCGCCATGGGCGCCGAAGACAAGGGCCTACGCCGCCTGACTCGCGAGAGCTGCGACTCGCTGGCGTCTATCCCGATGGCGGGGAGCGTCTCTAGCCTCAACGTCTCTGTAGCCACTGGGATCTGTTTGTTTGAGGCGGTTCGCCAAAGGTTGGGGTGATCGGAAATTCGATCTTTCAATTTTTGAGTTGGCCTAGTGGGTTTCCATAGGTGGTAGGAATGCCGATGAGGTTTAGGCTTCATCGGCATTTTTGTATTTGTCGTTTGATGACGTGGTCGTTTAGTGAGGGGATTGTAGCGTTAACCTTCATTGTTATCTAACGCCTGCCCGGCGGGGGATATTTGCTTGGGGTGGGTTGTGCAGCGTTAACCATCGCTGTTACCAATCGCCTGCCCAGCGGGGGAATGTGTACTTGGGTTGGGTTTTGTAGCGTTAACCTTCGCTGTTATCAATCGCCTGCCCGGCGGGGGATGTGCAAGCACTCTTTTGGCACGCTGTGAATATATCCCTATACGCTTCACGGCGGCGTCCATGCCGCCGAGAGCCAAAAGCGTGCTTACACCCGGTATCTAACGTCTCTTCGATTGAGCAGCATTGGGTTATCCAGTTCTAGGTTCTTTTTATATGTAGGGGTATGAAAGAGTGATTTTATGAGCAGTAAAATTCTATTCAGTATTTAAATACTTATGTAGGATTTGTAATATAGCTGCTTTCGGATGATAAGGCTTCTAGGCTGAAACAGTGGGCAAGGGAATGAACATAGTTGAAATACTAAATTTAGGGTTTGGCGGTTTAGCCTTTTTGCTCGCTTTTATGGCTTATCGACTCCTGTTAAATAAACAAGTAAGAGAAGAGCGTAAGGAGTATTTTAAGGCTATCTATTTTTATATGGCCTTTTCACTGGTGTTAGGAGTACTGGCTTTTACCGCACCACACATACCCAAGCTTTTGGAACATGAACCGAATCCCCTGGTGGAAGCCATGATTACTTCTGCACAAAACCGTTCTCCTCTATCTACTGATTTCGTTGAGTCGCAAATTGAAGAGATGACTAAGGCTCACAATGAAAGATTAAAGTCTTTGTATGAGCAAAGGTCTATTGAACATCAAAAGCTAAGCGCTGCGAGCACTTCGGATACCGAAGTTAGAGAAATAGAGAAGTCTATTCGGAAAACAGATCAACAAATTAGGCAAGAGAACATGGACTTGTCTCATAAAATTAGAGATCTAAAGAGTTTGTTATAGGTGGGAACCAATTCTTCCAATGCCATTCAATTTCGTTTGCATTGTAGCAATTGACGATTCATTCATTTGTTAGTTAAGTTTGAGGAACGCACCTTCCTTAATATCTATCGGCTGCCCGGCGGGGGAAGTGCTTACCCCCGCATCTAAACGTCTCTTCGATTTGGCTTCACTTGGCATTGGCAAATGATGTTGATTAATTTTGAGGAATGCTTTAACTGTATATAGGCCAAATAGTGATGGATTAGCCTCTTCATCAATTGGTTACATCGGTACTTGGAGTGTAAATTAATTATCGGCAGGGATTTATCCGGTAGGTCGGATAATAAGCCACTAGCTGTAGAAAGGAGATCGTTATGCAGTATAAAAACACTCAGCCTGGAATCGCGATGCTTTCAATTATGGGAATTGTAGTATTGGTGCTTGTCTTTGCTTCGGTAACGAAGCCTACCGAACCTATTGGATTTGCGTATTTAATTTTAGGTGTGCTTTCTATTCTTTTTTCATCATTAACCATTAAAGTGGAAGGTGGAGAAGTAAAGTGGTTTTTGGTCCAAAATTTTGGAATAAATCAATAAAAATATCTGAAATCGAGTCGATCAAAAAGACAAGAACGAAATGGTACTATGGGCTTGGAATTCGTTTAATTTCAACTGGATGGTTATATAACGTTTCAGGTCTAACAGCTGTTGAATTAAAACTCAAAGATGGCACAACCGTTAGTTTGGGTACAAACGATCCTGAAAACTTAATAAAGGCTATTGAGCAAAGCAGCTAACAAGCCAAGTCAGCGGGAGTTATCCTTGATATCGAATGATAAAAGCAGCGTTCACCTATTTTGATAGCCTCTTAGGTTTGGCTTCATTGGTTACATTTTAAGATGATTTTTGCCGTAATAGCAGTGCATTTGACAAGGAAGCAATTAATGAGATGGATTCTTACACTCTGGCTTACTCTGATTTTTGTTGGTTGTTCGAATACTAGGATCGATGAACAAGCCAAGATTAGCCTAATTTCTCCAGATACTATTCTTTTTGACGGCTCTATAACACAGCAAAATGTAGCTGTTTTTGAAGAGCTGTTAAACGCTCAATTCCAACAAGTCGCTACAATCGTAATCAAAAGTGTTGGGGGGGATGTTTTGTCAGGTATTTACCTTGGTGAACTCGTTCACTCCCATCAATTGAACGTAATCATTAGAGGAGTATGTGCCTCTTCTTGTGCCAACTATATTGCGACCGCCAGTAGTAATGTCATAGTTGAAGAAGGAGCTGTACTTGGTTGGCATGGTGGTTCGCTGCAATCCTTATATGGAGGGTTTGAGCATGATTGGTTCGATTCGCTTTTTACAGATAAAGAATCTTTTAAGGAATATCTTGCGGAGTGGCAGTTAAAGGAACGAGCCTTCTTTGAGAAAGTTGGTGTGAATCAGTCTTTGACAGTTTTGGGTATGGTGCCTGGACTAAAAGAAAAGCGAAATACGATGCTATATAGCTTTGATAAGCAGACACTAAACTTATTGGGAACGAGTATTAAGTATGTTGGTGAGCAAAACCGATTTGATGTCGAGGGAAATGAGGTTCTTCAGGTGTTTCAGCTATCTCCTCAACAGTTGCAAGTGATGTTGAAAAATCATTCACTACGTTTGGCTCAAGCCAGAGTATATGGAACGAATTGAGAAAAGATAATAATGTCTAAAACAGATTCGCTCCTGATTGATAACCGACTGACACCAGTAAGGTGAAATCGAAGAGACGATAGATATCGGTGTAAACACGTTATTGGCCTTCGAAATCAGGGATGATTTCGTAGAGCCCACAGGGAAGTGCTAGTGGCGTGCCAAAAACGTGTTTGCACATAAAGCCTGCGGCAGGCAATTGATACATCATCAAGCCATGGTTCAAGGCTTCCGAGCAAATATCAAAGTGGCTAGTGGCCACGACTGGCAAGTCAGATTAATTGCCCCATCATTTGGGGGCACTCAAACCTTTATTTGAAGGTGTACAGCAGATTAAAGGTGGTGACGGTATCTGTCTGCTTCGACCCTTCAGGTACCACTTCCGTGTACTTGATGTTCATGCCGATTTTAAACGCCCAGTCCTGGAATAGGGTGTTCTTGTAACTCATGTCCAGGGTGACTGTGTTGTTGGCCTCGCCGGTCTCGGCGGTGAGGTCGGCGTTGAAGCTGGTGTATTCGTGGATCTTCTGCTCGAACTTGGCGGCGGTACGCAGAATGATCTCGCGGTCGGCCTCGGGGTCGGGCACTGACTCACTCACCTGGGGCAGGTTGTATCGATAACCTGGACCGACTTCGAGACTCAGCTTAGTGCTGTCGTCGCTGATGGCGTCAAAACCATAACCGGTCGACACTGTGGAGATGCGGGTATAACTACCGAATCTGTCTTCGGTGAAATCACCGCGGGCGAAGACATAGCCTGAGTAGATCTTGTAGCTCGACTGGAGCTGGACGTCGTATTTCTCCGAGGTGGTCTTTTCCGAGTCGGAGGCGAAGTAAGCCTTGAATACTCCTTCCTGACGAAAGTTGTCTGTGTCGTAGACGAGTTTGGTGCGGCCATTGAAGCTGCTGGACTCTGTGTTACCCGTGTTAATCTGCAGCCCGGCCTCTATCTCGGCAGAGAAGTCGCTGGGGGGTTCCTGATAGTCCGGGGGCACCAATGCCCAGGCGCTGTGGCTGAGGCCGAGTGTGATAAATAAACTTGTTGCTCTTAACATTATTTTTATTTTTTGCACGCGTCTAGAACACAAAAATGACAGCGGACTATCATACCGTTTCACCGGGCAATGGGCAAAGTGAATAACGAAAGATATTGCTTGAGTTTTGAGGTGTGACCATGTACTATTCCGCGGCTTAATTCAGTCACTTTATTTAGTTCCTTGCCTCCATTTGGTCTGACTGAGCCAACAACGAGGCTAGATAACCGTAAGGAGCAAAAAATGCGTCATTATGAAATCGTATTTTTAGTTCACCCTGATCAGAGTGAACAAGTGCCAGGTATGATCGAACGTTACACGGGTATCCTTACCCAAGCTGGCGGTCAAATCCACCGTTTAGAAGACTGGGGCCGTCGTCAACTGGCTTACCCAATCATCGAACTGCATAAAGCTCACTATGTTCTGATGAACGTAGAAGCGACTGCAGAATCGGTTGAAGAGCTAGAAACAGCTTTCCGTTTCAACGACGCTGTTCTTCGTAGCATGGTTATGCGTACCAAGGGTGCCATCACCGAAGCTTCTCCAATGGCTAAAGCGAAAGACGAGCGTGAAGCACGTCGTTCTAGCGAAGAGCGCCCAGCTGTAGAAGCTGAAGCATCTGAAGAAGCCGCTGAAAACGCAGCAGAGTAAGTTTATTTGTGGCCACCAATCACTTGGTGTTATCTGGAACCATAACCCGGTCCAGAAGCTTTAGTAGCCCGGCAGGCATCCCACATTGTGTGATCATGCTGGAACACAAATCGCAGGTTTATGAAGCAGAGATGCTGAGAAACGTATACTGCCAGATGCAAGTGATATTAAGTGGCGAACGCTTTAACAGCATCACAGACAAACTGAAAACCGGTGTGGATATTGAGGTCAAAGGTTTCATCGCCCTCCAGAGAGGACGCAATGGACAAAACCGCCTGGTATTACACGCTGAAAATGTCGAATTGAAAACTTAGGAGACTGTCAAAATGGCACGTTATTTCCGTCGTCGCAAGTTCTGCCGTTTCACTGCAGAAGGCGTTACTGAGATCGATTACAAAGATATCGCTACTCTAAAGAACTACATCACTGAAAGTGGTAAAATTGTTCCTAGCCGTATCACTGGTACAAACGCTAAATACCAACGTCAACTGGCTCGCGCTATCAAGCGTGCTCGTTATCTTTCTCTACTGCCTTACACTGATCTACATCAGTAATAGCGCATCAATTTAGAGGAATTAATAATGAACGTTATTCTACTTGATAAAATCGCTAACCTGGGCAACCTGGGTGACCAAGTGTCAGTTAAAGCTGGTTATGCTCGTAACTTCCTTTTACCTCAAGGTAAAGCGGTAGTTGCTAACGCTGCTAACACTGAAGTATTCGAAGCACGTCGTGCTGAACTAGAAGCTAAGCTAGCTGCTGAACTAGCAACTGCTACAGAGCGCGCTGAGAAGCTGGCTGCTCTTGAAACTGTTGTTATCGCTTCTAAAGCAGGCGACGAAGGCAAGCTGTTCGGTTCAATCGGTAACCGTGACATCGCTGATGCAGTAACTGCTGCTGGCGTTGAACTGGCTAAGAGCGAAGTTCGTCTACCACTAGGTGCTATCCGCGCTACTGGTGAATTCGAAATCGACGTTCAGCTTCACGCTGAAGTTAAGGCTGTTGTTAAGCTTTCTGTTGTTGCAGAAGACTAATACACAGTTTTAAACGATTAAAAGAAACACCGCGCTAATCTGATTAGTGCGGTGTTTTTTTATGCCTGGAATATACCGCTAGCTGCTCTCAAGCCTATTTTGCTTGGTATTATCCTGTGCTAGCTGCGAGGCCATCAGAGTGAGTCGATAGTGACAGTTGCCTGCTACCAGGCTGGTCACGGGTTCATTCGGGCTAAGGTAGAGTTCTTGCGTGCCGATATGGCGAGGTTCATCCGCAGTGCATAGGTAGATGTCACTCACCACCTTAAGCAGGCCCGTTGGGGTGAAGCTTGAGCAAAGCTGGATACTCACTGTTTGATTGCTAAGTTCACTCACGCCTGGCTCGAGAGTGAGGCATTGTGCGATAAGCGGTCGGTCGTCGCATGTGAGGGTTAAGTTGAGGCGGCACTTAGGTGTGTCGCGCTGGCGCTGCAGGGCCTGCATTCTTCGTTGTTGGGCCGCGAGATAAAATCCGCCTAATGGGCTGCTCATCCTATGCCTCGTCCTATGCCTCATCTTGATGTCCATCTTATTAACCTATGCCACTGCCGAGTTAGCGACAAGTAAAAAAATACCCGGCGAGGCCGGGTATTGTCGATAGGGTAAACGCTCTGACTTAAGACTAGTTTCCGACTAGTTTCTGACTAGGTCCAGCTCGCCCATCAGGTTGTCGGCGTGATCCACCTCATCCATCATCCACAGAATGTAGCGGAAATCCACGTGCACGGCGCGGGTGATGGTCGGGTTGAAGAACCAGTCCTTGGTGATCGCCTCATAGGTGGAGTCGAAGTTTAGCCCCACCAGTTCGCCCTTGCCGTTAAACACGGGCGAGCCAGAGTTGCCGCCTGTAGTGTCGACGCTGGAGAGGAAGTTCACCGGCACAGAGCCGAAGCTTTCCGGCTTATCCAGGCAAGAGAAGAGGCGGCATAACCAAGAAGCTGGGTCTTGATAGACAGACTCGACCTTGTGGCTGCCATAGCGCTTGGCCTTGATGGCATCCAGCACCTTTTGAGGTGCATCGAACGGCTCAACGCCCGTGTGCTTGGCGACTATACCTTCCAGGCGGGTGAAGGGCTGCTTGTAGAGGGCATCTTTCGACTGGTAACCATCCACCATGCCGTAGGTGATACGCAGGGTGCCGTTGGCATCTGGGTAGACGGGCCAGTTGTTGGCCTTGTAATAGGCGATAACCGCTTCCATGTAGCCAGGACGTGCCTTAGACAGCTTACCGGCCAGGGTCTTCTTGGCTTGCTCCTGAGCCAGGTTGGTGTCGTACAGGGCCACGGCGATGCGGATGAAAGGATCGGCGCTAGTTTCAAACGCCTTCACATCGGCGTCCATCCAGGCCAGACGCTCATCCTGGTTGGTGAGGCCGGTTAGCGAGTAGAGGCCATCCAGCTTGTCGCTCAGGCTCACCTCAGTATCGTCCGATTTTAGCATGGCATCGAGCTCAGGTACGCGGTTGTCCTGTGCAAGATAGGCGTCGAGATCCTGTAGCCAGAGTGTCTTGTCGACACTGATGGCGAAGCTTGAGTCGATACGCTTGAGGCGCGCCTTGAACATCTTCATGTCGCGCTCTTGGTAGCCCTCTTCACGCTCGGCATCTGGCTTGGTCTTCTCTTTGGCCAGACGGTAGAGGCGGTTGGCCGCAGAGAGCAGATCGCTCGATTGGGCGTTCTCGAAGAAGTAGCGGGTCTGCTGCGCCTGGCGCTGCTCAACTAGCAGAGTCTCTAGCTGATCAAACTTGGCCTGATAGCTCTGGTACTGGGCGTCTGTGGTGAGCCACTTGCGGAAGTCGTCTTCACGACCCTGCTTGATGCCGGCGATGTCGGTGGCCTTGAAGCCGTCGAGCAGACCGTTATATTTCTTCATGCGGTTGGCCATAGAGGCCAGGGTGCCGGCGTACTTGATCTTAACGCCTGCGTCCTGAGCGCCCATGGCTTCTATGGTGTCGATGCGCTGCTGATAACGCTTGGCCAGGGTAGGGTAGAGCCAGTCGCTGGCAAACTTCAGCTCGCTGGTGAGGCGGTAGCGGCTGGTCGAGCCCGGGTAACCGGCCACGAACACACCGTCGCCCGCCTTGACGCCATCGGCGTTGATCTTCAGGTAGCTCTTAGGCTTGAAGGGTACGTTGTCAGGCGAGTAGGCCGCCGGCTTGCCGTCCTTGCCTACATAGGCGCGCAGGAAGGTGAAGTCGCCGGAGTGGCGTGGATATTCGTAGTTGTCGATATCGCCGCCGAATGAGCCGACGCTCTTAGGTGGCGCGTACACCAAGCGCACGTCGCGAATGATCAGCTGCTTGATCAGGTAGTATTCCAGACCGTTGTGGAAGCTGCGCACCGAGCAGCGATAGTTGTCGTCGCTCTCACACTCTTTGATCAGTGCCTTACGGTTGGCCTGGATCTCTTCGTAGCGTTTCAGCGGATCGTCGCTGAGGTTTTTGGTGACCTGCTCGCTTACGTTGGTGACCGCCTCTGTGATGTAGAGACGTTCGTTAGGGCCGGCAGAAGGTTCGTCCGCTTGTTTGCGCGCCAGGAAGCCATCGGCGATGTAGTTGTGCTCTTTCTTGCTGTTGTATTGAATCGCGCGGTAGGCGCAGTGGTGATTCGTCACAACTAACCCTTGGGGGGACACGAAACTGGCGGTACAATACCCCAGTCCGACAACTGCATTCATAGGATATTGGGTCAGATCGGCGAGTTGTTTTGCTGGAATTTGGATACCGCGTTCGCTCAGCTTGTCGGCGATCGAAGGCATTTGATACGGTTGCCATTGCCCTTCATCGGCAATCACTACGCCAGATGACAGCATTAAGGCTGCAACCAATGCTTTGCGCATGTTTATTCCTTAATTATTATGTGTAAGTTTGTAGGACGAACAGGTAAGAGGCCTGTTTCTGCTTGACCCGGGTTTTATATCATATTTTGCCTAATCGTTGGAAATTTGGAGAGTTAATGTCACAGCAAGGTGGATTTCAGGCTAAGAAAAAGCCTAGAGATATACAGATCGACGCATTGAAGATGCCGCCCCATTCGATTGAGGCCGAGCAGTCTGTGCTCGGTGGCTTGATGTTGGATTCAGATGCCTGGGATAAGGTGGCCGAGGCCGTGGTGAAGGATGACTTCTACTCCCGCTCCCACAAGATGATCTTTACCGCCATGGAGGCCCTGGTGGCCGCGGGTCAGCCGATCGATCTGATCACCGTCTCCGAACAGTTGGAGCTGGAAGACAACCTGGAAGATGCCGGTGGTTTCGCCTATTTGGGCGAGATCGCCAAGAACACCCCGAGCGCGGGTAACATTCTCTCCTACGCCGCCATCGTGCGTGAACGCGCCGTGGTGCGCGAGATGATCAAGGTGGCCAACGAGATCGCCGACGCCGGATTTAACCCCGAGGGGCGTAACTCCAGCGAGCTTCTGGATCTGGCCGAGAGCAAGGTATTTAAGATCGCCGAGCAGCGCGCCAACGCCAACGAGGGCCCAGAGGGGATCAAGACCATCCTCGAGAAGACGGTCGATAAGATCGAGGAACTGTATAACAACCCTCACAACGGTGTGACCGGGGTGTCCAGCGGCTTCAACGATCTCGACCGCATGACGGCGGGTTTCCAGTCGGGCGATTTGATCATCGTCGCGGCGCGTCCCTCTATGGGTAAGACCACCTTCGCCATGAACCTGTGTGAACAGGCGGCGCTGCACGAAGACAAGCCAGTGCTCATCTTCAGCTTGGAGATGCCCTCGGAGCAGATCATGATGCGTATGTTGGCCTCTCTGGGCCGGGTGGATCAGACCAAGATACGTACGGGTCAGCTCGACGATGACGATTGGGCGCGCGTCTCCTCCACCATGGGGATCATGCTGGAGCAGGGCAAGATGTATATCGACGATGGCTCGGGCCTGACGCCGACCGAGGTGCGCAGCCGCGCCAGACGTATCGCCCGCGAATATGGCGGCCTGTCGATGATCATGATCGATTACCTTCAGCTGATGCAGGTGCCCGCTCTGTCCGACAACCGTACGCTGGAGATCGCCGAGATCTCCCGCTCGCTCAAGGCGTTGGCGAAAGAACTCGAGATCCCGGTGATCGCCCTGTCGCAGCTCAACCGCTCCCTAGAGCAACGTGCCGACAAGCGCCCGGTAAACTCCGACTTGCGTGAATCTGGTTCTATTGAGCAGGATGCGGATTTGATCATGTTTATTTATCGTGATGAGGTGTATAACGACGACTCCGAAGATAAGGGCACCGCGGAGATCATCATAGGTAAGCAGCGTAACGGCCCCATCGGCCGGGTACGTTTGACCTTCCAGGGCCAGTTCTCCCGTTTCGATAACTACGCCGGTCCGCAGTTCGAAGAAGATTAATCCGACTAAGCTCATAGGGTGAGATTAAACTTGATTTAATTAGCCCTATGGGTCGCTATTTTGCGTTACCCTCATCGAGTCTCGACGCCATTAACATTAAGGTTATTGTTTGAAATCCTTTCCCCGAGCAGAGATCAGCGGCGATGCGCTGAAAGCTAACCTAAAGCGATTACGCCAGCTGGCACCCCAGAGTAAGGTGATGGCCGTGGTGAAGGCCAACGGCTATGGTCATGGCTTATTAAATGTGGCCCACTGCCTGGCCAGCGCCGACGGCTTCGGCCTGGCGCGCCTCGAAGAGGCACTGGAGCTCAGGGCCGGTGGTGTGAGCGCCAAGCTGCTTCTGCTGGAAGGCTTCTTTCGCCCAAGCGACGTGGCGACCCTGGTCGAGCATGATATCGATACCGTGGTGCACCACGAGTCGCAGCTCGAGATGCTGGAGGCCGCCAACCTGGCCAAGCCGGTGACCGTGTGGATGAAGATAGATACCGGCATGCATCGTCTGGGCTTTAATCTGGATCAGTTTGAGGCTATCTATCAGCGTCTGCAGGCCTGTCCCAACGTGGCCAAGCCCATCAATCTGATGACACATTTTGCCTGCGCCGACGAGCCGGATAATCCCGCGACTGCCGAGCAGGCGCGCCGCTTCGAGCTGATGACGGCAGACCTTCCTGGCGATCGCACCCTGGCCAACTCGGCCGCGACCCTCTACTGGCAGGCGACTCAGGCAGACTGGATCCGCCCGGGGATCGCGCTTTATGGCGTTTCGCCTGTGGTCGGCGATCTCGGTCGCAATCATGGCCTGGAGCCCGCCATGGAGCTGGTGTCTCAGCTGATTGCGGTGCGGGATCATAAGGCCGGCGACCCCGTCGGCTATGGCAGCTACTGGTGCGCCAAGCAAGACACCAAGCTAGGCGTGGTGGCCATAGGTTATGGCGATGGTTATCCCCGTAACGCCCCAGAAGGTACACCTGTCTGGGTCAATGGCCGCCTGGTGCCCGTGGTGGGACGTGTCTCCATGGATATGCTGACGGTGGATCTCGGCCTGGATGCCACAGACAAGGTGGGCGATACCGCCGTGCTCTGGGGCAAGGCGCTGCCGGTCGAAGAGGTGGCCGAGCATATCGGCACTATCGCCTATGAGCTGGTGACTAAGCTGACTCCCCGTGTCGCCGTCTGCCTCGAATGATCAGATGACTAAGTTGTTCATGGCGAAATTATTTCTCATGCGGCTAGCTTCTCGGGCTAGCCGTCTGTTATTTACAGGCTTGCTCGCCTTAGGGAGTCAGCAGGCACTGGCCAGCGATGACCTGGCACCTCAGGTTCAGGTGAGCAGCGACGATGGCACCGAGGCCGAGTATGTGGCCGTGCCCTTCATCTTCGCTACCGAGAGCCTGAGTACCTCTGTAGGCGCCGCTGGCGTGGTCAAGCATGCCGGTCAGCGTCAGGCCTCCCTGTTTGCCTTGGGGCTGGGCACCGCCAACGACTCCTGGGTCACCTATCTTGGCGCCAACGACTATCAGCTGCCGGGTGTCGATAGCTGGCTGTTTTCCGGTGAGTATTACCGCGCCCGCTACACAGAAGGGATCTTCTACATCCCCGGACAGGAGGTGGGACGCGCCGCCGATGCGCCTGAGCGGGTGGTGACTCTGGGGGATGAGTCCTTTGCCAGGTTGCACCTTAAATATGTGCTGCCCTGGGGACGAGGCGCCAAGGGCGCGGCCGCCAGTTTGCGCAGCGCACCATTAGGCAACCAGGAATGGAACCCGCTCACCTCAGGGGTGAGCAGCATAGAACTGACCCCTTTTTATACCGAGCAACGCCTAGAGGGATATGAGTCGCTGCCACAATCGGCGCGGGGGCTTGAGCTTGAGCTTGCCTGGGACAACCGCGACGATCGCGAGAACAGTAAGCAGGGCGGGCGCACCAGCCTGACCCTGACCCGCGACTGGGGCAGTAGCCAGCGTCAGAGCTGGACCACCTGGGAGTTTGAGCAGAGCCTCTATCTGTCCCTAGGGCAATCTGGCTGGTTCGACAGCCGAGTATTGGCCTTTAACTTTTATCTCGCCGACACCCCTACCTGGAACGACTTTGACCCAAACAGTCAGACCAACGGGCGTCCGCCTGGATTTGCCGGGGTGGGCCTGGGGGGCTTTAAGCGCCTGCGTGGTTACAGCGGCGATCAGTTCACCGG